>CANGEF010000008.1 GCA_947452685.1 Flavobacteriales bacterium | reverse complement strand
CAACTTTTCAATGAAAAAACAGCATTCGGTATTTTACTTCAACTTCAAAAATTGAATTGGACCATTTCGAATGAAAATATAGCTGAAGGATTTCTTCAGGTGATTGAAAACACACACCTGATGGGACGTTGGCAGGTTCTTGCCGCGGATCCATTAACAGTAGCTGAAGTAGCGCACAACGAAGAAGGAATTACTTTTTTGGTTGAAAAAATAAAAACACTTTCCTTCCATAAACTTCACATGGTAATTGGAATGGTGAACGACAAAGACCATTCACAAGTTCTTTCGCTTCTTCCGAAAGAAGCGGAATACTATTTCGTACAAGCCGATATTCCTCGCGCTCTTCCCAAGGAGGAACTTCAAACAAAAGCATCTGGTTTTATGTTGAAGGGAAATTGCTACCCGAATGTTCATTCGGGTTTAGAAGCTGCGAAAGCAGCAAGTTCGATAAACGATTTAATCATAGTCGCCGGATCAATTTTCACCGTAGCTGAAACACTTCCGGAAGAAGATTAATCTGCGATAGTCGATTGAATGTGCGCTAAGCCAGCACGCATAAGCGGCGTCTTTCCGAATACCGCTTGAAATGTTTCTGCTGTCATCTCTTTCCATTCATTTTTTGAAAGATTCAATCGCTCGGGTTCTGCAAAAAAACGAGGCTCGTTGTGATGAATTGAAAAGCGATTCCAAGGACAAACATCTTGACAAACGTCACATCCGAATGCCCAACCATCGAGCTTTTCCTTCCACTCACTTGGAACATTCTCTTTCAATTCAATGGTGAAATAAGAAATGCATTTGCTTCCATCTACGATTTTATCTCCAACAATAGCACCTGTCGGACAAGCATCTATGCAGGCTGTGCATGTTCCGCAATGATCAGTCACTATTGTATCTGCATCTAAATTCAAATCGAGAATCAATTCTGCTAAAAAGAAAAAAGAGCCTTTCTGTTTTGAAATCAAATTGCTATTCTTTCCAACCCAACCCAATCCAGATTTCGCGGCCCATGCTTTCTCTAACACAGGAGCACTATCCACGAAAACCCTTCCATTTACATCCCCTATTCGCTCGCGAATAATATCTACAAACTGAAACAATTTGTCTTTCACCACAACGTGGTAATCCTCGCCCCAAGCGTATTTTGAAATCTTAGGAAGATCTGAAGATTGAATTTCCTTCGGATAATAATTGAACATAAGCGACACTACGCTTTTTGCACCAGGCACAAGCAACGATGGATCTAAGCGCTTATCGAAGTGACCTTCCATGTAACGCATTTCACCGTGCATGTTCTGCTTAAGCCATTGCTCTAGGCGCGGAGCTTCGTCTTCCAAAAACTCCGCCTTCGAAATACCGCAATGAGCAAATCCCAATTGACTTGCAATTTCCTTAACAATTCGCGTATGTTCAGACTTCGCAGACACTAGAACAGTTCGCCAGGATTATTTCTAATCTTCCCCAAATGTTTGTAGGTAAGATCTGTCAATTGTCTTCCTCTTGGAGTGCGTGTTAAAAAACCTTCCTGAATGAGGAAAGGCTCGTATACTTCCTCAATGGTTCCTGCATCTTCACCCACAGCCGTGGCAATGGTAGTAAGTCCAACAGGACCGCCATTGAACTTATTCATCATGGTCATTAAGATCTTGTTGTCCATCTCATCAAGCCCAAGCGTATCAACATTCAGGGCATTCAAAGACATTTGCGTAATATTAATCTCAATGGTTCCATCGCCCTTAATCTGCGCAAAGTCACGAACACGACGAAGCAACGCATTCGCAATACGAGGCGTACCGCGGCTTCTACGTGCTATCTCATAAGCAGCATCTGGTGTGATTGGAATTTTTAAAATTGCCGAGCTACGTTCAACAATATCTGTCAATGTCTTCGAATCGTAATAAGAAAGTCTGGCATTAATTCCGAAACGCGCCCGCAATGGTGCGGTCAGCAATCCGCTTCGCGTGGTTGCGCCCACAAGTGTAAACGGATTCAAATTTATCTGAACCGAACGAGCGTTCGGTCCGGTATCAATGACCAAGTCAATACAGAAATCTTCCATGGCGCTGTAGAGGTATTCTTCTACAACTGGACTTAATCTGTGAATTTCATCTATAAATAAAACATCGTTCGCCTCGAGGTTGGTTAGCAATCCTGCTAGGTCGGCAGGCTTGTCCAATACAGGACCAGATGTGGTTTTAATACCCACACCCATCTCCAAAGAAACAATATAGGCTAAGGTTGTCTTACCCAATCCCGGAGGACCGTGAAGCAACACGTGATCCAATGACTCACCGCGTAATTTTGCAGCTTGAACAAAGATTTGAAGGTTCTCCAACACTTGCCTTTGCCCCGTAAAATCTTCAAACGATTTGGGTCTCAGTACACGCTCTAAATCCTTATCGGTTGTGCCCTCAGCCTCGTCTCTTATATCGAAATCTTCACTCATAATTTTCTAATTAGATTTCATTATTCTTTTCCCAAGTTCATCTAGGTGAAACAATTCAGCCCAACCGTAAGGATTCAAACTTAAGCGCACCACAAAGTTGGGTGAAGTTAAGGGTTGATCAATTGAGTTGTTGTTCTTGAGCATAATTCTATAACCGAAACCAGCACCGACTTCAAACAAGTTAGCTATGTCGTAACTGAAGCTCATGGCGGGTTCATACAGAATCACCTGTTCTTTTTTGATTATCACACGACTGCCCTCTGAATCGTAGTACTTCAAAAAACTATTCCCTATACCCAACTGAATGGGAAGTGTTCCTCTCCAATGTCCACTTTTAAAAAAGTCGAATTCTGCATAGGGGCCAAAATAATGCAGTTCGAACGAGCATTGCTGGTTAATACCACGATCTAAAGCGCTTAGGTAAACCCCATTCGAAAGCCAATTGTATCCAAAACCCAAAACAAGCTTTTCATTGAACTCCGCTCCTGCTTTCAGCGCTTGTGTATTGAACGTTCTGCCACCGATAAATGTTCCCCACGTGTCCCACTTGGCTGTTACAGTAGGCTTACTTTCAAACACTCCCTTGAACGAGTCTTTAAGATTGACAGGTTGAGCCTTCGTAAAAAAGGTCATTGAGCAAAACAATGTAACAAAAAAAATCCGCATCGTTCTAAGATACGGATTTTTAGTTTTATTGAAGTCGTTCATTAATGAGCGTGTTCTCCCGGTTTCATTGGAACAACCTGAGGTACGAAATCCTCTTCGTGCTCTGGGTTCGAATAATCGTAAGCCCAACGGTGAACTTCTGGAAGCGCACCTGGCCAGTTTCCGTGAACGTGCTGAACTGGAGTCGTCCATTCCAACGTATTCGACTGCCATGGGTTTTGAGAAGCCTTCTGTCCGTAGAAAATACTGTGGAAGAAGTTTACCAAGAATAAGATTTGAGCTGCACCACCCACGATAGCGAATGTGCTGATGTATGGATTCAAATCCATAACCCAATCTAAGAATTCAAATTCTGAATAGCTATAATAACGACGAGGCGCACCTGCCATACCAATGAAGTGCATGGGGAAGAATACTCCGAATCCGCAAACCAAGGTTAACCAGAAGTGAGCGTATCCCAATTTAGTATTCAACATTCTTCCATACATCTTAGGGAACCAATGGTAAACACCCGCGAACATTCCAAAGATAGCCGACATACCCATTACAATGTGGAAGTGAGCCACTACGAAATAAGTATCGTGAACATTCACATCTAACGCCGAGTCAGCCAAGATGATACCTGTTAAACCACCCGTAACGAATGTACTTACCAAACCAACACTGAATAACATGGCTGGAGTGAAACGTACATTTCCTTGCCACAATGTTGTGATATAGTTGAAAGCCTTAACCGCTGAAGGAATCGCAATCAACAACGTCGTAAATACGAATACAGATCCTAGGAATGGATTCATTCCTGTGATGTACATGTGGTGACCCCATACGATGAACGATAAGAATCCGATCGCCAAGATTGAACCAATCATAGCCTTGTATCCGAAGATTGGCTTTCTTGAGTTGGTAGAAATAACTTCCGAAGAGATACCCAATGCTGGCAACAATACGATGTATACCTCAGGGTGCCCTAAGAACCAGAATAAGTGTTGGAACAACAATGGAGATCCACCTGTTACGTCCAATGCTTCCCCTTGAATGTAGATATCAGACAAATAGAACGCTGTTCCCATGCTTCTGTCCATCAAAAGAAGAACAACTGCAGAAACCAATACAGGGAAAGAAAGAATACCTAAGATTGCAGTAACGAATAACGCCCATACTGTAAGTGGAAGACGAGTCATCTTCATTCCTTTTGTACGAAGGTTAATAATGGTTACAACGTAGTTCAGACCACCTAAAAGTGAAGAGGCTACGAACAATACCATCGAAATTAACCAAAGAGTCATTCCCATTCCTGATCCAGGCATCGCTTGTGGCAATGCTGAAAGTGGTGGGTAGATTGTCCAACCACCTGAAGCCGCTCCGCCTTCAACAAACAAAGAAGCCAACATGATTAAGCTAGATACCGCAAAAAACCAATAGGACAACATGTTCAAAAAACCTGAAGCCATATCACGTGCTCCAATTTGAAGTGGAATAAGTAAGTTCGCGAACGTTCCAGATAACCCTCCGGTTAAAACGAAGAATACCATGATTGTTCCGTGAATCGTTACCATAGCTAAATAAGCGTTACGGTCTAAGATTCCATCTGGTGCCCACTTGTCACCAAGAAATGCATTTAATATCTGAAACTTCTCTCCTGGCCATCCCAATTGAAGACGGAAGAAAATCGATAACATTACGGCTACAATTCCCATTACAATTGCTGTAACCAAGAACTGCTTCGAAATCATTTTATGATCCATCGAGAACACATACTTCGATATGAAGCTCTCTTTGTGATGGTGATGACCGTGGTCTTGTGGGTGCGTATTTTCAGTTGCTTCCATGATTATCTTTTTTATTTTGTGCCCATTGCTGTGGCTACAGTGTCTTTTTTAGGTTCGTTTGCCAACGTTGAATCAGCTACTTCTTTCACTTCAGGGGCTTTAAACATTTTTTGTTTGGCTACCCAAGCATTGTAATCCGCTTCACTTTCAACAATAACTTTCATTTGCATGTTGAAGTGAGCTGCACCGCAAACCTTGTTACAAAGGAGAATGTAATTGAATGCATCGTTACCAGTGATTTTACGCATCTCGGCGGTAGTCACTGTAGGAGTCATTTTCAAACGAGTAGCAACTCCAGGCACACAGTTCATCTGTGCACGGAAGTGAGGCAAATAAGCCGAGTGAATAACATCTTGAGAACGGAAAATCAGTTCAACTTCCTTATTCACCGGAATGTGCATTTCACCTTTAACCAATCGGTCATCATTTCCTGCTTCCCACGTGCTTAATCCATTCACGCTGTTTTCATCAATGTCAGCAATACGTTGCTTGTGACGCTTTAAGCGACTAACCTTGTCTTCCAAAGTTGCCACATAACTCTCAGGCAATAAAGGCATCAATTTATTTTCTTCCAATTGGTGCTCAACATTTTCAATTTGCGCATCCAACTCATCCAGTTTTGCACGAATTCCGTCCGCGGTAACTAAACCCAAAGGATTCGAAGTGCTAATCAAATTGTAACTTGCAGAACCAAAGGTTTTATTTTCACCAGGGTAACGTGCAGTCCAGTCGAATTGTCGGCTGTATACTTCAATTTGAATCGCATCTGCAGAAGCTGGACCAGTAATTTTGTTCCAAGTTATCAAGCCGTACACGATAATGAACGCCAGAACTACTCCTGGAACCAAGGTCCAAAGCATTTCTAAACGGTTGTCATGCGCAAAGAATCTTGCCTTTCTTCCTTTCTTGAACTGGTATTTCCAGGCAAAGAAAAACAGGAAGAAATTCACGATGAAGAACACAATGGTTATTAACCAAATGTTCACCTTCATCAGTTGATCTACATCAACACCGTGTGCAGAAGCCGATACCGGAAGGTATTCACCGTATCTTACGTATAAGAACACAGTACCTACGAAGAATAAAAACATCCACACCAACATCAAGTTAGCATTCAGTTTATTGTCGGCCGCAGAGATATCCTCTTCCTTGTTCTTTCTTAACGAACGGCTCAATTCATATACTTTTGTCAATTGCGCTATGGCAATGATTGCAAGTACGATAACTAAAAGAATTAGTAGTTTCATTTGACTATCTTTTTATCTTACGCTTCAATTAAATGTGATGATTTTCGCTTTCTTGTAGGAAAGGATGGTTCTTCGGAACAAGAGGTGCCTTGGTTAATGTGGTTAATACCACACGCAAGAACAACCCTAAAAATCCGAGGATCATTCCGATTTCAAACCACCATCCAAAGCTAGCGTGGTGACCTTCACCAAATCCCCATAACAAATGTCCGTGAATAGTTCCAGGAATAACAGCTAAATACAAATCAGCAGCGTGACCAATTAAGATGATAACACCCACTCTTGTTAAGTACTTGGTGTTACGCTTGGCATCACGAGCAATCAATGTATAGAATGGCACCGCAAAATTCACAAAGAAAATTACCCACATTGCAATCATGTAATGGTCATAACGCTCTTTGAAATAGGTGATTTCCTCTGGAATATCTGAATACCAAATTAACATATACTGACAGAACCACAAGTAGCTCCACAACATAGAAATGGCGAACATCCATTTTCCCATATCGTGAATGTGCGATTCGGTCATCATGGCATAATAACCTTTTCCACGCAACCAAACTAGGATCAACGTAGCCATTGTCATAGCTGTTACCCACATTCCTGCAAAGATGTACCATCCGTACATGGTGCTGTACCAGTGCGTGTCAATTGACATTAACCAATCCCAAGCCATGGTTGAGGAAAATACTGCGAACAATACCAAGAACGTCGCACCTTTCTTATACATTTTAAAGTGAATCTCTGTTCCTCCAATTGCATCTTCTTGCAACGACCATTTGCGGAAATAGCGCGCAAATCCAACAAATACAGCAGCATAGGCCACAACTCTTAACCAGAAGAACCAAGGAGTGAAAAACGCATGTTTTCCAGCAATCACTTCGTCGTAGTTTTCACTCGCAGGATCATACACTGAAGAATCCATCCAATGGTACAAGTGATGTCCATGAAATTGTCCAACCAATAATACAATAACAATGACTCCCAAACCATAAGGTATGTAGGAGAAAATTGCCTCAAACAAGCGCTTCAATAAAGCAGACCAAGCTACTTCTGCAGCATACTGTAACGAATAGAAAAATAAAATTCCCAATGCAATAGCAAAGAAGAAAAACCCGCTGATTAACAACATTGCCCACCAATATTGGTGATGCTCAGTTTTATCAGCAAACCACCCTAGCAGAGCAGATACTCCACCAATGGCCATCAATGCCGTCGTCCACATTTTTGTTTGTGACGGAAATTGGAATTGTAATTTATCCTGTGACATACGTTTTCCCTTCTAGTTCTTATTATTTTGTTGAATCTGCCGCTGCTTCTGCAGCAACCTTTAACATATCTTTCGCATCATACTCTGGCGCGGTAATGCCTTTTTGAAGACACTTCACCCACTCCAAAATCTGCCAACGTTCTTTTTGATTCAATTGTGAAGCATGAGACCCCATCAAGCCTTTTCCGTATTGAAGAGTGTGGTACATCTTTCCTTCTTCCAAATCTTTCAATTTAGTCGAATAATCAGGAATACCCGCGATTAAGCCATTCTTTGAAATAGCCCCGTCTCCGTGCCCTTCCTTACCGTGGCAATGTTGACAGAAGATCATGAACAAACGCTTTCCTTCTTCAATATTAACCTTACTCGCTAGCAAAGGAGAATGAATTTCACGAGCTGCTCTTGAGTAGCCTGTTGTATCATTTGGCAATGCATAAGGCATTCCGAATATTGCGTTTTCACCAGCATAGGCAATGCTACCTTTCGCAGGTACACGCGATAACACAGATTGAACTCCCGCTTCGTCTTTCTGACTCTGCGTCCAATCCATGTGCTTGTTTGATCCGTAATCAACGTATGCTTCCAAAGCTGGAGAGCGATACATATCTGGCATGTATTCCACACCAGGTGAATTCGTGTCTACACCACAAGAAGCAAATGCAATTGCTACTGTGATAGCCGAAAATGTGTTTAGTAGGGGACGCTTCATCTTAACAGTCCTTTATGCTTAATTCAAAAACTTCAGTTGCACGTATTTTTTCTTCCAAATCAGATACAGAGAATGCGTGATTATCTTCTGTAACAATTTCCATTACAAACTTATCGTCTGTAGTTCTTGGATCTGGATTAGAGGCTGGCATTCCTGGAAGCGTTCCGTTGCGCAACAAATAAGTTATTGCCATTCCGTGAGCTCCGCAGAAAACAGAAAATTCAAACATCACAGGAACAAATGCCGGAGCATTTTCTATCCAAGTAAAGTTTGGTTTTCCACCAATATTCATAGGCCAATCATGAATCATGAAATACCATGTTCCTAAAATTGCCAATAATGTTCCGGTAGTTGCATACATGAACGATGCAATTGCCAAGCGCGTGCGCTTAACTCCAATAATTGGATCTAGTCCGTGCACAGGGAAAGGAGAAAACACATCTTTCACCTGTATTCCTTGTTTTACCAACGCCGTAGCTGCATCTAACAACTTTTGGTCGTCGTCGTACATCACGTGAAATACTTTATTTGCCATTGCCTTAATCGTTCAGTTTTTAATGTTTGTCTGAGTTCTTGTAGCTTTCGCCAGAAACTTTTAAGATCGTCTTCAATTCGTTCAAAGCCAATACAGGGAAGTAACGCGCGAACAACAGGAACAACGTGAAGAAGATTCCGATAGTTCCCACGAACATTCCAATATCTGTAACACTTGGGTGGAACTCACCCCATGCTCCTGGTGTGTAGTCACGGTGAATAGAAGTCACAATGATTACAAAACGCTCGAACCACATACCAATGTTTACTACAATAGACAACAAGAATGTAGCAGTTAAACTTGTTCTAATTTTCTTGAACCAGAACAATTGTGGAGAGATTACGTTACACGTCATCATCATCCAATAAGCCCAGCTGTAAGGACCAGAGAAACGGTTGATGAAGGCGTATGATTCGTATTCAACACCACTGTACCAAGAGATGAACAACTCAGTCAAGTAAGCCACACCTACAATAGATCCAGTTACAATGATTACAATGTTCATGTACTCAATGTGCGCCATGTTGATGTATGCTTCCAAACGCATGGTTTTTCTCATGATCAACAAAAGAGTCAATACCATTGCGAATCCTGAGAATACAGCTCCGGATACGAAATACGGAGGGAAGATTGTTGCATGCCATCCTGGAACAACAGAAGTTGCAAAGTCCATCGATACAATCGAGTGAACAGAGAATACAAGTGGAGTAGCAATACCAGCAAGAACCAAAGAAACCTCCTCGAAACGAGTCCAGTGCTTCGCACGTCCTGACCATCCGAAAGAAAGAATTCCGTAAATCTTCTTCGCACGTGGCTTAACCATACGGTCGCGAATGGTCGCGAAGTCAGGAATCAATCCGATATACCAGAAAACCAACGATACAGAGAAGTAAGTCGAGATCGCGAATACGTCCCACATCAAAGCCGAGTTAAAGTTCGGCCAAAGAGATCCGAATTGGTTAGGCAATGGAAGTGTCCAGTATGCCTGCCATACACGACCCATGTGGAATACCGGAAATATAGCAGCCATCAATACCGCAAAAATCGTCATCGCCTCGGCAGAACGGTTAATGGCCATTCTCCAACGTTGACGGAAAAGTAACAATACCGCAGAAATCAAAGTTCCTGCGTGACCAATACCTACC
Source organism: Flavobacteriales bacterium (assembly GCA_947452685.1). Lineage (GTDB taxonomy): Bacteria > Bacteroidota > Bacteroidia > Flavobacteriales_D > Sanyastnellaceae > CAIZGX01. The sequence goes on along the minus strand of CANGEF010000008.1, from coordinate 18,882 downwards.
CACCATACGAAGTTGGTGATATCCCATGACCAACCAACGGTCTTGTTCAATCCCCAGGCTCCAATTCCTGTACCTACCAGGTACATGATAGACCCTACTCCATACAACGCAATAACCGCTGCAATAGAGATAGCAATTTTCCACTGGCGCGGAGCTTTGCCTTCAATTGGACCAACAACATCATTCGTGATGTCATGGTAAGTCTTGTGTCCAAGAATAAGGGGTTTGCGAATAGCTGCTTCTTTTATCATGGCTTATGCTTCAGTTTCTTCAAGGTTTCTAACTTTTGTCATATAGAATACGTTTGGTTGAATTCCAACTTCTTCCAATGAATGGTATGAACGGTTGTTCTTAGAACGCTCTGTGTTCTCAGATTTCGTATCATTCAAATCTCCAAATACAATTGCGTGTGTTGGACAAGCCTCAGCACATGCTGTAACGATTGATCCATCTTGAACTGGAGTACCATCTTTCTTCGCTTGCAACTTACCCGCTTGGATACGTTGTTGGCACATGCTACATTTCTCCATTACACCACGTGTACGAACTGTAACGTCTGGATTCAACACCCAACGAAGACTCTCATCTTGTGATGGATTGAAGTTCGCAAACTTATCGTTTGTTACGTAGTTGAACCAGTTGAAACGACGAACTTTATATGGACAGTTGTTTGCGCAGTAACGAGTACCAATGCAACGGTTGTAAGCCATGTTGTTCAATCCTTCATTGCTGTGTGTAGTTGCAGCAACCGGACAAACAGTTTCGCAAGGAGCGTGGTTACAATGCTGACACATCATTGGCATGTGAACCGTGCGTGGATTCTCCTCTGGATTCTCCATTTCGCGGTAAGCACCAATTGCACCTTTTCCTGTTGCTTCTTCTGTCTTCTCAAGCGTCTGAGCCAAATCAATTGGTTGATACTCTGAAGAGAAATAACGGTCAATACGCATCCAGTGCATGTCGCGGTGACGACGAACTTCGTCTTTACCTACAACAGGAACGTTGTTCTCTGTGTGACAAGCTGTGATACAAGAACCGCAACCGATACAAGAAGACAAATCAATGGTCAATCCCCAACGGTGTCCAGCCCCTTCTACAGGATGGTCTCTGTACAAATCAAATTCTTTTACCGGCTTGCGGTCAGCAGGAGTAATCTTACCATCGCCATTCACGTCTTCGTGAACAGGTAAGGTTGGTACTAAATTCCATGAAGCCGTACCTTTCTCCGCTTCCTTCTCTGCCAAGTATTTTCCTAGAACCGTTTCCTTCACAACAGAATCACGACCCATTACGGTGTTGTGAAGTTGTGTTGAAGCCAATTCATAAGTGTCTCCTGTAACTTCTATCGTTGCAGTTCCAATGTATTGACGAGTAGTAGATGTTGAAACGAATTGGAAGGCGTTCTGACCTATTGTCTTTGGCGTTCCGTTTTCATTTAACTCATACTCACCATTCGCAGCCGTTTGATATGCCGCTTTACCGATTTTCTCGTTGTTTGCACCACGGCCATAACCCAAAGCAATTCCAATGGTTCCTGGCTTTTGACCTGGAGCTGGACATACTGGAAGAGTTACTGTTTTTCCATTGATGGTTACTTTCACAACAGAAGCAGGATCATCCTGTGCGATATATGAATTCAAATTCAAACGCTTCACATCCGTTGGTGACATAGTCACATAGTTGTCCCAAGTTACTTTAGTAATCGGGTCTGGAGTCTCTTGAAGTACTGGGTTGTTGGCATAATCACCAGCACCGATCGTAACTTTTTGATACAAGCTCACTTCCCATTCTCCTGTAGCCATTGAACTTGCGTTCGATAAAGCAGAAGCCAAATCATAGGTTACAGGTGATGCTGCAATTACCGGAGCTGCAATAGCTGCCGCTGCTGCAACTACTGGAGCTGCTTCAACAACAACATTTCCAGTTGGAGCAACTGAAACCACAACCGGTGCATTCTCTGCAGTTGGCAAGGTTACGTTGTGTGTAGTACCGTTGTGTATACTCATGTTGAATAAGTCAGAAGACAAACCTGCATGAGTTCCTTTGATGTAATCGTAGTATGAAACTGAATTACCCGACCAACGCAACAAACTCTCTTGAGCCGAGCGTGTGTTGTAAAGAGGAGTAATTGTTGGTTGAACGAAATCAATACGTCCAGCCATTGGCTCTAAATCATTCCAAGACTCTAGGTAATGGTGATCAGGAGCATTGTAAGTAGATTTAGCAGAAGTCTCGTCTGCAAAACCGTTGAAGCTAATCACGGTAGAAACCTTACCCATTGACGCTTTGAAACCAGCAGCATCTGCGTATGCATATCCCGGATTTGTTCCGTAAACGATTAACGCACCAACTTGACCGTTGTTCATTTCTGCAACTAAACGATCCATTGCTGCATCGTCTCCTTGATAGAAATTAACGGGCTTGTCTGCGTTCAAAGTTGAACCGTAGTTTTTCAATTCGTTGTTGATTGCACAAACAATAGATTGAACATCTACGTTGTTGCTTCCTGCAACAACAATGCTCTCACCTGAATTTGCTTTCAACTCTTCCGCAATGCGTGCTATGCGCGCTGAATCTACTCCTGCAACTTCAGCGTTTCCACCTTTGATTGCATTGTATAAAGCAGCTACAACTGCGCCCTCTTGAGAAGGTTTAATTGGAACACGAACGTCTGCGTTCGATCCTGTCAACGACATGGTAGCTTCAAATTGATAGTGCTTGCTCATCCACTCGCCTTCTGGGCGACGTGTTGAAGCGTAAGCTCCTTGGAACAAATTCGAAGACATCCAAGTGCCCAAGAAATCAGCTCCAATTGAAACAATGGTCTTTGCTTTAGAAAAATCGATAGAAGGAATAACTTCCTTACCTAATACATTCTTGTGAGCTAGACGCATACCTTGGTATGAAATAGCATCCCACTGAATGTGCTGAACTTTTCCTACATATTTTGCCGAGAACTCAGCGATTGCACGCTTCGTACTTGGGCTAATAATTGTGTTCGATAAAATTCGGATGGAAGAAGCACTTGCTAAAGCACCTGACACTTCAGCATCCAATGTACCCCAATCTGTGGTTGCACCACCTTTCAAAGGTCCTTGAATACGCGCGCTGTCATAAAGACCCAATACCGAAGCATTGATTCTTGAAGAAACAGCACCGCCACCGATTCCGTGTTCTTTGTTTCCTTTAATGAAGATTGGACGACCCTCGCGTGTTTTAACGAATAAGTTTGCATACTCACTTCCGTCATAGAAAGAAGAGGCATAGTAATTCGCAATTCCCGGAGTAATTTCCTCTGGCTTCACCACATAAGGAATACTCTTAACTACAGGAGTTTCACAAGCAGCAAGCGTTGCAGCTGCCACACTGAATCCCATGAACTTCAAGAAGTCACGACGTCCAGTATTACTCTCTGCTAGCTTATCATTGCCTAAAAAGCTTTCAACGCTTTCAGACTTTGCAAACTCTGTTGACATGCTTTCTTGGAAAGAAGAAGTGTTCTCCAACTCTTCCATTCCTGTCCAGTATTTTTTATTCATACCCATGATATTCAGGTCCAATCAAAATTAATAGTGACATTTTCCACATTCCCATCCACCCATTCCTTTAACAGAAATTTCTGGACGTAACGTATCTAACTTTTCTCCCAACTTCATTCCGTCTATGTTATCTTGAAGCAAAGCACGTAGGGTGCGCTTTCCTGCTTCCGTAGATTTGAAACGCTCATGCATTTCTTCATAGTAACCGTTTGAAGACAGATCAATTTTCTTTTCTTTATGACATTCAATACACCATCCCATGGTTAAGGTTGGCTTAGTTAACTTAACCAACCCTTCTACGTCTTCTTGAAGATTAATTTCTTCCGTTGTCGCTTGGCGACCCGTGGTGTATGTTTGAACAGGGCCGTGACACTGCTTACAATCAATCTTACCTACAGTTACGTGTTGGCTGTGGTTGAAGTAAACGTGATCTGGCAAGTTGTGCACTTTGTTCCAAACGATTGGTTTCTGATCGTAGTTTGCAATGTACTGCTTGGTCAATGTATCAAAACCAATTGCTGCGTAAATCTTTGCAATCTCTTTGGATCCAGTGATAGGTCCCTTGTTAATACCCTTGTGACAGTTCATACAAACATTCACAGAAGGAATACCTGCATGCTTCGATTTTGAAGCACTGCTGTGACAGTATTGACAATCGATTTCGTTTTTACAAACGTGACTTGCGTGTGAAAACCAAATCGGCTGCTCTGGGTTGTAACCCTCGTAAACACCAATATCCATTAATGTTCCGTATCCTACAACTACGAAATAACAAACCAAGAATACACCTACGATTCCAACGAAGCCTTTGTTCTTCCACATCCAAGACTTCATGGAAGCCCAGTATCCTTTGTGCTCTTCTTCTTCCGAAGAATCACTTTCAGCTTTTGCAGCTTTCAATGAGCGAGAAATGTTTGCAGCTGAAACGCCTACAATGGCTAGAATTAAACCAATGATAATAATCCAGATTACTCCACCATTGCCATTAGCCTCCTCTTCCAAAGCCTTCATCTTAGCCATGTCCTCAACCGTAATACACTTCGGACCTTCATCCTTCTTAGCACCAGCTGCGCCACCGCCTGACTTAACATAGGTTAAGATATGATTAATCTCTTCCTTAGATACTGCCTGAGCAGCCATCCAACCATAAGTACCGACATACTTGTCAACCAAGCCTTTTACGTATGCATCACCTGACGCAGCCGCAGCCTGAGGATTGTTAATCCACTTGACAATCATCTCGTCCTTACCCGCCCAACGATCTGAAACACCTTTCAAACCTGGCGCAGCCAAGATTTCATCTGTTATTTTATGACACGACGCACAGTTGGCGTTAAAGAGTGCAGCACCTTTAACAGGGTCTCCCCCTTCGTGAATGTTAGCAGCGTAAGCCGCTGAAAATAAGGATAGGTTAACAATCGTTAACAACGCTAATCCTTTTAAACTTGCTAGAAGTCGCTTCATTGCTGGTTTTTTACAAAAATCCTAATTTATAGCGTGGCAAATTTACTTCACTAGGTTTATCACAGAAATGTCATTTACATCTATTTCTCAATTTATACCTATTCTAAATAAGAAGCTCGCTCGTTTCAACGCATACTCGATTGATTCATGGGTATTTAAGTTTTGTAGTTCCCTTGATAGCACCTACTTTTGTTAAGAAATCTAAATTGATATGTTGAAACAGCTCCTCTTCGGGATTTTACTTCTTCCGGTATTCGTATTTGCGCAATCGGATGTGTCAAAAGCCAGCGCAACAACCGTTCGAATTGCTGCTGACACGTTAGGTAACGGAACAATCACCTTCAATGCAGCACCAAGCATTGTAGCCCTCGAAAAAAATTCTCGCGGTTTAAACAACCTCCAAGGATACCGAATTCAAATTTTCTTTGGTCCACTCGATCAAGCGAAAGCAAAGCGACAAGAATACATAGCGAAAGGACTTTTACATCAAGCTTATCTTGAACAAAATGTTCCCGATTTCAGCTTGCGAATTGGAGACTTTTTAACGGAAAGCGAAGCACGACAAGAGTTAAAAAACCTTCGTTCAACATACCCAAATGCCTTCTTGGTAAAAGGACATATTGAACCGCCAAACCTGAATTATTACATCAACGCAATAAAAGAGTCTGAAAATTAATCTCGTCATTGAGAAACATCACTCTGCGAATTGCTTTTGCTCATGTAATTTTCTTTCCTCTTCATTCGTAACTTCGCCGCATGCCTATTTACCACAAACTCGGAAATATACCTGCTAAACGTCATACTACGTTTTACAAGGAATCTGGCGAATTGCATTACGAACAGCTTTTCGGAACAGAAGGTTTCAGCGGAATGTCTTCGCTGCTCTACCACTTGCACAGACCTACACAAATAAAAAGTATTAGTGCACCTGTAGACGTATCGCCCAAAGCAGCCGTATATCACAACATTGAACCTCGTATGCTAAGCGGTTTTAATGTGGCGCCACAAGACGATTTCTTAGACAGCCGTACAGTGCTCCTCTTCAACAATGACCTACACATTTCAGTTGCGGCTCCGCGTAAAAGTTTAACCGAATACTTCTACAAAAATGCAGATGCCGATGAAGTTATTTTTATTCATCGCGGTTCAGGAAAATTGCGCACATTCTTAGGAAATATTCCTTTCGAATATGGCGACTACCTTGTCATTCCTAGAGGAATGATTTATCAAATCGATTTCGATACGGAAGACAATCGCCTTTTTATTGTTGAAAGCTTCTCGCCTATTGTTACGCCGAAGAGATATAGAAATCAATTCGGACAATTGTTGGAAAGCTCACCGTTTTGCGAGCGCGATATCAAGCGTCCGTCTGAACTCGAAACGCACGACGAGAAAGGTGATTTCACCATGAAAATTAGAAAGGAAAATCACATGCACACCTTGGTGTATGCAACACATCCTTTCGATGTTGCAGGATGGGACGGATATAATTATCCGTATGCTTTTTCGATTCACAATTTCGAACCCATTACCGGACGTATTCACCAACCGCCGCCTGTGCACCAAACGTTCGAAGGACACAACTTCGTTATTTGCTCTTTCGTTCCGAGATTATACGATTATCATCCACAATCTATTCCCGCACCGTACAACCACAGCAACATCGATTCAGACGAAGTATTGTACTACGTAGACGGTGACTTCATGAGCAGAAACCACATTGAAAAAGGTTTCATTTCACTTCACCCAGGTGGCATTCCACACGGACCACACCCCGGCGCCTATGAAAGAAGCATAGGCCAAAAAGAAACGCAAGAACTTGCGGTAATGATTGACCCTTTCAGACCCCTACGAATTACCGAAGCTGCCCTTCAAATTAACGATCCAAATTATATTAAAAGCTGGTTATAATGAACATTTACGACTCTGGTTCAGAAATAGAAAAAATATTTCCTGACGCACAAGATTTCCTACCTCTACTGGGTACCGACTACGTTGAATTGTATGTTGGAAATGCAAAACAATCTGCGCACTATTACATGAGCGCTTGGGGTTTCAAACCACTTGCCTATCGCGGGCTTGAAACGGGTTCGAAAGATGCCGTTTCATACGTCCTTCAACAAGATAAAATCCGCTTGGTATTGACAACAGCGCTTCGCCCTGGCGGACCCATTAACGCCCACGTGAATGAACATGGAGATGGAGTTAAGGTCATTGCGTTAATGGTTGAGGACGCCACCAAAGCATGGGAAGTAACTACCGAACGTGGAGGGGTAACTTGCCTTGATCCGATTCGTTTAAACGACGAAAACGGAGAGGTTATTCTAAGCGGTATTCGCACCTACGGTGAAACCTTTCACTACTTTGTAGAGCGCAAAAACTACAACGGTGTTTTCATGCCGGGTTATGTGAAATGGGAACCAACCTATCAACCGAAAGATGTTGGATTAAAATACATCGATCACATGGTGGGAAATGTGGGTTGGAATGAAATGAACCAATGGGTTGAATTCTATGCGAAAGTAATGGGATTCACGCAGCTGGTAAGTTTCGATGATAAAGACATTTCTACCGAATACACGGCGTTAATGAGTAAGGTAATGGCGAACGGAAACGGTCGCGTTAAATTCCCAATTAACGAACCTGCAGAAGGAAGAAAGAAAAGTCAAATTGAAGAATACGTAGAATTTTACAACGGTGCAGGCGTGCAGCATATTGCCGTTGCTACCAACAACATTATTGAAACAGTAACAGCGCTAAAAAATAACGGCGTTGAATTCCTTACCGTTCCAAACACCTATTACGAAACCGTTTTAGATCGTGTTGGAAAAATTGACGAAGACCTTGCTCCCCTTCAAGAACTCGGAATTTTAATTGACCGCGACGACGAAGGATACTTGCTTCAAATTTTCACGAAGCCTGTTCTCGATAGACCAACCATGTTCTTCGAAATCATTCAAAGAAAAGGTGCGCAGTCTTTCGGAAAAGGAAACTTCAAAGCGCTTTTCGAATCAATCGAACGTGAACAAGAAAGACGCGGAACACTTTAAGTCGTGAAGCTATCGCTCTTCATTGCTAGACGCTACTTGTTCGCGAAAAAATCGCGAAACATTATAAATGCCATATCGCTCATCTCTATGAGCGTTGTGGCATTTGTTGCTTGTGCAATGATTCTTGTAATGAGCGCTTTCAATGGGCTTGAACTACTTATTGAAGATTTGTTCTCGAGCTTCGATGCGCCCATTACCATTGTTGCCAAACAAGGAATTCAAATCGAAGAGAAATCCATTCCCTTCGAAAAAATTCAAAACCTTGAAGGTGTAACGGTAATCGGAAAAGTTATCGAAAACGACGCTTGGCTTCAGTACAACAATGCCAACACCGTAGCCACTATAAAAGGAATTGAAGCAGCCTATGTCAAGACCTTGCCTACCGACAGTATGGTGTACTCGGGTGAATTCTTGTTGGAAGAAGATTCAGCAAATTTCGCAGTAGTTGGACTTGGCGTTCGCGGTGAACTCCAATTCCCTTCTTCCCTTCAACCACCGGTTATTCTAAACATTAAAACACCCGTTGCCGGAAGAAGACTTTCAACCAACCGCGAAAACGCTTTCAATGAAACAAATCTAAGTGTCACAGGAATATTCACAGCGAACGCTGAACTTGACAAGAAATATATTTTCCTTCCTTTCCGCTTGGCTCGTGAACTCTATGAAATGGACTCTACGTTTACTTCATTGGAAATTCAAACAGTACCAAACACCGATTTGCAAAAGTTGAAAAAAGAACTGCAAGTCCTTCTTCCCAACTTAAACGTTCAAACAAGGGAAGACAAAAACGCCTTGGTATACAAAACAAATGAAAGCGAGAAGTGGGCCACTTATCTCATCTTGGTCTTCATACTAATCATTGCCAGCTTCAATATTTTAGCTTCGCTTACGCTGCTCATTATTGAAAAGAAAAAAGACATTCACGTCATGTACAGCATGGGAGCAACGAAAGCGACCATTCGAAATATTTTTATTTTGGAAGGGGTTTTCATTAACCTCACAGGAGCTGTCATTGGAACTGCCGTTGGCTTATTGCTTACTTACTTACAACAAAACGTTGGACTGGTGCGCATGCAAGGGGCGGTTGTTGAGTTTTACCCTGTGCACATCATACCTTCTTCGGTTTGCCTCATATTCCTTACGGTATGCGCTATTGGCAGCCTGTTCTGCCTTGCATTTGTTCCGGCTTTGTTGAAGCGGTTTCAATACAACAAATCACAAGACTAAGCGAGTTCAATTTTATTTCCGGGTAAACAACGAACCACGCCTTTCAATTCCAATTTTAGTAAATGCAGCGCTAAATTCTCACCTTCGAATTTCCATTTCAACACGTCTAAATCAAGCGAATGCTCTCTTCGAAGTAAATTGAAAATCTTCGTTTCATCAGCACTCAATTCTGGAATAACCAACTGCGTGTGCTTTGCTTCTAACTTCCAATCCATAAGCACACACAACTCTTCAGCAGAGGTAATCAGATGCGCCTTTTGCTGACGAATTAAATTGTTACATCCCCTGCTGTACGCATCGTTCGAGCGTCCGGGCAATGCGAAGACTTCTTTATTGAAATCGTTTGCGAAATTTGCCGTTACAAGCGCTCCGCCCTTCGCAGCCGACTCAACTACAAGGAGCGCGTCTGACAGCGCCGCTATGCACCTGTTTCGCGTCTGAAAATACTCGCGCTCGGCTTTAACGGAAGGAGCCAATTCAGAAAAAACCAATCCCGTTTCTTCCATGCGATGGACGAGCTTCCTGTTTTCTTTCGGATAAATGTTCTCGTGTCCGTTCGCCATGCAAGCCCAAGTAACCATGTTGTTTTCCAATGCAGAGGAATGCGCCTGAGCATCTATGCCCAAAGCCAAACCACTTATAACCACCACATCCAATTCGCGCAGCGAAGCAATGAGTTCGTTGCAGAACGATCTGCCGTAGGCCGTGGCGTTGCGCGTGCCAACAATGCCAATGGTTCGAGCCGGATTCACTTCCGCCTTGCCCCGCTTAAACAGATATACGGGAGCGTCATCAAAGTACTTCAATCTATTGGGGTATTGCGCGCACTCGAAACTTACCAATTCAATTTTATGTTGAAGGGCCTCGGTTATCTCGCGCTCGGCCTTCTTCAAAAATTCAGTTTTTTTTTCTGAATCGAATTTGAATCGAATGGGAAGATCCCATTTGAAAATGGGCGTGTGAAAAGCGGCCTCGGCCGAACCAAATTTCTCTATGAGTTTTCGAAAACGAATGGGACCCAAGTGCGGCACATTGGAAAGTGCCAACGTATACAAAAGTTGTTGCGCGTTGTTCATGCGCACAAAAGTGGTGAAAGACGTTCAACGCCTTCACAAACACTTATGCCATAAAAGAGAATATTATTTCTGCTGAATGTACAATTCGATAGCTTTACTCATGCTTGGCGCCTTCGGGTTGGGTGCCATAACATCAATGCGAAGCTTAGCATTTTCAACTGCCTGAGCTGTTGTTTGTCCGAATACAGCAATCTTCGTTGTGTTCTGCTTGAACTTCGGGAAGTTCTTATACAACGACTCTATATCAGAAGGCGAAAAGAACACCAACATATCGTACTTCACATCGGCCAGATCACTCAAATCGCTACACACTGTTTTATACATCACAGCTTTCGAGAAATCGATTTTTTCCTTCGTCAAAATTTCAGGTATACTTGGCTTCAACATATCAGAACAAGGAAGCATAAACTTCTCTGTTTTGTGTTTCTTCACGAAGTCCATGATTTCAGCAAAGGTTCCGTTACCGTAGAAAATTTTTCTTTTTCTAAACTGCGTATACTTCTGCAAGTAAAACGCAATGGCTTCACTCAAACAGAAATACTTCGTTGCATCGGAAACTGTAATGCGTAATTCTTTCGCCAAACGGAAATAATGATCAACAGCATTTCTGCTTGTGAACAACACCGAAGGGTGTTCAGCGTAATCTATGCGTTGCTGACGAAAGTCTTGTCCACTAAGGCCTTCAACGTGTACGAAAGGACGATAATCAATTTTTAATTTATGCTTTTTAGCAAGATCTACATAAGGGTTCTTGTCGGACCCGGGATCTTGTTGCGTAATTAAAATTGTTTTAATTTTCTCTGCCATCTCTGAAGGTTGAGGATCTCCTCTAAAAAACGTTAAGCCAAATTATTTTCGAAAGCACTGCCCAAGGCAAAACTTCGAAGGTGCAAAGGTAAAAAAAGATATAGAAAAATGGTACACCCATTTGCATTGCTGAAAACATTGCTTGAAGGGTGCTTAAAAAGGGCACTGTAATCAGTAATATCAATGACACATTCAACGCAATATCACTTAGACTTCCGGTTGAATAAACCGCTAACAGCAAGGGAACCGTAAGGGCCAGCACCGCAAACCTAGAGGTTAATGCTAAGTATTTGTTGTAGTCTTCCAAAGCAGCCGATGCTCCCGCTGTAACGAAAGCAACAACCCATGTCACTAACCATTTGAATCCAAAAAGAGCAATAACAATGGATACGCTGATGAGAAATTGATAAAACGGAAGTGAGGTAAAGATGTCTGGGAAATAACGCTTACTCACCAAGGTAAGCACCAGACCACCCATAAGAAAAAAGCAAATTAACATTCCGAAATTCTTCCACCCGTGTCCTTCTCTTCGTTCTTCTTGTTTAAAAAAACGACGACTTAAAACCGAACGAAGAATTGCACGCAAGACCGTATTGTCGCGGTTTACCCACGCAATAATCCCCAAAGCGAAAACGAAGATGAGTAACATCCAGTCTTCAGAAAGTTGATTGGCAATGCGAACTGCGGGATTCATTAACGAATCATTTTCAAGAATCCGATTTCACCATCCGTTAGGGGTCTGTATCTTCCTCTTGTTAATTCTTTCTTAGTTAAACCAGCATACATCACACGATCCAATTTCACAACGGTGTAACCGAAGTGTTCGAACATGCGACGTACAATTCTATTTCTTCCGCTGTGAATACGAATACCCACTTGTTTCTTCGCATTAACGCCTTCCACATACTCAATCTCATCTGCTTTAATGAATCCATCGTCTAACACAAATCCTTCGCGCATTTGATCAATGTGCTCTGATCTCACTTTCTGATCGGTTTCAACATGATACAATTTCGGGAATTCGTGCTTCGGATGCATCAAGCGTTTCGCTAATTCTCCGTCGTTGGTAAACAACAACAACCCTGTGGTTGCGCGGTCTAATCTTCCAACCGGATAAATACGTTCAACGCAAGCATCTTTCACTAAATCCATTACCGTTCTTCTTCCTTCAGGATCTTCCATTGTGGTTAAGAATCCTTTTGGTTTATTCAACAAGAAGTAACGTAGTTTTTCCGGACGAAGAACCGCGTCGTCGTATTTCACGACATCGTTTTTCGGGTCGATCTTCAATCCCAATTCTTTCACCACCACACCGTTCACATTAACCAAACCCAATTCAATCAGTTGATCGGCCTCTCTTCTAGAGGCAATACCTGCGTTGCTTAAGAACTTATTCAAACGAATCAATCCTTCACGTTCGGTCTTGCTAATGTATGCTTTTTCAGGAACGAACTCTTTGTGAAGTCCGCCACTTTTTTCTTTTTTCTTTTCCTCTTTTATACGCTCACGTGCGTTCGAGCGATAAGGCTTCGGAGCGTCTTCGTCGCGCACAAATTTCTTCGGTGCTTCAGTTCGTTTAGGTCTTGACCCCAAAACATTCTTTCCTCTGTCGTGACGGCTCGTATCCTTTGGCGCTTTTGCGGGACGCTCTGGGCGTGTCGGAGCTTTTGGCTCTGGACGTTCAGCGTTGAAGCGACTTTCGTTTCTTCCGCCTTGACGGTTTGAACGTCCACCACCCGTTGGTCTTGCGCCGCCTCTTCCACCTTCACTTCTTCCTTCACCACGAGCTGGACGGTCTGAAAAAGCTGGACGTTCAGAACGTTCACCGCGTTCTGGTCTAGCAGATCCTGAACGAACAGGACGGTCTGGTCTTGACGAAGCACCTCCGCGTGCAGGGCGATCAGGTCTGTCGGAACCTGAACGAACCGGACGGTCAGGTCTCGATGAGGCACCTCCGCGTGCAGGGCGATCAGGACGATCTCCTCTTTCAGGACGTTCCGATTTCGATGAACCCGAACGAGCGGGACGCCCGGTGCGAGAACTGTTTGGTTTTGAGTTGCGCATAATGAATTATTAATGCAAAAATAAAGGGACACCTTCAAAATAAGGTGTCCCTTTTTTAATTGGGCGAAAATTATTTTTTCTTCTTTCCTTCTGGTGCTTTGTCTGCAGTTGCAGCAGCAATAGACGCACGAGTTGCTTGAACTGCAACAACAGCAGCAGCTTCAGCTTCCAATACTTTACAACCAGGGATAGCAATTTCACGAATACGAATCATATCACCAATTTTCAAATGTGTGATATCCAACATAATTTCGTTTGGAAGTTCTTCCGGCTTACCGAAAACACGAACCTTACGGTAGTTGATCGCTAAACGACCACCCGATTTCACACCTTCAGAGTTACCGGTTACACGAACAGGTAAAGCTGTTTTAACTTCTTTTCCAGGAACCAATTCCAATACATCCAAGTGAACAACTTTGTCTGTTACTGGGTGACGTTGAACTTCTTGAATAAGACCGTGACGAACGGTTCCGTCAATTTCAATCAATAATTCCAAGGTGTCTGAAGACGCCATAATTTTGTCCATTACTTTGGTGGTAATGCTAAAGTGTGTAGAAGAGTTACCACCGTAGATAACGCCAGGAATGTCTCCTTTGCGGCGAAGTTCTGCAGCATTTTGTCTTCCTACGCTCTCGCGGAGAGAGCCGCTCAATGAAAATTGCTTCATGTTATTTGATTTTTAAGAGATAATAAATTTCGAACTGATACTTTTGTTTTCAATCAGGTTTTGAAGCACACTTGCGAATAGTTCGGAAATGTCTAACACCGTGATTTTATCTGTTTGCTTTCCGTCTTTCAACGGAACGCTATTGGTCACAATTAATTCCTTCAACACAGAATCTTGAATACGCTCATAAGCCGGACCGCTCATAACAGCGTGTGTGCACATGGCACGAACGCTTAACGCTCCGTGTTCCATCATCATTTCAGCAGCTTTGCACAACGTTCCCGCAGTGTCTACCATGTCGTCTACGATAATCACATCTTTTCCTTTCACATCACCAATAACGGTCATGCTTTCAATTTGGTTTGCAGCCTTGCGTTGCTTGTAGCAAATGGCAAGATCACAACCCAATATTTTTGCGTAAGCACTTGCACGTTTTGTTCCTCCGGTATCTGGCGCTGCAATAACCAAGTTGGTCATGTTTTTTGCCTGAAGGAAAGGAATCATAATGGTGCTAGCGTACAAGTGATCCACCGGAACCTCGAAGAACCCTTGAATTTGCTCTGCGTGAAGATCCATGGTAATAACACGGTCCACACCAGCAGCAGTAAGAAGATTAGCGACAAGCTTCGCCCCTATTGGAACACGTGGCTTGTCTTTTCTGTCTTGTCTTGCCAATCCGAAGTAAGGCATAACAGCAACAATACGCTTAGCAGACGCGCGTTTCGCGGCATCTATTAAGAGTAAAAGTTCCATTAAGTTATCTTGGGGTGGGAAGGTAGACTGAACGATAATGACATCTTTTCCGCGCACGGTTTCTTCAATTGACGGAGCAAACTCACCGTCGCTGAAGCGTTGAATCAATACGTTCCCGAGCTCTGTTCCGAAGGAGTGAGCAATGCCTTCGCCTAAGTATTTAGACGCCGAACCAGAAAGAATTTTTACCATGTCGTTCATAACCGTACCCTAAAAAGGAGTGCAAAGATAGTTAATTTATTGAGAATGACAAGGGGTAGGGCTTTTAAGAACTTCTCAGAAATCCAATTATTTTCTTTTGTACTGTTTCTTTTTCAGATTTAAGGCTGGAATGCCATCCTTTTTCACCTCCAAACTTTTCTCTGCTATTTCCTGACCATGCTTGTAGGAAATTTCAATGGCAATCCTCCGAGCAGCTGCATATTGTTCGTAAGCTAAATCTTGTTGATGCTTCTTAGAATACAAATCACCAATTCTAAGATATGCATTTACTTGTCCCTCTTTATATTCCCCGCAAATCATATAGCTTCCATTCATAGCCTTGGTCAATGCAAGATTATAGTAGTAAAAGGCGGAATCTTTATCATTCTGCATTCTAAAACAAACATCACCTAAATTATTTAATGCGTCAACGACCAAATTCGTATAACCTAAGGAATCTGCAATTAAGAGTGCCTCATTAGAATATTTGCGAACCTTTCGGTAATCTCTCTTATCCAAATAATAATATGCAATATTTATGCAAGCTTCTGCAATACCCGATTTATAAGAATTTTGTTGAGCCATAGTAAGGGCTGTTTTCGCCTGGAATAAATTATCCTTATATTCGGTACTGTCCTCCGCGAATAACAAAGTCCTATTTCGAGCATCAATATTATACAGATTGCACATTCCGACTTTGTTCTTATTTTCCTTAGCAATCTTAAACGACTCCCAGGCGATTACTTTAGCCTCTTCATCTTTCCCTTGAACCGAATAGATTCGGGCAATTCCTGAACTTGAATCTACAAAAATATCCTTAAACTTCATTATTGTTGAGATCGTTATTGCTTCTTGATAATTTAAAAGTGCATTCTCAAAATCAGATTTAATGTGGTAAATTTTTGCTATTTCCAAAGAACACTTGGCTATATTTTTTCTATCATGAACCATTTTGGACTGATTCTTAGCAACCTCAAATTTTTGAAAAGCCGACTCGCACTTGCCCTGTTGAAAAAATATTAGACCTCGATTATAATTACAACGACCCAACACTCTGTGCGAAAATTCTAATTTTGGACCATAATACTGAATTAAATTCTCAGCCATGTCAAATTTTATCAATGCTTCTTCGAACAAACCTTGACTTCTTTCCAAATCTCCCAGCGTCATAAGAACCATTGCCTCCATCAGCTTCGCTCCATCCATTTCGCATAATTCCAAAGCCTCTAAATATATTTTTTTCGCCGTTGTATCTTGCCCCATATCCTCATAGGCCTGACCGATTCGCATTTTACTTTCGGACATACAATTGCAATTATCTCTATTAAAAGTCTCACAGAAGGCAAATGCATCCAACGCACTATTAAGCGCTTTTTGCAAATTCCCTAAATTGTAGTACGCATCAGAAAGCGCAAAATGAGCCCTATTAGAAAAGCACTTGTATTTTTTATTTATTCTCTCTGTCTCCTCAACAGCCTTCAATGCATATTGTAACTGTTTGGTATATTGCCCACTATCACCTAATATGCGACATTTATCAATAAGATTCCTTTCCAGTTTCTTATAAGCGTCATCCCCCCCATTATTGCATTGCGCAAAGACAAAATACTGAGATTGAAGTATGGCAATAGAAAAAACGATTAAATACTTCAGTACGGAGGTAACAAATAATCCTTTCACCTTTTTATAAATAAATATTGTCAAGATTCCCTTACATCGTTCAACAAACCTCAACAAACTAAAATCGAAAATCATTTTTAAGAGAGATTTATTTTTTTATAACTTTTTACTTATTCTGAGTATTTTTTATTCTGTTGATTCCAGCGTTCGCAACTATAATTAACTGATGAAATTTAGTTGCTATGGGCACATTATTTTATAGTATTACAACTTTAGGATCGCATTGCGCCGTAACAGCTGAAAAGCGCCGAAGCGCTTTTCAGAATCAAACTTTCAAATCAAAAAAATCAATTTCACTTGAATTGAATTAGATGGAACAAACTACTTCAAATTGAAACCACCTGAAACTTCAGAACAACTTTTCCAATTCACATCTTGGCTTTTCTTATTTCTTCTTCAACTCAACTTTTACATTCTCTTCCAACTTGATATAGCTTCCGGTTGAAATATCAATAATTGCAGGAACAAAGAAACCTAGAGCATCTACCCAATAAAGCCAGTGAATATTCGCATTTTCGCGGGCGTGGTAAGTCTCTGTGTAGAATCCTTCGGAAGAAAATTTAACATCTTTCGTTTTTCTCGGAATAGCAGTCATCATCGGGGTAGTTCCGATAGTTGTCTCAATTCCTTTTTTGTTTACCAAAATTACTGTAGCACCAGAAGGCTCCGAATTAAAGCTAACAGTCTGCTTTGTGCCATTTACTAATGTTGCACATGATGTTAAAAACAAAGCCATTGATACAACGGCTAAAACAAAAATCTTTTTCATTTTCTTAAATTTTAATAATTAATTAATACAACTTAACGGTCTTGCAACCTTCAGTAATGGTTACAGAACCAGACCAATTCGCCGTACCATCTGTAGCGGTGTAATTGTAAGTCCCTGCATCTAAGCCATTGAAGACTGCACAACCAGCTGTTCCGCAAGAAGGCGCACTGCCATACTCAGAGGTAATGTTCGAGGTTACTCCATTTACAGATACCACAGTAGCCCCGTAACCGCTACCGGTTTGTTGCCAAAAAGTGACATCTCCTGTTTTGGTTTTGCCGCAAGAGGCAAGCGATACAGTAACAATTGCTACAATCGCAAATAATAAATTTCTTTTCATAAAGGTGTTTTTTAAAGTTGTACAATAATACAACGCAAATCGAATCGACAAAATGTTTGTTGTAAAAAAAAACAACCCGTTGTGTTTTATAACAACACCTTAACATTGCACTAAGGCAATTTTGTCTCATGAAAAAGGGCTATTCGGTAGAAAAAGAGTTCTTGTCCAAGGTGGGCGAGAAAGTAAAACTTTACCGGACGAAAAAACAATTGACCCTTCAAGAATTCGGAGAAGATATTGGTCTCGATAAAGGAAATACCCAGCGTTTAGAAAACGGAAAAAACATGACGCTGCTTTCACTCTTTAAAATTGCAGCAATTCTGGAAGTGGAGCCCAAAGACCTGCTCGACTTCCCCTTAGAATTCAAAATTCAAGACGTGGAAAAATTCATTCAAGAAAAAAAAGAAAACAGATCGAAGAAATAAACTACTTCGAATTAAACGTGTTCATAGTCAACCCCAATCCTATGAACGCGAAAGACAAGCACCCTTGAGCCGATTTCTGAACAACAGCCTCAAGGCCTTCCTTCTCTTCGCCGGTCCATTCGCCCAAAACATAATCTACTTGCTGACCTTTGGCGAACTCCTTCCCTACACCCACACGAATGCGCGCGTAATCTCCCGTGTTTAATATCTGTTGAATGTGTTTCAATCCGTTGTGCCCACCGTCGCTGCCCTTGCCGCGCATGCGTACCTTTCCGAAAGGCAAAGCCAAATCATCGGTGACAACCATCACATGCTCCAACGAAATCTTCTCTTGCTGCATCCAATAGCGCAAAGCATTTCCAGATAAATTCATGTAGGTGGAAGGTTTTATGACAATGAATGTCTTTCCCTTCGAACGAAATTCTGTTTTGTCGGCGTAACGCTCGGTAGAAAATGTAGCGTTATGCTTTGCCGCTAACTCGTCGGCAACCAAGAACCCAATGTTATGACGGGTATTCGCGTATTCAGCGCCTATGTTTCCCAGTCCAACAATTAAGAACTTCATCTTACTTCCAAGCTTTAACAATTAGTCCGGTACCTGTGCTGTGCGATCCTTTCACATCGAACACATTCAACATCAACGCGAAAGGCATCGTAACCAAATAATAGACGGGCAACACAATGAAAAACGCCTTCGACTTATTCAATAGGAGCATGGGGTACTTCATAGACAACTTCCAAGAAATCTTTCCCGGAGCACCGTAACTGTATCGCGCATCTACTTTCGAGAATCCGGCACGCTTGCATTTCTCTTCAATCT
>CANGEF010000007.1 GCA_947452685.1 Flavobacteriales bacterium | reverse complement strand
ACGTGAACAATTCTGTTCTCATCCCGCGTCCGGAAACCGAAGAGTTGGTGAGATGGATACTAAGTACCATAATACCGAATAATCATTCGGTTTCGGATAATCATTCGGTTTCGGAAAATCATTCGGCTATTGAAGGTCACTACGAACCGAATAATCATTCGGTTCTTGACATCGGAACCGGCTCCGGAGCAATAGCCCTCGCCTTGAAAAAAGCACAACCGCATTGGAATGTATGTGGAGTAGATGTTTCGAAGGAAGCCTTACAAGTGGCTCAAAGAAATTCAACTGAATTACAATTAGAAGTGGAGTGGAAGGAAGTGGATATTCTAGCTGGAAATTTACCTGAAGGAATCTGGAACTGCATCGTCTCTAATCCGCCTTACATACCTGTTTCAGAAGGAAATGAAATGCGTGCCTCCGTTGTTCAACACGAACCACACCTCGCGCTTTTCGTCCCCGAAAACGACCCTTTACTTTTCTATCGACGAATTTTGGAACTCGCCAATAATTGCGAAAATGTCAAACAAGTCTTCTTCGAAATTCACGAGAATTATTCCATCGAAACCCTAACCCTTGGAGAGTCAATGGGTTGGAAAGGAGAATTGAAAAAGGATCTTCAGGGGAAGGATAGGTTTATTTGTTTTGCAAAGTAACCTTGCGAAGCACCTTTGACATTGTCAAACTTGCAATGCACCTTTGACATTATCAACCTTGCAAAGCACCTTTGATGTCATCAACCTTGTGTAAAATCTTTGGCTTCGCCAATCTTGCGAAGCATCTTGTGCAACATCTTCGGCTCCGCCGATTAGCCTTCCATCCCGCCTTCGTTCGACTTCATGTTCTTGCGCTTGAACAACTGCGAATCCATCTTTCCGAATTTCCATGAAATATTGAAACGAAACATCTGCCAGTCGCGACGCTTGTAAGTGATCTGATCGAAGTAGGGAGAAGTGCTGTGAACAATGTTCACACGAGTGCGCATAACGTCTTGCGCGCTAAGCGAAAACACCAAGCTTCTGTTTTCTAAAAATTCTTTTCGAATCGAAAGGTCCAATCCGTAAGTTGGTTCAATGTATCCTTGAACAGTGTTGTTGCTTCCGCCCCAGCCACCCATGCCCATTCCGCCACCACCACCGCCGCCACCGCCGCCGCGTTCGCTGCTTCCAACTTCCAAGGCGCGCTTGCTGCTGTAATCGAACATCGCTTGAATGGAAATGTTTTTCGGAGCCTTGTACGTAATGTTGCTCTTGATCCAATACGAACTGATATTATTCTTCAAATTCGGATTCAGATTCGTTCCATCAATGGCACTGTTGTAAACGTTAATGTTGGTGCTTATGTCAATGGATTTACTAATGGAGTTTTTCGAAACAAATTCCAACCCGAGTGCCTGACTGCTTTTTGCGTTTTGGTAGGAAGTGACAACAATGGTATCTCCCGGATGAAGAGAACTTGCCTCGCGGTTTTGCTGACGAACAGTAATGTTCGTCGTGTATCGGCCATAAGCCGAAACCAAAATGGTATTTTTCTTATTCGGAATCCATTGCCAAGAGAGTTCACCAGATTGTGTGAACTCGGGTTTCAATCCCGGATTTCCACGTTGAATGTTCAACGAGTCGCTGTAGTCGGTAAACGGAGAAAGCGTCATAAAGCTTGGACGATTAATCTTTCTGTTCAAGGCGAATTGAACGTCTTGCTTTTCTGTAATGACGCGGGTTACGAATAACGAAGGGAAAAGAGCGATTGGATATTTGTAGGCGAAATTGCTGCCATTGCTCAAGAGCTCTGCTTTGTAATCGCTGCTCTCTGCACGAAGTCCTGCTTTGATTTTCCAAGTAGGTAAATCCAAGGCCACTGTTCCATAGGCAGCGTAAACTTGATCGAGATAATGGTAATTCACTTGCAACGAAGTAATGTCTGTCCAAACCCCATTTTGAAATTGCCTGTTTTTGTATTCCGTGGTGAAGTCTCGCACAGATGCGCGAGTGCCCGCTTCCACGCGAAAGCGTTCAGACACTTTCGATTCAAAATCGATTTGTGAAGTGATTAAAAACTGAGAGACATCGCCGTGTTGCACAAGGTGCGTAGCATTGGCGTCGTTGTATATGTTGGTGTAGTCTCCGTCGAACACACTTTTAATACGGTTGTAATTCAGGTCGGCATTCAACTCCGTTCCTTCTTTGGTGAAAAGATGCTTGTATAGCGCACTTCCTCCAATGTTCTGAAACGCTCGTTTGGTATTGCTTTCACGGTAGTATGATCCTGTTCCGCCGCCAAGCGTATCGGTTTTTACATTCAACGTATCATACGGCGCAAACGATCCTTTCATGATATTCCCCGAAAAGGTGAGCGTATTTCTGTTGTCAATCATCCAGTCGAATCCGCCTCTGCCATTCAGCATAAATCCATCGTTACGACTGTATTGATCTTGAAACAGCGAGTAGGCCGGAAATATGTTTTCGCGTTGTGTGGTTCCAATGCTAATGCTTCTGCGCTGATTGTAGTTTGTGTTGGCGAAGAAGTTTATTTTTCCCTGACGGAAGTTGAAATCGAATCCGGAATTCACACGACCACGTTTGTCTATTCCACCGCGAATGCTTCCGTTGTATCCCGCGCTGCGGTTGTGCTTCATAACAATGTTTACGATACCACCGCCGCCGCCGCTGGCGTCGTATTTCGCAGAAGGATTGGTAATGAGTTCAACGCGCTGAATGGCATCTGCAGGAATTTGATCAATGGTCAATGTTGTTGGTCTTCCGTCTATAAAAATTTGTGGAGCTGCGTTGCGAAGCTGCACGTTTCCATCTGTATCTACTTGAAGTGAAGGAATGTTTCGCAACACATCTTCCGCTGTTCCTCCCGCATTCATGGGGTTCTTATCTACATCGTAAATGCGTTTGTCGAATTCCAATCGTGGACCACCGCCATCAATGGTAACCGTATTCAGCTGTCCAGTGAAGGTGAGCTTGATGTTCCCCAAATCTTTTTCTAGCAAGCTCATGGGACCGCCTGCAGGCTTCAACGTAAAAACAAAAAAGGCTGCATCGACATTCGCCAAAGAAAATCGTAAAGTAAGTTTTTCATTGGCCAGCAAATCCTCAATGCTGAATTCCCCATTGGCTTGGGAAAGCGCTCCGCTCAGGACAAGCGGATTTTTTTCCTTCACCAACAAACTGTCTTCTTTGTAGACGCGCAGAATCACGAATTCCAAAGGTTTGTTTGTTCGTGCATCAAATAGTTTTCCGTACACGCGTCCTTTCGGCGCAGGTCTTCCCGGCTGCCCTGGTCCGTTGCCTCCGGGCCTGCCTCCTGTTTGGGGCTGGGCAAAGGCCATTGCAGCAGAGAGCAGTAGAACTGATAAAAGAAATATTGTTTTTGTCTTGGACAGTAACGAGCGAATTGAAAATGACATGCTTATAGAACAGGAATAATTACAAAAAGTTTAATCCGGTAAAGTTAACCAATAGAAGGGGTGTATCCCTTAAATTTGCGGACTTATGAAACCCATTCCTTTTTCTCCACCAAGAATTGACGAAAAGACAATTGAGGCTGTAACAGCTGTATTGCGTTCAGGTTGGATCACAACAGGTCCGCAGACCCGTGCTTTTGAAAACGACATTCAGCAATATTGCAATTCAGGTCCGGTGTTGTGTTTGAACTCGTGGACCAACGCCGTTGAAATGGTCTTGTATTGGTTTGGAATTGGTCCGGGCGACGAAGTAATTGTTCCGGCATACACCTACGCCGCTACAGCGAATGTGGTTGTGCATTTAGGTGCAAAACCAGTTATGGTAGATTGCGCGCCTGATTCAGCGCACATGGATATTGAGAAAGTGGCTGCGGCAATGACCGAAAGAACCAAGGCCATTATGCCAGTAGACGTGGGTGGATTGCCCGTTGATTACGATGCCTACATGGAATTAGCGAAGAGCTATACCCAACGTTTCGAATGGAAACCCAACAGCAAGCCGCAAGAAAAATTTGGAAGACCGTTGGTTGTATCAGATGCAGCGCACTCGTTCGGTTCTTTGTATAAAGGGAAAAGAGTTGGGAACCAGACCGATGTTGCGGGATTCTCTTTTCACGCCGTGAAGAACCTTACCACTGCGGAAGGTGGAGCCATTGCGTTGAATTTTCAAAATGAAATTATTTCAGAAAAAATTCGTCAAGAGATTTATGTGAAGTCCCTTCACGGACAATCGAAAGATGCGATTTCGAAAATGCAACCGGGCAACTGGCGTTATGATATTGTTGAAGCGGGCTACAAGTGCAACATGACCGATATCCACGCTGCAATCGGTAGAGTGGAGTTGGAGCGCTTTCAAGAAAGTTTAGACAGAAGAAAAGAGATTTGCGAAATCTACAACCGCATTCTTTCAACCAATAAGAATTGCATTGTTCCAACCTTTAAAACGGATTGGTCTGATTCGAATTATCACTTGTACATGCTTCGTGTAAACAAGTTTACCGAAGATCAGCGCGATGCAGTTATTCGCAAAGTCGCTGAGCAAGGAATTTCATTGAATGTGCATTTTCAACCTTTGCCGTTATTTACATTTTACAAGAGCGAAGGGTATGACATTCACGATTTTCCGAATGCATTCAACTTCTACAAGAACGAAATTTCGCTTCCTGTCTACTACGACTTGTCGAACGAAGACGCAGAGCGAGTTGCGAATGCGATTTTAAAAGCCATTCAAGAAGTGTAATGAAACGCTTATTCGACATGCTCTTCTCGCTAGCACTTATTGTTGTGCTATTGCCGGTTGGAATTGTCGTTTCCATTTGGATTGTTCTCGATGATTTTGGATCACCGTTCTTTGTCCAACAGCGTGTTGGTTTAGGTGGAAAAAATTTCGGATTGTTGAAGTTCCGCTCCATGCGCAAAAACGCAGAATCAAAAGGACAGCTTACCGTAGGAATGAAAGACAATCGCATTACGCGCAGTGGTTATTTTATTCGGAAGTATAAGATCGACGAGCTGCCGCAATTGGTAAATGTGTTTCTGGGTGAAATGAGTGTCGTAGGTCCTCGTCCGGAAGTCCCGAAATACGTTTTGTTGTACAACGAAGAACAACAAAACGTCCTCAGCATTAAACCAGGTATCACAGACTTCGCAAGCATTGAATACGTTCGTGAAAACGAACTCCTCAGCGCCTCATCTGACCCCGAGAAAACGTACATCGAAGAGATCATGCCCGCCAAACTTGCACTCAACCTCAAGTACCTCCGCGAGCAAAGCTTCCTCACCGACATGAAGATTATTCTTCAAACAATAAAAGCGATTCTTTAATTCTTCCCTCGCGAAGCGTCATCCGCTACGCGGTCATCACCGAAGGTGTCATCACAACGTGTTGTGTCATCCGCTACGCGGTCATCACAACGAAGTTGTGTCATCCATGGACTTTAAAATAATGGCAATACCTTGTTCAGCCTCCTCCATGGTAATCGTCAACGGCGGCGCAATGCGGAAACTCCAGGGGCAAGACAGAAACCAAAAACTCAAGAGTCCGTTTCTTAAATTTTCTTCCACCACTTGCTGAACCACTTCAGCACTCTCCATGTCAATGGCGAAGAACAATCCCTTTCTTCGAACTTCGATTACGCGTTCATGGGCCGATAAATTTTCTTCAATGAATTGTCCGATCGTTTCTGCGTGATTCAACAATTCTTCGTTGTGAATTTGCTCGAGGAAGGCATGCGCTGCTGCGCAAGCAACCGGGTGTCCAGCAAAGGTGCTAATGTGTCCGAGAAACGGATTGTGTGAAAGCTCGCGCATGTTCTCTCGCGAGGAAACCAAGCAGCCTATAGGCATTCCTCCGCCTAGCGCTTTTCCGAGCGTAATAGCGTGAGGAACCACGCCGAAGTGTTCGAATGCGAACACTTTTCCGGTGCGCCCCATGCCGCATTGAATTTCATCGAACACGAGCAGCGCACCAACTTCTTCGCATTTCTTCTTCAACGCATGCAAATACAGGTCATTCGGAATACGCACACCTGCGTCTCCTTGAATGGTTTCAAGAATAACACCAGCAGTTTTATCTGTAATGAAATCGAGGTCTTCCCAGTTGTTCAATCGAATGAAGTGTACACCGGGCATAAGCGGACGGAAGTTTTGCTTCTTCACTTCATTCGCACTAATGGCCATTGAGCCGGTGGTGCTTCCGTGATAAGACCCCACGAACGAAACAATTTCTTTTCTTCCGGTAACGCGCTTCACCAGCTTAATGGCCGCTTCATTTGCTTCCGTTCCGCTGTTCACGAAGTAGCAGCAGTTCAATTCGGAAGGAAGCAATTTCAATAAACTCTTCGCGGCATTGTCTTGCGCCTCTTGAATAAATTCACCATACACCATCGTGTGCAAGTGCTTATCTACTTGCGCATGTATAGCCTCGCGAATGCGCGCATTTCCATGCCCTAGATTACTAACACCAACACCACTCACAAAATCCATAATCCGCGAACCATCTTTCTTATACACATACAACCCTTCCGCACGCTCCACCTCAATTCCCAACGGAAACGGCGTCGTCTGCGCTAACCCCTTCTCAAAAAAAATATTCGATTCACTCATGAAATTTGATTTTGGGCGAAAGATATTTCGCCCCTAATTAACAATTAATACGGGCGAAATATCTTTCGCCCAATCGTGCTTGCACATTCGTCCTTCGGACATTCGTGGCTCCGCCACATTCTTTGTTATTCAATAACAATCTCGTCCAAAAAGATCCACGGCTTCCCGCCAACACCCAAATGCCATTCAGGAATTTTGTCGAACGCCGGAAGTGCAACGCACTTCACATACTTCACTGCACTCACATCGCCTTTGTAATTCTTGTCGAAGGTAGCAGTGTACTCATGCATTTGCGGACCTTCAATGCGTTGCTGTGAGGTGTAATCTTGCGAATACACTTCGTCGTAGGTCTTTCCATCTTTACTTACGAAGTATTTCACATTAGAAGGAAACCAGATCCACGGACGAATATCTTGATAAGCAGACAGCGAAATCTTTTTGATGTTAGTTGGATTTTTCAATTCAATCACACATTCCATTTTACCATTGTATCCTTGCCATACACCCGTTCTGAAATCGAGCTTTCCACGAATGCCATCGATTAACGCATCTCTTCCACCTGCGGTGTATTGCGCGTCGTAGTTGCCCACTTCCTTCATGACTAAATTTCCTGAACGCTTGTAGAAGGTCGCCTCAATCCATGGACTGTCAATTTCGTTGTTTGAGCTTGCCATCCCTTTTACTTTCACCGTGCAGGTTTTGGTTACCTTGAAAGGAACGGTATAGGTGAATTCTTTCGCCTTAGCATTTCCTTCTTCCAGAATTAGGACTTGAAGTTTCGCGTTCTTATTCAAACATGAAATGGAAATCATTTGCTCGCCTACGAATGCGCGATTGGGCGCGGTAATAATAGGCGCAGGGACAATCTTTTTTTCATTGTAAATGCCAAGTGGAAATGGAGAAGGATAGCCTTGATTTCGAGTGTCAAATTCCGACATGGGTTCGTAATCTTGCCACCATCCAGTGTTGTCACCCGGACAAATCGGATAGGTATTCCAAGCGCTCACAACATACCAAGCAGACATTTGTCCGCAGTCTTCGTTTCCGCAAAGTCCATCTGGAGTAGGAGAGTAGAGGTTCTTCATGATGCTATCTCGATACATGTGCAGCTTATCGCGATTCACATAAGCGTACAAATAAGCCATGTGATGACTCGGCTCATTGCCGTGCGCATATTGTCCAATGAGCCCTGTAATATCAGCTTGTTCTCTTCCAGTAGTTTGCGTGGGTGCGTTGAAGAGCTTGTCCAATTCCGCTTCGAATTCTTTCTTTCCACCCATCAATTCCATTAACTCAGGAATGGCGTGTGGAGCGAAGAAGCGATACTGCCAAGCGTTCGCTTCGGTGTAATGGAAGTTCACTTGATACGGATCGAACGGTGTCGCGAATCCGCCATTGACACGAGCACGCATGAATTTCGTTTCCGGATCGAAAACGTTTTTCCAGTTCTGAGAACGAATGGCATATTGTTGCGAAACAGCCTTCTCTCCAATCATTTCAGCATAGCGCGAAATACAGAAATCGTCATACGCAAACTCCAATGTCTTACTTACGCTTTCGCTGAACTCATCGCCAGGAACATAACCATATTTTACATAGGCTTTCTTTTCATCTTGCGGACCGTTGCTGCTTGCGACCATGGCTTCCAACATGTTCAATTCATCTTCGTGTGTTTTGAATCGAATGCCTTGTTGGTAAGCTTCCGCAACAACCGGAACACTGTGATAACCAATCATGCAGTAGGTTTCATTCCCCGCCAATTCCCACACCGGAAGTTCGCCGCGCTCTTTATACATTTCTAAAAATGTCTTCATCCAATCGCGCGTGCGTTCGGGTTCTAATTTGCACATCATCGGGTGGTAAGCACGGAACGTATCCCAAAGCGAAAACACAGTGTAGCGCGTATATCCTTCTGCTGTATGAATCTTGTTGTCCATGCCGCGATATCTTCCATCTACATCGCTCCACACGTTTGGTACAGTATAGCAGTGATACAGCGAAGTGTAATAGTTTTCCAACCCTTTGCCTTCAGGAAACAAAGTTGGTGCCGGTGCTTTTTCAAAAACTTTCTGCCACTCTTCTTCAACTTTTTGCTTGTTGTATTTGAAGTCGGAATTTGGCATTTCAGCATACAGATTTTTCTTCGCTCCTTCTTCATCTACACCGGAAAGTCCAACACGTATGGTCAATACATTTTTTTCAGTTGGAAGGAAAAGGAATTGAAACGCTTGAATCATTTCGTATTCAATGACCGTTTCTCCTTTGTCATTGATTGTTTTTTTGCGATGCATCATTTGGTCGTTTCCAACAAAAGGCTCAGAGAACACGGCGTAGAAATACGTGTGTTGCTCCGTGGCCCAGGCTTCTGAAACCCGATATCCGCTAATTGCAGTGTCTCCGTAAAAATGCAAATCGTAATACAACAATTTGTCTCTGTGCATGAAGTCTAAAAACAATAAACACGAATCGCCCGGTTGCATTTTGTATTCGTGCATTCCAGCGTGCGTAGAGGCCGTGAAGCGTGCATCAATGTTGTAATCATCCAGGTGAACACCGTAGACTCCTGGACTTCCGGTCTCTCTTTTATGGGAAAAGCCTGAGGCAATTGCATCGCGCCAAAGTGGTTTGTCTTTCGTGTGTCCATTCGTTGGCATGAACAAAATATCACCATAGTCGGAAACGCCTGTCCCTTGTAAATGCGTGTGCGTGAATCCGTATATAATGCTGTCGCTGTAATGGTAACCACCGCAACCGTCCCAACCGTCGAGACGAGTATCCGGACTCAATTGCACCATTCCAAACGGAGCAGTAGCTCCTGGAAAAGTATGACCATGTCCGCCCGTCCCAGTGAACACATTCACATTGAATTTTTTACTTGACCCATCATTCACTGCAACATTGGAAACCTGAACCGAATGAGCGTTCGGTTTGTTTGAAGAGGTTGAATTTTCATTGTTGGAAGTTGAATCATTGGTAACCACTTGCGTGGTTAAACAGGCCGTAAGCAAACTCGCGGAAACGAGTGTGTATAGAATTTTTTTCATGGTGCAGTAGTGGGTGAAACGCAAACCGGACAGTTCATTCGATCGTGAACGCCGAAATGAAGCACTTGCGGTTTGGCTATTTTAATTTGAGTCAGATAAATGTCTTTTTGTTCTGGAGTGAGCGCGAGTTCAATATTCAAGTCACGTTCTTCTCGAAGTTTTTTTACAAATTCAGAGCGCATGTTCAAATCTTTCAAACGCTCTTCTTCATTAACAGAGGGCTGTTCCGCAACGGCACTCATGATTTTTTTCTGATCCTCAATCAGCCCGTGATAATGAACAAAGATGCTAGGGATCAACAATTGCTGCTGCTCGCTTAGATTCAATTTTGTCTCCATCGATTTAAGACGTGCTTGATCTTGCGCAGACAGCATGCTAATGTCTACTGAATCTCTTTGCATGGGTTGTGCCCAAGAGAAAAGTGAAAGTAAACAGAACGAAAGCGCGCAGAGAAGTCGAATCATATTTCAAAAATAGGACAGAAGCAAAGATGTACTACATTTGCCCTGCATTTGGTCAATGAAGAAGTTCATTGTGAAAAGGGAATCGCGCGAAAATCGCGAACTGTGCCCGCAGCTGTAAAGCTCTCATTCGAAAGAATGAAAACGATTGCCACTCAAAGCCACTGTGAAAACGGGAAGGCGCGCAACCGAGAGATAAGTCAGAAGACCTGCCAAGTGTATTAACCCCATCATCGCTCGGGGCCAAGCGAGAACAGGACTATGAATAAAAAACTTTGTGCTGTCTTCTTATTGTTCGTGCCTTTTGTTTTGCTTGCGCAAGACTCGTTGCCGCATGTTTCCATTGCTCCCATTGAAATTATTTCCGAACGAAGCTTGAAAGCAGATGAGCTTCACGCAGTAGATTCTACACTATTACTTCGCTCGTCATCTTTAGATATCGCTGCAACTTTGCAACGTTCGGGTATTGGTATGGTGAACACCTACGGAGCACCCGGTTCCATTGCATCTTTCCGTTTAGGAGGAATGAGTTCGAACTACGTAACGGTTGAACTAAACGGCGCAGTCTTGAATTCTCCAACACTTGGCATGGCAGATCTTTCGCTTATTCCTTCGTTCTTCATTCAATCAGCTTCGCTTGGAGAACGGAACTTCAGCGGCTTTCAACGAAACGTAGGTCTAGCCGCAACACTCCGCTTAGAGTCAACCATGGCGTCTAAAAACGAAGTCTCCTTCGAAAGCACAGTTACTTCCTTACAGAATATCTTTTACGGGATGTCCGTTTCACGGAAACGTGATCAATGGAAATGGAACATACGCGCCTTTCAATCTCGAAATGAAAATAAATTCTCGTACAAAGATGTACAGCAATGGGAAGCTCCTGTTGTTCTTCAAACCAACAACAACAACATTTCGCAAGGAGTTCAGAGCAATCTCATTTATGCGGGAAAGAAAAGAACGCATTACTTCAACGCCATGGCGGTGAACCGTTACGCCTTACTGCCAGCCATTATGGGTGGAATCAATAGCACGAACGCCAATCAACGTGACGATCTTTTTCAGTCGACTTTTTATTGTGAAGGAAAACGGAAAGAAGTTTTTTCAATCATGCATTTCCAATCGAAGCAAGGCGTTTCCATTATTCTCTCCAATCAAGAATATTCAAGCAATGTGGTTTCCAGTCAAATTCAAACCAACCAAGTGAATGCCTTTGTAAACGGCTCACTTCAATTGCGTAGAGCCCTGTTTCAGTTGAATCCCACGGCGAGTTTCTCGTCGCTTCAATACCGCGATTGGAGTCAATGGGTGCAATGGAAGGGAGGTTCCCTCTGGGCATCTTACATTCAAGAAATAGCGAAAGGGAAATTGAGAATGGTGTCATGGGTGAAGCCAGAGTGGCGCTCCGACCGAAAGTCAATTGTTAGTGGCGAAGTGGGAATGGAACTTCCATTCAAAATAAAAAAAGTGACCTCTCAACTATCCCTTTCAGGTAGTGTGAAATCGCGCATGCCTTCTGCGAATGATCTGTATTGGATTCAAGGTGGAAATCCCGAGTTGCGTTCAGAGCAGGCCAAATGGTTACAATTCAAATGGGATAACGAAATGTCTATTCGAAATGAAATGTCCATTCAATTCCAAGTGAATGCCAAGGCAGGTTCCGTTTCAAACTGGATTCAATGGTTGCCGTTGCCCGAAGGTATTTGGATTGCGAGCAATTTCAAATCAGTTGAAATGAAGCAAATGGAGGGAGTTGTTTCTTGGAAATTTAAATGCCTTCAAGGAGTTTGGAATGCAACGAATCGATGCGAATTAACGAGCACCACCGCGGAAAATATTGGAATGCCAGGTGTTTTCAATATGGTTTATACACCGCGTGTTCGATTCAGTAATTCAATTCAATATGTACACGAAAGTTGGTCCTTCTTTCTTTCGAATGCATTCGTTTCAAAACGCTTTACTGATGAAGGAAATCTCGACTACTTTGCCCTTCCAAGCTTCAATATTCTCAATGCCAGTTTGAGCAAGGATTGGTCATTCAATAGAAATAAAGGGTCTTTTCAATTCGAAGTTCAAAATATTTTAAACACCCAATACCAATGGATTCGAGGGTATGCGCTACCAGGAAGGGTTTATTCACTAAGCTTTAAATTTTTCATTCACTAAATAATAACTCATGAAATACAAATTATTATCAGCACTAATTCTTTCACTCGTGCTGGTCTCTTGCGACAAATGCAAAACAGATCAGCCCACCGCAACGGATTATTCTCACGGTGCGTACATTGTGAATGAAGGCTCCTTCGGAAATTTGAATGGAAGTATTACATGGACACTCAACGGTTTATTGGTTTCTAATCCGTTCGCAGATGCGAATGGAACAGCGCTAGGTGATGTGATTTCAGATTTCGATGAGGTGAATGGAAAGTTTTACGTTGTGTCGAATTCCACATCAAAGGTTGTTGTTATCAACGCTTCAACTTTTAAAGTAGAAGCTGAAATCACTGGGTTTACTTATCCACGTTCTTTTCAAATTGTCGGCAACGGAAAAGCGGCCGTAACCGACGGGTCTACCAATGGTAGCGTAAAATGGATAGATCTTGCAACCAACACCATTGCTTCTTCAACACCAGTAGGTCTTGGTCCAGAGGGAATGTGCGTTTATGCAGATCGCTTGTATGTATGCAATAGCGGAGGGTGGGACATTGACAATACCGTCTCAGTTATAGATATTCCTTCACAATCGGTTCTAACGCAGGTTAACGTTGCAGATCGCCCTGTTGAGATTCAGGCAGATGCAAATGGAAGCCTGTGGGTGTTGTGCAGCGGACAAACGCAATATGATGCAAGTTGGACGCAGATAATAGGGCATACTCCTGCGGCATTGGCCCGTGTAAGTGCGTTGGATAATTCAGTTACAACCTTTGATGTAGGGGTGTTAGGCGATCACCCGTTGCATATGGCCAAGGACGAAACCAATCAGAAAATTTACATTTCGAATAGCACCTTGTTGGCCTTCAACATGCTTACGAATGTATTCACCGAATTTCTTCCTGTTGCATCCAATGGGGTTTCAGTGAACCCAGCTACGCTTGAAGTTTGGGTGTGTGGTGAAACGAACTACGCCTCGGCTTCAACGGTGAAAGTGTACAGTTCAGCCGGAGAATATGTTAAAGAACTTACAGCAGGAATTGCTGCTTGGAAAGTTGTTTTTATTCAATGATGAATCTTGCCGAAGCAAAAAAAAGCCGCTTGAAAAAGCGGCTTTCCTTTTATAAAAAAAATGATTAGTTCTGTTCTACGAATTTACCATTTTGCTTCACCAAATGAATGTGAGCAGCGGTGGCAGTAAGATTTACAGTGTTGTTCGATTGGCAAACTACTGCGCCACCTGTTGTGGTGCGCACGGAATAGGCAATCCCAATCAATGTTCTGTTCGCATCGAATTGTGGAGTGTATTGAAAGTCTAAGCCTTGTGCGATCATCTCTGATCGCAATTGAAACAATTGCTCGCGAGTGGTAGAGGTAGAAAGTGTTAAGTTCACTTCAGCGCTTGAAACAATGTTTTGTGCCATAACTGTGGTGCCCACTGTAAGTGCTGCAACCACCAAAAGAGAACGAAGAGTTTTCATAGTTTGAATCTTTACACAATTATACAAATAGTTTTTATTTATCGGTCAGCAAAATGAAAAATAATCCGTACATTTTATGAACTATTTTCGCTGCTTATTAATACAAACGAAAAGTGAGCCAAAAAATATCTTCTTCCGATTTGCGCATTCAATTGATGTCTTCAGATGAGTCCATTGCTTTAAACGCAATTGAACAACTTAAATCGAATGGAAAGTCAAGCGCCATTGCACCGTTACTAGAGGCTTTGTCTTCTTCTGAATACGATGCAGTGAAAAGAGAAGCGCGCGAAATGCTCTCTGCCATGCGTGTGAAAAATGCGGAGGAGGAATTGGTCCAAGCGCTCTTCGATAGTAAATACAAATCCATTCAAGTTGAAATCCTTCAGTTTTTATGGAGCAACGGATTTTCAGCAGCCGGACAATTACACACGTTGGTTGAAGTGGCTGTGAAAAACGGATTGCAGGGCATGCTAGAATTGCTCAGCATATTGGAAGTAGAAGAAGGCGTTTATTCGGAAGAAGAACAGTTAGGCGCCATGAGTTTCCTTCGAAGTACTTCTCAAGATGCATTCACAAGAGAAGAAAAAATTCTTTTCAACGACATTCTTCGCTCCATAGATACCCTCATCATCAACGAATAATCATCGCGCAGCGTCATCAATCGAAGATTGTCATCACGCAGTGTCATCCGTGCAACGGTCATCACAGCGTGTTCTGTCATCACAACGTGTTGTGTTATCTCACCAACGTCACAGTTCCCTGGAGTTCTTGCGCCTCACCGTTGAAACCTTTAATGGTAGCTACGTAGTTGTATACATCGCTTGGACAATAAGTTTCGTTGCTTCCTCGGTGATCACCCACCCAGGCGTCTTCAATGCTTGTTGAATAATACACCTCGTCTCCCCAGCGGTCGAAGATGCGAATTTCGAAGATCTCTACGCTACTTGCCTCTACCATAAACATGTCGTTCAGCCCGTCGTTGTTTGGTGTGAATGTATTCGGAATGAAGATCATTGGAGGGAATGTAATCGTGTAGCTGTTACTTGCCGTGCAGCCAATGGAATTGGTTACATTGAAGTAAATAGTTGTTTCACCAAAACCGTCAAAGGTGTAGTTCACGTTGGGCGTGTTTAACGTCTCACCATTGGGGAATATCCATTCGTAATTGCAATTTGAACACGGTGGCGAGTCTACATAAGTGAAGTCATAAGTGTACCCCGTCGTATTATCAGCAGTGAACTGGGCATCTACAGGAATAACGTCTACAAAGACATCTTCGCTAATGGATTGTCCGCACATATCAATGGCGGTTACAGTGTACGTTCCAGGAGAAGTTAAATTACCATACGTAGCGGAATTGCCGTTGTTATTGTTTGTCCAAGTGTACATAAATCCACCACCTCCGCCATTCGCCTGAGCATAGAGTGTTGCACTTCCTTGAACGCAAACAGCAGTATCCATAGAAGCCGTTAAACTCAATGGGGGATTCGGAATGAAGATCATTAAAGTGTCTGAATCGGTTTGATTGCAAGCATCTGTAATGGTCGCAATAACTTGCTCGTCAACCGGAGTGACAATAGAAAATGTGGTTCCATTTCCAACAACGGTATTGTCTACGATCCAATCAAAACTATTTCCTCCAGAGCCACCAGATAGGGTTGGAGTAATAAGATTGTTGTCAAGGCAACCAGCCGTGATGTCGTTTCCAAGATCAATGAATACCGGAGGATTGGTAATAGCAATGGGTACTGCCGTGTTGACCGAAGTTCCACATCCGTCAGTTACGGTTAGACCAACGATGCTCGATACCCCGGGGGTTAAAGTGTAATTCTGAGTGATCGCCGTTGGAATACCGTTGTTGTCCCAAGCATATGTCATGGCTCCACCGCCACCAACTATTGTTGGCTGAATGGTGAAAGGAGTTATGCAAGTTCCAGCCAAGGATGCAGGTAGAGTAACAGAAAGAGGCGGAGCTTCAACAGTCACAACAGTACTCGCAGATGTGAATTGCCCGCAGCCATCGCTTACATCTACTTGAATAATAGCTTGTGCCGTAAGTCCAGTGTTGTCATAAATGTTGTCAAATTCATCCCACTCATAAACGTTATTGGTGTACCAACTATACGTGTATAAACCATCTCCTCCAGTAACATTTGCGGTTAGTGTGAAGTATGACAAGCATGGCGCGTTAATGGTGTCTAAAATATCAATAATAAGCGGCGGAATATTTAACGCTACTTGAATTTGATCGGTTGCGGTCAGTCCGCATCCATCTGTCACTTCAACATTTACTGTTCCTGGTCCATTCCAAGATCCGTAGAAAAGGGAGTTGCCCCATCCGAATAAATTTGCACCAGTTTCGTCTGTCCATACATAGGTGTAAGTGCCATCTCCACCAACCGTGGTAGCCGTAATGTTTACACTTTCATTGCAGCCAATGGTTAAATCTCCATTGTCAATAGCTGTAACTAACTGTGGAAAGACAAGTATGTTTACCGGGAAGGTTGTGTTTCCGCCGGGCCAGCCGCACGTATCAGAAACCGTTAAATAATAGGTGGTTGAATTAATGGGAGAAACATCAATCGTTGGAGTTGTTTCGCTGGTGCTCCATGCATAAACATAGTTTCCATATCCGCCAGTTATGGTTGGTTCAAGCGTTGCAGTCATTCCTTGACATAAATCCTGAGAATACCCAGTTACAACAATCGGATCCGGCACGTCTGCTACAAAGAAGTCAAAGTTGCTAATCAAACCAGAGCCGTTACAAGCAGCTAGGTTCATAATATCCATGTGAACCGTTTCAGTTCCTTCCGTCAACCCATCTGAAAAGGCATCAATTACAAATGAAACAGATGCAACCCCAGGAGGGAAAAACACCGTGTCGGGCATTAAGGTAAAGTCAACACCGTTAACCGCGGTCCCAGTCCAAGTAATAATACACATGTCTTGAACGCTAAGGTCACTAATTGCGGGACGAGTAAATGATAAAGATGCTTCCCCACAATTTTCAAATAGGGTTTCTTGGTTTGGACCACCCGCATTAAGTGTTAAGTTAACGTCTACTACCGAGTTACTTGAAAAAGATCCTTCTTCTAAAATTACCGCAGACTCCAACGCAGTATCGCTTCCATCGGCAATGGCCAATTTAATGTGGTAAGTTTCTCCACACTGCACCAATGACCAAGCCTCTAGCGTTACTGTGTAACCATTGAGATAAATCCCAACGTTAGGCTGATTGTCTGTGTAATACGTGCTGTTCAAAACGTTATTCACCGAACTAATTGTAATAGGAAGGGGAGGAGAAGAATTCGGCAATTGCGCAATGTTTATTGCCCCGCCAGGAAATCCGGCAGGAGAGGCATAGGGACCGGTAATTCCAGGGCCAGAAAGTAAGAAGGCAAAGATGTCGTTGTAAGAAGAGTTTACCCACGTCAAATATTCATCACTACCGAAAATATAATTGAAGCGCAAGGTGTCTCCAGTTGGCACAAAATCGAATTCCAAAATAGCCACGTCATTCACACTTCCAACCGAAAAAGTTTGACCAATCAAGGGAGGAACAGAATTCGCTATGGTATATAAATCAGCATCTCCAGAAACTTCGCAAGTTCCATCTAAAAATGCGGTCGAGGCAGGATCAACAATCGTTGCAACAGCTTCAGTCGAAAGCGCAATTCCGCCGTCTATCGTAAGTCCAATGGAATTGCCTCCGGTTATGTAACCGATCTGCTGTGGACAACCGGTAAAAGAAATGTTCGTTGCTGCAACTCCGCTTCCCAACAATACATCTTGAACATATTGTTGAATGGTTAACGTGTTTAACTGAAGTTGAGCACGCATGCTGAAAGCAGATGCGAACAACGAAAGAAGTAAGAATATCTTTTTGGTCATGGTAAGGTATTGACAAGATGAAGACTTCAAAGTTAAGCATTTGGTTGCCACGAGTTTCTTTTTTAATGACTTGTATATTTGCAAAATGGCTCAAGATGTTCTCGGTTCTGCAATAGATGCTTATTTTCTAAATAGCGACGATACCCCAATACGCGTATTTATCAATAAAAACGAAGAGCCGGAAATGTATCCAAGTGTCTTCTTTCGTTCGTACAAGAATATGCTGAAGTACGAGAAAATCTCTTTGCGAGAGTGCAAGGGTAGAGTATTGGATTTGGGTTGTGGAGCCGGTTGCCATGCGCTTTATCTTCAAAAAAAAGGTGTGGAGATTACGGCCGTTGAGATATCGAAGAAAAGTGCGAAAGTAGCTGCGGCTCGTGGCGTGGAAAAGGTGATCAACGAAGATTGGAGAAATCTGAGTCTGAAGAATTTCGATACGGTTTTAGTGCTAATGAACGGAATGGGTCTAGCTGAATCGCCCGCCGAATTGAAGCTGATGTTCAAAAAGCTCAAGAGCTTTCTAAGTAAGAATGGATCCATTCTCATAGACAGTACCGACGTCACTTATGCCAAAGCAGATTGGCCTTTGCTCGACTCAGAGTATTTTGGGAAAGTTCAATTTGAATTGAAATACAAAGGGAAAACGCAATGTTTTCCCTGGTTGTTTGTCGACTTCGAAACGGCTCTAAAAACCGCAAAGTCAGTTAAGTTGAATGTGGAAGTTTTGGAGAAAGCCCGAAACGGACATTTCCTCTTGCGATTAAGCAAAATGAGCTAACTCCTCGCTCAATTTTTTTCGTGCATGGAAGATTCGAGATTTCACCGTTCCCATAGGAATGCCCATTGAATCTGCAATTTCATCGTAGTGATAGCCATCTATGAAAAGCTGGAACGGAGTTCTGAACTCGTAAGGCAATTGCGTAATGGCTTTGTTAATGTCCTTTTCATTAATTCTTGAAGAGACGGTGTCCTCAGAAATTTTTCCGTAGTTCAAATAATATTGATTGTCAGTTCCATCGTTAATGGTCTTCTGAAGCTTCTTACGCTTGTAGTTATTAATGAAGATGTTTCTCATGATGGTGAATAACCATCCTTTGAAATTCGTTCCATCTTGAAAATTATCTTTATAACGAATAGCTTTTACAAGAGTATCCTGCAAAAGATCTTCAGCATCTTCTGTGTTTTTTGTGAAATTATAGGCAAAGCTCTTTAATGATCCAGAATGATTACCTATGAGGTAGTTGAATTCGAGTGTGCTCATGTTTTTTGTTTTGTTTAATTAATGCGATGCAAATATTAAACAGAACGAGCTTCGTTCCAAACATTTGTTTAATTATTTTTACTTAAAATTAAACAAAACAGCTAAGTGATTAACAGTTAGTTTTTTAGACCGTCGAGTAATTCGTCAATACCTCCGTAAAGAGTAATGTAAAGCGTGTCTGGTGACTTGATTCCCTTCAAATTGTAACCCGTAAAGTGGAAGTGACAGTCCGTATCCATAAACATTCTGGTTAGTCTTTTTAAATAGTCTGGAACCATAACTGTTGAAGGATGTGTGGTGAAAATTGAAACAAAATCAACGTCTCCTAAGCGTTGAGCCACCTGCTTCAAATCCTCGGCCGGGACAGACTGACTCAATAGAATGCTTCGAAGACCTCGGAGTTTCAATATATAATGGAGCATCAACAAGGAAAGCTCGTGAATCTCAAGATCTGGAAGAAAGAGAACGACGGGTCTCTTGTTCTGCTCAAGCGGAACTTTGACTGATTCAATGTGAAACAATAATTTCTGACGAATAAGCGCGCTAATGAAGTGTTCTTGAGCCGGACAAATGGAATCAGATTGCCAAAGCAATCCAATTTGCATCAGGAAAGGCATAATAATCACGCGGAATGTTTTTTCTAAACCGTGCTCGGCTGTATGCGGATCAATGACATTCGAAAAAAGTTCTTCGTCATAGTTCAACATAGAGATTTTCAACATGTGAAGAAAATGCTCTTCTGTATTGTTGCTGTGAGCGTGCTTGTTGATGATTTCTCGAATCTGATCGTCTGAAAGTTTCGCAATGTTCGAGATCTTGTGACCTAAACTGTTCAAAAGACTGATGTTCAAAAGCGATTTTAAATCCTTGTCGTTGTACTTACGAATGTTCGTGTCGGTGCGATCCGGAGAGAGTATGCCGTAGCGTTGCTCCCAAATACGAATGGTGTGAGCTTTGATTCCCGAGAAATTCTCCAGGTCCTTAATGGTGAACTCTTGAGGGCGCATATTAATAGGTTTTGAGCATAAAACATCACCCTTTCGAAAAGGTTCATTTTCAATAAAACTTTTACCTTTCTTCATTTTTTGTTCCTCCTTTGGCTTTCACCTTTCAATTAATTGGTAGTCCCTTCAATTTTCAATAACTTCGAGGCCAAACCTTCATCATGATAAGAATTGCGCAAATTGGCTACGGTTATTGGGGACCAAACCTTCTCCGTAACTTCATGTCTCTTGGAAATGCCCAAGTAGAAATATTAATCGATTCGCAAAAAGATCGTTTGGCTCAGGCGGTGAGTCAATTCCCAAACTTAAAAACGTCTTCTTCTGTCGTAGATGCATTCAACAATACCTCGGTAGACGCTGTGGTTATTGCCACTCCGGTTTTCACTCATTACGACCTCGCCAAGCAAGCGCTCCTTGCAGGAAAACATGTTCTGCTTGAAAAGCCAATGACAGCAACGGTTGCGCAGGCCAAGGAACTTATAGACCTTGCCGAGCAAAAAGGAAAACTGCTCATGGTTGATCATACCTTTTTATACACCGGTGCCGTTGAAAAAATGAAGGCGTTGAAAGACGAAGGCGCTCTTGGTGTTTTGAATTATTTCGATTCTACTCGAATAAACCTTGGACTCATTCAACAAGATGTAAATGTACTTTGGGACCTTGCTCCGCACGATATCTCTGTTCTCGATTATTTATCAGACGAACTTCCAATTAGCGTCAACGCCACCGGCGTCAGCCACATTCACAACGGAATCGAAAACGTCGCTTACCTCACGGTAAACTACCAGAACAATTTCATCGCGCACTTCAATTGTTCTTGGTCTTCGCCAGTGAAGATTAGATTGATGTTGTTAGGGGGAAGTGAGAAGATGGTCGTATTCAACGACATGGAACCCACCGAAAAAATCAAGGTCTACGATACCGCTCACAGCGTAAGTACCCTTGAGGAAAAACAGAAGGTCATGATCGACTATCGTGTTGGAGATGTCTATGTTCCAAAATTGGAATTGGCGGAACCTCTTAAAAAAATGGCGCAAGATTTTATTTCTTCAATCGAAAATAACTCTGAGCCGAGAGCTTCAGCAATAGGCGGATTGAACACCATTCGAATTTTAGAAGCCGCTCAATCCAGTATTAAGCAAAATGGAAAAGAAGTAAAAATTGAAATTTAAGTTGAAAGAGAAACTTCAACATATTATTCAAGACTTAAACATTCAATTGCAAAATGAATGTGTGCTTACTGAAGCAGCATCAGGCGCCTATGCTTGCACGCCAGTTTTGGCAGCGATTGCAGGAGCTGAGGTTCATGCCTTCGCGCGCGACTCGAGATACGGATCTGCAAATGAATGCATACGCGAAGTGCAGACTTTAGCAGAACTCTGCGGAGTTTCAAACCGCATTCACTTCCACTCAGAAAAAAATGAAATGCCTTGGGAAAGAGCAACTGTGATCACAAACAGCGGTGCACTTCGTCCATTGGATAGCCCAACTCTCGGGCGTGTTTCTGCTTCATGCAGAATCCCGCTCATGTTCGAAGCATGGGAGTTTCGCCCACAAGATCTCGATTTAGATTTTTGTAAGTCGAAAGGAATTTGCGTTGCAGGAACCAACGAAAGACATCCGCAAGTCGATGTCTTCGGTTACTTGGGAGACATGGTTGTTCGACTCATTCAAGACGCAAAACAAACCCCTTATCGAAATAAATTCATCGTGGTCTCGAACAACGACTTCACGCCCTACCTGTGCAAGCCTCTGGTAAGCATGTCAGCCGCAGTGGGCGTGTATTGTCCGTTGGAATACAAAAGTGAAATTGAAAATTTAGGAGCAACCTATCTCGGCGATTGGAACGTTGCAGAAATTCCAAACGATTGGAAATCGGCTTCAGCCGTGATCTACACGGGTTCTCCTTTTTCAGAAAACCTCTGGGGAACTTTTCCTTTGTTGAATTTCAATATCTGGAAGAGTTTGAATTCACCGCTTCTCCTGCGCTTCGCAGGAGACGTTCGCGAAGCCGATTTAGTTCAACATGAAATAAATTTCCATCCGGAAAATGTCCCAGCCGGACACATGGGCATTCTTCCTTCCGCCATTGGTTGGGACCCTATCATTCGACTTCAAGCCGGAAGCTTGAAAGTCGCAGAGCTCATGAAAACGAATGAGACACATTACAATAATTTCGAACTTGCGCAAAACCTGTAACTCATGAACGAAGAAAACAAGATCGAAAAATTATCCGATTTGGATTTCAATAAATTCAAGACATTGGCGAACGACGAAAGTCTTTCGCGCTATGAGAAAATCGGTTTCTTCAATCACTTTCGTGAAGGAAAAGAAGCGCAGATTTGGGACGATATTCAGTCGAAAGTTTCAACGCTATCAATGGAGAATGCGCGTGTCTTGGATATTGGTCCAGGTTGTAGCGATTTGCCTTTTATGTTGTTGAAGAATGCAGAAGAAAAAGGACAAAATGTGGTGCTCATCGATTCGCAAGAAATGCTCAATCAACTTCCCGATTTTGCGTTTTGCGAAAAGTTTTCGGCCATGTTTCCCAACGAAACAAAACAATGGGCGAAGGAAAACAAAAACGCTTTTCAAGCCATCATCTGCTACAGCGTTTTGCACTACATAGCCGTAGAATCAAGTGTTGAATTGTTTGTTGAATCCGTCTGCGAACTGCTTGCTCCAGGCGGAATGGCGCTCATTGGCGACATTCCGAATGTGTCGAAAAGAAACCGTTTCTTCAGTTCAGAAGAAGGCATTCAATTCCATCAAAACAACCACGGTTCGAATTCATTTCCAGAAATAAATTGGAGCGAAAAAAAACCGGGAGAGTTCAACGACGATGATGTTTTTTCAATCTTGAAAATGGCTAGAGAAAATGGAGTGGAAGCATTCGTGCTTCCGCAAAACAACGCCTTGCCCATGGCGAATAGAAGAGAAGATATTTTGTTTGTAAAGCACAAATAACATGAAGAACAAATTAATCATTTTTGGAAATACAGAGTTCGCTGAAATCGCTTGCGAATACTTCACGCACGACAGCGATTACGAAGTTGTAGCGTTTTGCGTTCATCGCGAGTATATCAACAAGGAAGAGATTTTCGGATTGCCGTTAGTGGCTTTCGAAGATATTGCCGAATTGTATGCACCTTCAGAACATGCCTTTTTCGGGGCTTGCGTGTACACCAAACTAAACAGACTGCGCACCCAAGTTTATTTGGAAGCAAAAGCCTTGGGATATGAAATCGCTTCTTACGTGAGCTCATACGCTTTCGTTTGGAGAAACGTAAAATTAGGAGAACACGTTTTCATTTTTGAAGACAACACCCTTCAACCGTTTACTGAAATTGGAAACAACGTTGTGCTTTGGAGTGGCAACCACATTGGACACCATTCGAAAGTTGACGACAATTGTTTCATCTCTTCGCACGTGGTCATTAGCGGTGGAGTAACCATCGGGAAGAATTGTTTCCTTGGCGTGAATAGCACCGTGAACAATGCCGTGAGCATTGGCGACGATTGCTTACTTTCTTCAGCAGCGCTAGTTGTGAAAAATATTCCGGAAGACTCCATTGTAAAAGGAAAGGACATCTCTCCAATCTCTTGTCGCGCTTACCATAAACTTACGCCGCGATGAATTGGAAGCGACTCGGTAGAATAGTTGAAGCCAATCCGAATTTGGAATGGTCGCAGCAATACGCTGCTATACCTACCGTGCGCATTTTAAACGAAGATGTTCTTCGTGTCTATTATTATTCCATGGATGAAGACTTCAATGGAAGAATCAGTTATGTAGATGTTTCAGCACACCATCCTTCTGAAATTATTTTTCGAAGTGAAGACGTGCTGCTCGATATTGGAACCGAAGGCTCATTCGACGACGGTGGCGTTTGTCCGTTGCAATTCCTTCAACATGAAAATGAAAATTGGTTGTACTACTTAGGCGTGCAACGCACAACAGATGTGCCTTATAGATATTTTGCTGGAGTAGCGAAAGAGCAAGCCGATGGCTCGTTTCAGCGCTTTCAAGCCAATCCGGTTTTACTTCCAACAAAATCAGAACCCGATATTCGAAGCGCAGTTTCCATTTTTCACGACGGAGAAAAAATGCGCATGTGGTATGTCGGAGCTTTCGCATGGATAGACGTGAACGGAAAGGAAGTTCCAACGTATCGCGTTCATCATGCGGTTTCAACAGACGGATTAAATTGGGAAGTGGATCAGCACGATTGCATTCAATTTCAGAACGAAGATGAGTTCGGTTTTGGAAGACCGTGGGTACTGAAAAAGGAAAATGGATTCGAAATGTTTTACAGCGTAAGAACGAAATCTTTGGGATACCGTTTAGGATACGCCACCTCTGAAGACGGCTATTCATGGGTAAGACAAGATAGTGAATTGAATTTTTCAGTTGGAAGTGAACCGTGGGAAAACGAATCGGTTTGCTATCCGTGTGTGGTCGATGTGAATGGAAAACGATTTCTGTTTTACAACGGAAATCAAAATGGAAAAACAGGTTTCGGCGTTGCCGTATTGGAGGACAAGCCATGAAAATAATTCGATATACAGAAGATCATCGCAAGCAATGGGAAGAGTTTGTTTCCAATAGTAAAAATGGAACCTTTCATCTCTCGCGAAATTTTATAGACTATCATGGATCGAAGTTCAACGATCATTCGTTGCTAGCTTTCGATGAGGAAGAATTGGTGGGTGTGTTGCCTATGAATGAAAGTGGAAGAGAAGCCTTCGCGCACCAAGGGTTAACCTATGGCGGTTGGGTGCTTTCGCACAACATTCGTCTCGATGAATTTCATAAATTATTTTTAGCTTTTCTTCAATACATGGAAGGGAAGGGAATAGAACAATTTCATTACAAAACCATTCCGTTCATGTACCATCAGGTGCCAGCGCAGGAAGACATTCATATGCTTTTTCTTGCCGGTGCGAAATGCACAGGTCAACATGTTAATCCGGTTATCATTCCTTCCAACGTTCCAAAATTTCAAGAGCGAAGAGTGCGTGGAATGAAGAAAGCGGTGAAGGAAGGAATAGCCATTCGCGTATCGGAAGACTTCGATTCGTATTATACCATTGTGGAAAATTTGCTTGCTGCCTATTCTTCGACACCGGCGCATTCCAGAAGTGAGATACTCGATTTGCAAAAAAGATTTCCAAATGAAATTGAATTGCATGCTGCCTTCATAGGAGAAGAAATGTGCGCGGGAATTTTGTGCTTCAATACCCCGAATTGTGTGCGTTTTCAATACATAGCTTCCGCGTTAGAAGGGAAGGAGAAAGGCGCTTTGGATTTACTTTTCGCAACACTTATTCAAGAGACGTTTTCTAAAAAGAATTACATAGATTTTGGAACGAGTACCAACAATCAAGGCGCCTCTCTAGCCTTGGGTATTTCACAACAAAAAGAAGGTTTCGGCGCACGCACTAGCGTTCAGCCTATTTACACATTAGCGCTAAATTCCGTAAATTGGGATGCTTTAAACGCATTTGTTTCATGAAGAAAGTATCTGTAGTCATTCCGTGTTTTCATGTTGAAGAATTTATTCTTCCACTCTTTTATAACATGCAAGAGGTAGAGAAGCAATTGAACAGCATGAATCTTGCGTTGGAATTGGTGTGCGTAGACGATGGAAGTAAAGACGGCACATGGGACGAATTGTTGAAGCACCGTCACTTGATTCAAGACACACAAGTCGTTCGTCTAACGCGCAACTTTGGAGCTATCTGCGCAAGCAATGCCGGATTGAAATTGGTAACCGGAGACGCATGCACCATATACGCCGCAGACCTTCAAGATCCATTGGAACTCATTCCAGAAATGGCGCAGCTCTGGTTGAACGGAGAGAAATACATCACGGCAGTGCGCGCGAAGAAACGAAAGGATCCGTTTTTAACGCGTCTTTATGCGAAGCTTTATTACATCTTGGTGAAGTTGTTTGTGATGAAAGATTTTCCAGAAAGCGGATTCGATATCGCATTCTGGGATGGAACTATTTTGCAGTATTTGAAGAACACTTCGAAGAACATCAATCGCTCGCTCTTCTCGCATTGGCTCGGATTTAAACCGTATGTGATCGAGTACGAA
Source organism: Flavobacteriales bacterium (assembly GCA_947452685.1). Lineage (GTDB taxonomy): Bacteria > Bacteroidota > Bacteroidia > Flavobacteriales_D > Sanyastnellaceae > CAIZGX01. Next base: position 4,265 of record CANGEF010000007.1, on the reverse strand, counting down.
AGAAGAGAGCGTTCCAGCGGAAAGAGTGGTTGGACATTTTCAAAAAAATGGAAGTTGTTCCTCGATTCGTTTTTAGGATTTTCTGTTGTTCCCATTCGATTCATTTCATTCATTGGTATGTGTGTTTCCTTCCTCAGTTTTGGATACGGAATACTCATGCTTGTTGGAGGAATTACAGGAAGAATTTCAGAGCCCGGATTCGCTACGGTGACCTCGTTAATCACGTTCCTCTTGGGATTGGTGATTGTGATGCTGGGTGTCATTGGCGAATACTTGTGGCGCATTTTCGATGAAGTAAACAAACGACCCGAAGCGGTTGTAGAAGAGATATTGAAGAATGAGTAAGATTGTAATTTTTGGACTTTCAGCGCTGTATGCCACGCTATCTGTTGTTGGCGCTTCGCTCATTAAATTAACCTTGAACAGTTGGGGCGCAGAGCAACGCGGACTGGCTTCAGTGAAAGATTATTTCGCATTCTTGTTCGAACCAAAGGTGTTCTTTGGAATGGGAATCATTTTCGTTTCGGCGCTGGTCTTATTCAAGGCGTTGTCGCTAAGCGATTTCAGTTATGTCATTCCTGTTAGCGCTGCAGTGAATTTTATTCTAACTGCGTCTGTTGCAGCAGTGTTTTTCGGAGAGAAATTAGCATGGAATAACATTGTTGGAATAGCGCTAATCATTGCAGGAGTTTTCGTGATTAATCTGAAAAGAGCATGAGTAAGATTTTAGTTACAGGCGCAGCCGGATTTATAGGCTCACATCTCACAGATGCCTTGCTTGAAGCGGGACATGAAGTTGTTGGTTTCGATAATTTGTCGAACGGAAAATTACGGAACCTGGAATCCGCATTGGAGAGCAATGCTTTTCAATTCGCAGAAGGAGACATTTGTGACGAAGGGCAAGTGAATGAAATCATGAAGGGAGTCGATGTGGTGTATCACCTGGCGTGCTTGGGTGTTCGACATTCCATTCACAGTCCGTTCGAAAATCACAAGGTAAACGCCGAAGGCTCACTTCGTGTTTTGGAAGCAGCACGTCAGAATAATGTTTCCAAGTTTTTTTACATCTCTACTTCAGAGATTTACGGAGATATTCAAACTTTTCCGATCGATGAGTTGGGAGTACCTGCTCCGAAAACGGTTTACGGAAGTAGCAAGTTGGCTGGAGAAAACTACGCGTATTCTTACAACGTTTGTTACGGACTTCAAACTGTGATTACACGAATATTCAACAACTACGGACCTCGTGCGCATTACGAAGGCGACGCAGGAGAGATTATTCCGCGTAGCATTGTCCGCATGCTAAACGGAGAAGCTCCTGTTGTTTTTGGAAAGGGAGATGTAACGCGTGATTTCTTCTTTGTGAAGGATACCGCTCGTGCCTTGGTTCAACTCATGAATAATGATAAGGTTGTTGGAGAAATAATAAATATTGGAACGGGTGCTGAAATAACCATGAAAGAACTCATGGAAGTGCTCATTGAGGAAATGGGTTTGAAAGACCGAATGAGCATTCGGTATGAGGAAGATCGTCCGGCAGATGTTCCTCGCTTGTGGGTGAATCCATCGAAGTTCAAGTCGTTAACCGGTTTTGAAAATGAAATGAATTTTCGTGAAGGATTGAGAGAAACGATAGAATATTACAAGACATTAAATCAATCGAACGATTTAATGAAGGAAATAGAACTTCAAAATTGGAAGAAATGAAAATCCCAGTAGCAAAACCATACTTAGGAGTTGAAGAGGCGCAGTTGGCCTACGATACCATTCTAACAAATTGGGTCACTCAAGGTCCGCGCGTGGCAGAGTTTGAAGAAAAGTTTGCCCAATACGTGGGAAGTGAATACGCTGTGGCCGTGAGCAATTGCACAACAGCTTTGCATTTGTCGTTAATCGTTGCGGGCATTGGTCCGGGCGACGAAGTTATTTGTCCGAGCATGAGCTACATTGCTACGGCTAACGCCATCGTGTATGTTGGTGCAACACCTGTATTTGCAGAAGTGAAGTCTGAGACGTACAACATAGATCCGGCAGATATTGAACGAAAGATTACTTCGAAAACGAAGGCCATTATTGGTGTTCATCAGATTGGACTTCCCTTCGAGATAGACGAAATAAAAACGTTATGCGCGAAGCACAGCCTCGTCTTAGTTGAGGACGCTGCTTGTGCCGCGGGTTCTTCCTACAAAGGAAAAAAAATTGGTTCGCATTCTGACTTGGTCTGCTTTTCGTTCCACCCGAGAAAGGTCATTACAACGGGTGACGGAGGAATGATTGCTACTTCAAACCCAGAATACGCCGAGCGTTTGAAACGTTTGCGTCAACACGGTATGAGTGTAAACGATCGTGTTCGTCACCTTAGCGATAAGGTTATTGTGGAAGATCATTTGGAAGTTGGTTACAACTACCGAATGACCGATATTCAGGCGGCGGTAGGCATTCGTCAATTAGAGAAATTGGATTCCATTGTTGAACGAAGAAGAGAAATTGCGAGTTTTTATTTGAATGAATTGAAGCACATCGAATGCATTCGTTTGCCCTTCGAAAGTGAAAATGATTTCACCAATTGGCAGTCGTTTTCAGTTTACATAAAACCTTCATGTGGAGTTTCAAGAAACGACATCATGCAGAAAATGCTTGACTTAGGTATTTCAACACGAAGAGGAATTATGACTTCACATCGCGAGACTGCATACAAGAACAGGGGAGTGGACATCTCGCTTCCCGTCTCTGAAGATGCTGCTGACCGAAGCATTGTGCTTCCGTTGTATGTGCCCATGTCGCAAGAAGAAATGGAGTATGTCATCAAACATTTCAAAGCATGTTTGAATCAAGATTAGGCATTCCACTTTCCAACCGAGAAGAGAGAAATTTCTTTTTCGCTTTGGTTGTTTTTAAGTGCTTACTCTTTGCATATCTCTTTTTTCAGTATTCATCTTATTGGCAGTCGGGACCCATTGAAGGTCTTGCCGTTCATGCGGGAGATACTTCAGGATATTTCAATCCAGCAGAATCCCTGGCGCAAGGTCAAGGCTACTCAAGTGTTTGTCGCATGCCTGCGTTTGCACCAATCTATTCAGGAGTAAGCGCTGTCTTCAATCCATTTGTCGCATATCAGTTTGTTATCCTTCTTCAATTCGTCTTCGGAATACTCAGTGTGGTGTGGGTTGCGCGATTGGCCGGACATCTCGCTCAGAATAAGAAGGCGTATTTCATAGCTGGAATCATCTACGCTGCGTCTTTGCTTATCGCTGTTTGGGATCCAATGCTTCTTTCCGATAGCCTTGGAAATTCATTTTTAATTCTCGCGTTTTATTTAGCCATTCGCTTCAAAAATGAATTGAATTGGAAACTCGTTTTTTGGTCGTCGTTGTTTTTGACTTGGTCTATTTTCTTCCGACAAATTCATGTGCTCTTCATTCCGGTTCTCTATTTTATTTTGTTGAAGCGAACACACTTCTTCAAATCTTCAATCCTTTTCGGAATGCCGTTGTTGTTGGCTTTTGGAAGTTGGACGGCATACAATTACTCGAAGACAAATCGATTCATTCCATTGGTAGATTCTTTTTCTTCTTGCTATGGATATATGCCGGAAGAGTTGGTCGCGATTCGCGATTTGGTTATTGCTTGGGGAGAAGATTGTCAGCCGTGGGTTCCGAATTCGGCTTCGAATTATTTAATCGCGAAAGATGGATGCACGACTTCGCCTTTGAATGAACGTCATTACACAACAGCCTTCGGTGCTGAAGAAATGAAACGTTTGAAGGAAGACTACCATCGCTTTTATTACGAATTGCAAGGAACTTCGAAAGACAGTTTGGGAAATGAAATCGTCTCACGTGCTCGAAAGTACAAGCAGACATACGTGCACGAGCATCCTTCCGATTATTATCTGTTGAATCGTTTTCGTTTGATGAAGCAGTTTCTTTTCCCGGCGCGAATCGATAACATTCCGGGTCCAGCGTTCGCACAAATGAACCTCATTCAAAAAGGAGTGAAACTTGGATCTTTTGCCTTGTTGCTGTTGGTGAATGTGCTTGCGCTCATCCTGTTCATTCCTGTTATTCTGAAGGATTGGAAAGGCCGATGGTGGCTCGTTTCCGCATGGGCTTTGTTTACGGTTTTAGGTGGAGTGCTTGGATTCATTGAGCAGCGTTATTTGGTTCCGTGTTATTTCTTCTTTACGATTATTGTTGCGGTTGGAATTGCAAGTTGGAAATTGAGACGCAGCGCGTAAATTTGAAGAATATGCAAATCGTACTTTT
>CANGEF010000006.1 GCA_947452685.1 Flavobacteriales bacterium | reverse complement strand
GTGTAAAACCAATTTCTTCAACGATGAAGTTTTGGCAAAACACGCACTGCCGCTAAAGAGTTCATACGAAGCCATTGCTGTTCGCAATCATGTCTTGCGTTCTTTTGAAGAGGTGTTATCTGCTTCAGAGGAAAGACTAAAAGCGTTAATGAATCTAGTCATTGTTGGCGCGGGTCCTACCGGTGTTGAATTGGCCGGTGCCTTTGCAGAAATTAAATCAAACATTTTATCCAAGGATTATCCAGGATTCGATTGGAATCGACTATCCATTCATTTGGTTAGTCCGAATGGAATTGTCTTGAACGCCATGAGCGAGCACGCGCAGGTTCACGCGAAAGAATATTTGCAAGATTTGGGAGTAGACATCATTAGCAACGAGCGAGTGGTGTCTTACGATGGGAAAGTTTTGCAATTCAAATCGGGATTGTCTATTCCATGTGAGACGGTGATCTGGGCAGCGGGTGTGACTCCGAATACAGTGAAAGGATTTCCTGAAACGGTAGAGTCGAAAGGAGGAAGGTTGGTGGTGGATCGTTTCAATAAATTGAAGGGCGTTGAAGATATTTTCGTCCTAGGCGATCAGGCCTTTATGGAAACAGAGAAATATCCGAATGGACATCCGCAAGTCGCGAATGTGGCTATTAATCAGGCTTTGCTTTTATCTAAAAATTTGCGTTGCATTGTGAATGGAAAGAATCCTCTTCCATACGAATACAAAGACTTGGGCTCTATGGCAACCATTGGTCGCAACAAGGCTTTGGTAGACATTAAAAATTTCAGATTGAAAGGATACTTCGCATGGGTTATTTGGATGTTCCTTCACCTCATGCTCATCTTAAGTGTTCGTAACAAGCTTATCATTTTCATTAACTGGGCGTGGGCGTATTTCTCGAAGAATACGGCTCTTCGTTTGATTTTGCAGGCGGAAAGAAATTCATAGAAAAACCCTACATTTATCTCAGTAATTAATCTTTATACCCTTGAAGCAACAACTTATTTTTATCTTTTTTTTATTCTTCAAACTTTCATATTCTGCCGCCCAAATAAGCGTCGTTGAAGAAAAGAGAATAGAACATGAAGGTTCTGTTTCTACGTGCATTACTCCTGACAACAAGATTATTACATACGCTATTCAACACGAAAAAGGTGAGGATGATCAAATTGAATTCCGGGCCTTTGATGATCATTTTAACGAAGAAGGGCGATTTAAAACGAGTTGTCCAGCAAAGATTAATTACAGCACAAATGCACTTTCTGATAAAGGGGATAATTATTTTTCGTTCATCCTTGATAATCACAGAAAGATTCATTCCGTTGTTTTTAATACTGAAACGTTTGAAGGGTCGAAGTTGCAGGTCGATCTGGTAGATAAATTCATTCTAAATGGAAATATAGATTTCTTAGGTGGGCATTCAACAGTTTGCTTCCAAAATAAATTTTTCATTTTAGGGACAATTAAGAATGTTCCTTGCGTTCTGGTTTACAACATGCTTACGGGAACACAGCACTTGACCTTCATTCCGGGTATGAACAAGAAAATGAAAGTGTCATTTCTTTCTTCCGATGAATCGGCACCTTCGCTGCAATTAATGTATTTCAATTATAAGTCTAAGAATATTGAAAATCAATTTATCGTTTCTATCAATGAATTTGGAGAGTTGGAAGGCAATCCTTGTGCACTTTCTGTGCAGAAGGGTAAAATACTTATCGATGGAAATGTGACTTGGATTGATGAACACAAATCACTTATTTGTGGGGTAACAGGAGAAAGTTCAAGCACTGCAAAAGGGATGTATATTTTGGAAATGGAAGACGGTGCAGTTGTTAAAAGAAGTGACTATGATTTCAATGAGTTCAAAGATTTTTATTCAACACTAAACGCAAAGACTCAAAAGCGAATAGAGCGAAAGAAAAGTAGAAAAAAGAATTTTGAATCTCAATGCTACATGGTCACTCACCCGGTTGTTTTCAATGAAAACGCTTGGACCATTGTTGGTGAAGTTTTTTATCCAACGTACAGAACGGAATACAGAACGACCTACGTTAACGGAAGACCGGTAACAAATACGGTTTATGTTTTCGATGGTTTTGCCTATTCACATGCTGTTGTGCTTCAGGTTAGTCCTGAACTCGAGAAAATCCGTGATTACGCATTCAATTTAGATGTAAAGGAAAAGCCCTTTTATCCAAAGAAATTCGTTCGAATTCAACAGACAGATTCAAAGTTGAATTTTTTCTATGCTTCCAGTAATAGATTTGGACATGCGTCGCTCGAGAATGGTGGTATTACCGAGTCTGAAACACTTTCTATAGTGAACGAGGAAGACGATCTGAAAGAGACTGAGAAGTTGAAGAATTGGGGTGGAGCGAACGTTTCTTATTGGTATGAGAATTACTACTTAGTGTCAGAGGCGATTGAAATAAAAGACAAAGACGCTTCCGCTGGAAATAAGCGCAAGCAGTATATACAATTCAAAAAGATAAAAATAGTAAGCGAATGAAATTCCGAATTACTCTTTTGTTTGTTGTTGCGTCATTAACTGGAAACGCACAATATTTTGTAGACATTTTTTCCTTCAATAGACAAGCCTACAACATTCCGTCAGGTGCTCAGACCAGCGATTTGTTTGTGAACGCTTTCGTTCCGAAAGTTTTGAAAAATGGCAATTCCATTTTTGTTCGCGCTGGGTACGAGAAGTTAGCGTTGAAAAAAGACACGTTTTCTGCTCAGTATTCTTCCTTTACACTTCCGGTGGGTATGCAGGTGCAAATGAAAAATCCGAAAGTGAAATTTTCAGGATTGATTGTTCCAAGAATTGCGGCAGCTGATTTAGGAGCCTCCTTCTCGGATATTTTTCAGATCGGAGTGTTTTCACTTTTTACAGTGACCGAGTCAGATAAATTTCGATACAAATTCGGACTGTATTACAACCGTGATTTCTTTGGGAATTTCTTTGTCCCGCTAGTGGGTATTGACTGGAAAGCTTCAGAGCGATTTTCACTTTACGGAACATTGCCGAACAGCTTGAAAGCGTCTTATGCACTTGTGCCTTCGCGCTTAAATGCAGGTTTGGCCTTTCGTTCTTTAACAAGATCGTTTCGCGGAGAAGACTTGAATACATTCGTTCGCTACAATGAAATGCAGTTCAAAACGTTTTTCGATTTTTACGTTTCACAGAAGAATGTAGTATTTATTGAAGGCGGATATTTTCTTGGGAAAACACCTTTGCTTTACAACAACAGTGACACGAAAAATCACCTTCCTTCTCAGTTGTTGAAGGAAGGAAAAGCATTCCCGCTCATCAACGCGGGATGGGCTCTAAGGTTTTAAAAAAGCTCGGTTAAAATTCGAAGTGTTTCTTTTGCGGCTTCTTCTGGATGAAATGCGGTGTCTGAAATCCCCGAGATTACGCGTGTAACATCGTGGTCTATTTTCCCTTCAACAAACCAATCTGAACTTTTCGCAACAGTAATGTAAACCGAATAGTTGTGGTGCATGGTGCCGGGTCGTTCCCCAATGATATGCAATATGCATTTTTTCTTGTTGGAAGAAGCATCGCCAAAAAGATGTTCACCGCAACGGTAACCCGCGCGAACGCGGCCGTGTTCAATGAAGATGTTGTTTTTACTTAAAGAAAATTTGTTTTCTAATTGGGCTTTCAATTCAGAAATATAAGGAGACAAATGCCCTTCGTCTGTTAAGGAAGAAACACTCAATCCATCGGAAACAACGACTTGAATATCTGGAATTTCATTCTTCCATTTTGAACGTAAAATTTCCAAGGCGTAAATGCCGTCTCGAGAAACCTGTTCTCCCGATTGTGGATGATAGATGTAATCTTTTCTATCTGCGGAAAGCGTTCCTATTGCAATTCCGTGTGAAAGAAGTTTTTTGAATTGCTTGGGTGTTTCTTCCCAAAGACATTTCTTAGCGTCGGCATAGAGCAATCGAATTTCTTGATCTAAAACCGGATTCATTTCCCAATAATCCTTTCCAAATCCTTTCGCAATGGGAACACCGCGTTCTCGAACTCTTTCAATGCATGCGAGACCTTCCGAATAAATTTCTTCATAAGTACGAGTGTCGCCTTTCAATTTTCGATATTGATAATACATCCAAACGGGATCACCGAAATGCGCTGTGGGTTGGTTGTTGTTATCAATGATTTCCATCTGCTTGAAAAACGCCCACATGGCATCATTGATTTTGTATCCGAACTTCTCACGAATGCGCAGGTGATCGCTAAACGATGTGGTTAAGTAACTCAACATTGGATCGTTCTTCGTTGGAAGAGCCATCAGATAGCCCGGATTGGCCGGCATGATTTCATCGATGCACCAATCTAAATCATCGAGCGAAACATCCATGTGCAGCGTGGTGCAAATATCTAAGCCAATCATGAGGCCATGCAATTTTCCCATTACCAAATCTTCCAAGCAACAACGAACCAATTGTTCTTTCGTTCTGAAAACTTCCGGACCAATGAATCCAGCAACATCGTTTAAATGAACCCATGGTTCGGAGAAAGATCCTTCGGAAGGTTTTTCAAAAGCAACTGTATTCAATTGTTGTTTAAGCCCTCTCCAAAGTCCGTATTTGCGCGACTCATGAATAAGCATGTCGAAGCCTTCGCCATGTCCGTTCGTTTCATCGGCGCCTTGTCCGGTTTCAGCATAGAGTCCGAATTTACCTTTGCGCTGAGCGGCGTATTTCTTAAGTTTTTCAATCGTTACATCGAAGGTCTGATTGGCCTTCACGGTTCCTGCAATGCTTTGAAACCACATGCCGGTTTGACCGTTGTAAGTCTTTTCAACTTCAGCTTGAATATCGATGTGTGCCAACACGGAATGTGAAAGCGTGTTTTCTAGTTTGAACGTGGTAAGCAAATCGTACAAAGCCATTTCAATTTTCGCAACCGATTCCGGATTGCTTGAAACTGGATTGTTTCCTAAAACCAAATCGCCCACGCTGTAACTCCACGCGTCGAAAACCTGCCAAACAATGTCTTCAATGTTATCGGTCGGAGAGTTGGGTTGAACGCGCGCGCTAAGGTATCCCTTCGAACCCATTTGGCTTCCTGCGAGTGGGTGGAAGATTTTGCTGCTTATGTCTGTGAGTTCTTTATTCGACATGAGCTTAACAACACAAGCAATGATGTCGCTGGTTAAATACGGGAGGAGTGTTTTTATTTCAACTTCGTTTGACAACAAAAGAAGTTCTTTGAACTCTCGCATGCGAAGCTTACCGATGGCCTTTCCAGATTCTGTTTCTTGAAAAGAGCGTGTCGATTGTTCAATGAATTCCGATTGCTCATCAATGAAAACAGAATGTTCGCGAATATTTTGAAGCGAAGTTTCAGCTAATAAACTCCTGGCGTTAAGACGGTCTTCTTCAGAAGCTGCGGCTATTCCAGCAATTTCATCGCCTTCTTTGAATTCATTCGCAGCGCCAAGTAATTGTCGATACAACGTGAGATCGAAACTTCCTTTTTGACGTTGAATGTATTGAAACAAATCTTCTCCAACGAGAGGAGAAGGGACTTCTATTTTTTCGAAATTAAAACGATCAGACTCTCCGAAAACTTTCCCCGAAACAAGTGTATAGGAGACAGTCGCCATTCCTACTTTGCTTAAAAAATCGCGACGCTCCATATTTTTTTATTTTACGAGTGAAAGAATTTCATTCATTTCGCTTTCACTTATTTCTTGCTTAATGGTATTCAAAACCGCAGCGTATGCCTCTGCTGGTGCTGCTGATTTAAATCCGGTTAACACTTGCGCATTCTCGTCGGCTCTTCTCGCAGGGACAATATATTTGAACCAAAGCAACAACATTTCAAAACTCATGGCTTGCATAATTTCAATCTGATGTCCCATTAATTCTTCGTCGGTAAAGTGCTTTTGCATTTCTTCCTCCAACTCAACATCTTCCACGTCAATGTGCTCAAGGTATGCCGATTGGAAATCGCACAAGTCTAAATAAAATTGATGTCCTTCATCGTTGCTTTGCTCGCCGTTAAATGCCATGAGGCGGTCAAGCAAGCTTTGCTCTAAATTGTCAATCTCGCCGTGATCAGTCATGTAATCCTCGGTAAACCCTGGGTTTCTTTTTTCAAGCGGAGCAAGAATGTAGGTGTTCTCGGTAAAGGTGTGGTCTTTCAACAACGCAAATACTTCCTTTCCCATAGCTTGCAATTTCTCTACACTCGCTTTTGAAGTGTAGTCGGTCTTTCCAGCCAATAGAGTAATTTTACCTAAGGCATTTCTTAATCCTTTGTGCGGTGGGTCTAATGATTTTAATCTTTCCATTGCTATGAATTTTAGTTGGGTTGAATTTATTTCAATTTTAACTTTTGTCCAATCTGAAGATTGTCGCTGTTCAGATGATTCAATTTTTTCAATTTGGAAACCGTAGTCTTATGTTTTTGTGCAATGCCCGAAAGAGTGTCTCCTTTTTTTACCGTGTAGGTTTTCTTTGCGGAAGGCGCTGTTTCAGTGTGTTCATTCGAAGTGACTTTCTCCACTTCCGTTTTTTGATTCAATAAATCGGTGTATTTTTTTACTGGAATGCGCAGTGTGTTTTGCGAAGGATTTTTCTCAAGAATGGCCAAGGTTTTCTCAAAGCTTTCGTACAAGAGAAACCCTTTCAATTCATAACCTTTTTTAGTCAGGTGAATGAAATCTTTTTGTGCATATCCCTGCTCATTCCAGAACTTAATTTTTTTGAATCCACCCGATAAATCGTAAAAATTCCAATACAATGAATTCGTTGCATGCGCCATGGAATCTACTACTTCATTGAATCGAATGCCTGCGTCTATATACCTTCCGTTTTTATATAAATCTTGCATGGAAGTGAAAATGATGGATACATGCGGATTAATAGCCTTGAATTTCGCAACGGTTTCGTTCACGTATCTTGGAATGTTGTTGTCCATTTTGTTCGTGTACAAAATGTTGTTTGTTCCGAAATCTATGATTACTACATCTGGAAGCAACTGTGGGGCGTGGTCTTCAAGTTTTCCAATAGACAAAACCGATTGAAAGGCTGAAGCTCCAACGCCGAACGATTCGTAAAGCAATCCTTTTTTGTTTTCGTGTTCTACGTTAATTCCATAGCAAGTAAGTGTTGCGCCTTCTTCACCACGGCCAAGCCATTCCAATTCAACCGAACGAATTTCCCCTTCAAAATAAATGGGAAGGAAATGCTCGCTCATGTGATTAAGAATGGAATCGTGATTGAACACATAACAACGGTTCTCGTTAATGCATAATTGAAATTCAGGCGTAAGCGCATTCAGCTCCATGAAAAGTTGAAGAACGTATTTTTCAGCTGGAAAGGCGTTGTTCAGAGTTATGGTGAAGGAGGCCGTTGTATCCTTCGTACTTACCGTCATTCCGCGAATACCCAAAGGAATTTTAGGAGGAAGTTGGAAGCTCTTCGCGTATGTCCACTCTCCTGTATGAGAGGTCTTGCTGTTTATGGAATTGTAAGTGTTCGCGGCAGAAAAAGGAAATAAAAATCCAGGTCCGGCATTGCCATATTTTTTCTTCAAAAGCCCGCTGGCTTGCGTAGTTACAATTTCAGATTGAATGTGACTGGCTCCGTAATGGTACACAACTGTTCTTCCGCCTTGAAGGGCTTTGTTCATGTTCTTTTGGAAGAGAAGGGCAGCTTCGTTGGTTGGAAATTGAATGTATGCGAAGCTCGTGTCAATGCCTAATAATTTTATCGATTCGTCATACGTCTGCCCGAAGCAAACGAAGCTTGAAAGAATGGCGTATACAGCTAAAATGAAATGCTTCTTCATGGTGTTTCTTTTTCCGGTTTGGTCGCTTCTGGCTTTGCTGTTTGATCTTCAACAGAAACCTTTTCTTTCGGTTTGGTTGCCGCCTTTTTGAATCCCAAATTGCGCATCATCTGAATGGTTCCTCTGCTCATTGCACCGTACATACCCATTCCGAAAATGAGATCGTTCACACCGTTATCGCGAATAAGCGTTAACAGATTGTGCTTCGAATAGCGAAAGTCTACCACCCAAATTTCCTCGTAGTGATTAACGAGGTAAACAGCGAAGGCATTGCCCATTGAGTTTTTTATTACGCAAGCTTTGCGTCCGTTCTTAACACTGGTTGTTATTTTTTCCAAGGGCTGATCACCTGAAATAAAACAAGCATAGCCAGTTGCGCCGTTGAACAAGGTACATTTTCTTGCGTTCTTGAAACCACTTTCAGAGTAGGCTACACTCTCGGTGTTTACGCGAGGCTTGTACAATTCGAGTGTGTCTGGATGTTCCTTCACACTTACGTCGCGCGTAAGGTCGTAAAGCGATCCGAGGAAAGCTCCGCGTTTTTCATAATTCATTTGCGATCGATCAACCGGCTGAATTCCTGCAGCTTTGCAAAAGGCGACATACGCATGGTAGGCACCATTCGCTGTCCAGTGGTGATCTGTTCCGAAAAACAATTTTTCGTTTCTGTGCGCATTCAATTCACCAAGTACATCTGCAAAGCGAACTCCCGGCTGCAGGTTATCGCGAATGGCGAAGAGCGTTTGCTCATTCTTGCCATTGAGATGCGCATAGGATTTCGCAGGAATGTAAGCGCTAGACAAAGGCGCAATGCAGGAATAAACCGTTACTCCGGGCAACGCATTTGCGTAGTCATTTAAGAGTTTTGCAAAAACAGGAGAGACAGCGGTAGATCCAGTGTTTGTCGTGTAAGCAGCCCCGTTAATGATTAACAATCCACCTTTGTATACTTCGTTGAAATCATCTGAGCTAACTTCTAAGCTGTCTGCTTTTTCGTTTTTTTGCTCCATAGCAGCGTCTACCACAACGAGACGAATTTCGTCTTCGAAATGTATACCCATTTGGTATCTGATTTTATTACTCAATTGAAGCAAGCCGTCGCGTTCGGGGAATTGATCGTTAACGTATTCACTAATTCCTTTGAAATACGCTCCTGAAAAATAAGTTGAATCTGTTAACACAGGCCACTGCGCTAGGGTGCGTTTTTCCGATTCTGAAATTTGTTTTTTTTCACTTAGGAAAAAAGCTGTGCTAATACCAACCAAGATAAGCGCTTGCAAAAAGATGCTAATTTTTTGAAACATATTAGAAGCGGAAATAAATGAACGGATTGTACGTGTCGTCAATAAGAAGAATGGTGCCCAGCAACAAGAGCAGAATATTAATCACAGGAGCTCCGTAAAAATAAAATTGGCTAGCACGCTTGTACACTTTGTGTTCTTCTTTGAAGATTTCATTCCAAGGAATACAAAGAAGAATTACCGTAATGAAAAAGAATAGGTAGCCGAATAAATCGTTTTTCAAATTCATGGAAACAGGATAGTCGGAAGAGAATAGAGTCTTCACGAAGGTCTTCAGTTTTTCGAAGTCTACGTAATAGAAAATGGCTCTGCTGAAGACAATGAGAATAAGGGTGTAACTGTGCTTAAGAATTCGCGGAGTAACTTTCAAAACCTTCTCTAACAATTTCTCGAAGATCATGCAGCATCCGAAGAATGCGCCCCAGAGCACAAAGTTCCAACTGGCTCCGTGCCAGAATCCGGTAAGTAACCACACAATGAAAATATTTCGAAGTTGGAATTTACGATTTCCACCCAACGGAATGTACACATAGTCTCGAAAAAATCTTCCCAAAGACATGTGCCATCTTTTGTAGAAATCGCCCACAGAAGTTGCGGCATACGGATGTTTGAAATTCTCTAAAAAGTTGAATCCGAAAATTCGTCCCAAGCCTATGGCCATATCTGAATAGCCCGAGAAGTCGAAATAGATTTGAATGGAAAACAACGTAATTCCAAACCAAGCCTCAGGAGAAGAGAGATTGGTAAATTGAATTTCAAGGTATTTTTCAACGAGAATGCTAGCGGTATTCGCAATGACAACTTTTTTGAAGAGCCCCAAGCAGAATCTATTGATGCCGCTCCACGCTTGATTCCAAGAGGTTTTTCTGTTGTTAATGGTCTCCTGAATTTCAGAATAGCGAACAATGGGGCCGGCAACCAAATGCGGGAACATGGTCACATAAACCATGAAATTTAAGAAGCTCTTCTGAACCGAAATGTGTCCGCGATGAACATCGAGCGTATAAGAAAGCGAAAGAAAAGTATAGAAGGAAATTCCGAGAGGTAAAGTAATTCCGGGTTTGGTGAATGCGGTTCCAAAGAGCCAATTCGTATTGTCCACAAAAAAATCGGCGTACTTGAAGGTCATGAGTAATCCAATGTTTATGCAAATGGAAACCATAAGGGCTACTTTCGAGCTTGCGCTGCCTCTGTGATTACTAATGAACAACGCCATGAAGTAGTTGACAACACTGGAGAATAGCAAGAGGGTAATCCAAATAGGTTCACCCCAAGCGTAGAAGAGCAAGGAGAAAATTAAGAGAATGAAATTCTTCCCTTTCATGCTCGGAATTAGAAAATAACCGAGCAACGAAACCGGCAGAAAAAAGTATATAAAAATCAGACTCGAAAAAACCATGGAGCTGCTTGTTGGTAAGTGCGGCAAATTAAATTGAGAAATCCCAATGAACCCGCATAATTAAGCAGAAATATCAAAAATACATTTTTAACTTAGCGAGATGAATGATCAGTTTAAAGTAGGCGATTTTGTTCGGTTTCTAAACGACGAGGGCGAAGGCTATATTGTTAGCCTTTCAGGGAACGATTCGGCGTCGGTAGAGGACAGCAGCGGATTTGCTTTCGAGCATCCACTGAAAGAGCTCGTGAAAATTGCAAATTCGAAACACGAGTTTTCACAATACAATCAAGTGCAGCCGAACACACGAGAGATGCTCGATCGTAACATAGATTCTCATGCCGTGAAAGCGGCATCGAAAGATTTCAAGAACAGATACAAAGAGCGCGCGGCAAATGACTTTCCGCACAACGCCGATTTGTTCGAAGTGGATTTGCATATTCATGAATTGCTCGACAATTATGAGCGCATGACGAACGGAGAAATTGTAACCATTCAAATGGAACACTTCGAACGTATGTTGGCTATTGCGGAAAAGAAAAAAGTGAAGAAGGTGATCTTCATACACGGAGTGGGGCAGGGAGTCTTGCGCGCAGAGATTCGTTCATTCATCAAAAGCTATTATCCACAATGCGAATTCCTCGATGGGAATTACCAGAAGTACGGACACGGCGCAACAGAAGTTAGATTCAGATAACATTCAACATGAAAAAAATATTCCTTTCATTTATAGCCGTTGCATTCGTGCTGAACGCATCGGCACAAAAGAAAAACGCGAAGCCATTCGCAACGCAACTCACCGCTTTGGAAGCCAAGATGAACGAAGGGTTGGCGAAGTACAATGTTCCCGGCGGTGCCATTGCCATTGTCTACAACAACGAAATTATTTTGTCGAAAGGATTCGGTTTGAAGGACGCTGCGACGAGAGAGCCTGTGACTGAAAACAGTTCCTTCGCCATAGCAAGTAACTCGAAGGCCTTCACCAGCGCGGCGTTGGCCATCTGTGTCGATCGAGGATTGTTGAAGTGGGACGATAAGGTTCAGAATTTTCTTCCAGAATTAAAATTATACGACCCGTATGTTTCGGCGAATTTGACGGTGCGCGATTTGCTTTCGCACCGACAAGGATTTGAAACATTCGCCGGAGATTTAATCTGGTACGGAACCAATCATTCTCGAAGTGAAATTCTGCGCAGATGGCAATTCGTTGAACCGAAGTACGGATTTCGCACAACTTATGGATACAGCAATATTGCGTTTTTGGCGGCGGGACAAATCGTTGAGAAAGTAACCGGAAAGACATGGGACGAATTTGTAAAGAATGAATTTTTTGTTCCGTTGGGAATGAAGAACGCGAACACGTCGATTACGGCGTTTCAATCGGGTGCCGACATTGCTTCTCCGCATAACACTGTGAAGGGCAAGAACATTCCCATTCCTTATGTGAATTGGGACAACATTGGTCCTGCAGGAAGCATTAACGCCTGTGTGAATGAACTGAGCCAATGGATGATGTTGCAGTTGAACAAAGGGACTTTAGGTGGAAAGAAATACTGGGACGAAAAGCGCACCTATGAAATGTGGGAGTACAACATTAACAAGCCGGTGAGCAAGTGGCAGCGCGAGAATATGCCTTCGCGTCATGCGAACGGATACGGCATGGGTTGGGAGCTGATGGAATATGGTGGACACAAGATTGTGAGTCATGGGGGAGGGTATGACGGAATGATCTCGAAGACGATTTTGATTCCCGATATGAATTTGGGATTTGTTATTTTAACGAACAGCAACAACTCTTTGCCGAGTGCCATGGGCTTTGAATTCTTGGATTTGTTTTTAGGAGTGAAGGGAAGTAAGAACTGGGTGAATGAATTTGCTCCGGCTGCGGAAGAAGATAAATCAAACGAAATTGAAGCTCATGAACTAGCAGCCTGTTCGGAAGATGTCACTGGTGTTTACGAAAGTGAGATGTACGGAAAGGTGGAAGTGCGAAAGGAAGGGACTACGTTGGTGATAGATTTTTTGCCAACGGCATTGTTTAAAGGTGAGTTGTGGGCAACAGGAACCTTGTTGTGTTACGATTTGAAGTGGACAACCCAGATGATGTTGCCTTCGGGAAAGGTGAATTTTATTTTAGATCGAACCGGTAAAGTAGAGGAGATGCGCGTGTTTGTTGAGAATCCTGATTTTGATTTTTCTGAGTTGAAATTGTATAAAGTGAAATAATTAATTCTATGAAGAAGTTTGTAATTGTATTGGCCGTGCTTGCAATTGTTCCTTCCGTATTCTTAAGCAGTTGTAAGAAGACTGTTGATTGTCCCGGTTTGCCGCAGCAAATGGAAGGGTATTTTCCTTCTGTGATTGAAATGAAGTTTAGCAACGGATTGGGCGACACGTTGGCTTTTCCCGTTTCGCAATATTCGCGTGACGTTCCTCGAACGCTCTCGAATAATCCTTTGAGTGTGGGAGGAACTGGATCGAAACCGGTTTGTTACGAGACATTGAAGGCCTCTTCTACCATGACTATTCCTATGTATTGGTCATTTGAATTGGGTGTTTCGGAAGATTTAAAAACGACATCTATCAGTTTGAACATCACAGAGGAGTTTCTTTCCAATAATTATTTTGATGTTCAAGTAAATGAAACCCCAAGTTCATTGGGCGACTACAAGGTATTTGGTGATACCTTGGTTATTGCGGCATCACCAGTATCGTCTATGAGATTTTCAGAAGCTCAGATTGTCTATGGACAGGGATTGGTGAAGTTGCACGATGTCGCGAATAATTGCGACTGGACAAGGGTTTGGTAAAAGCTTTAAAGTGCTAGTCAAGGAAAAAATAATGAGAATCATTGTGAAATAAAAGGAAATGCCTATATTTGCACCCGCTTAATAGCAATGGCATTGTAGCTCAACTGGATAGAGCATCGCACTACGGATGCGAAGGTTTGGGGTTCGAATCCCTACAGTGTCACCATCAAGCAACCAAATCCCCGACGAAAGTTGGGGATTTTTGGTTTTGGGAATATCTCATTCTCATTCTGTTTCTCCTGGTCATTCTGAATTATTCTCGAAGTTCTCATTTCTTCGAAATGAACTCTCTGAAATTATCGCGATCAATGAACTTGCCCTGCGCTGAATATTTTTCTAGGAAATTTTTCGGAAGTGATTTTTTCCCGCGGCTGTTCCACTTGAATTCATAAGCGAAAATTTCACCGTCTCGTTCTTCCACAAAATCTATTTCTTGCTTCTGCGCTGTTCGCCAGAAATAGTTGTTCGAATAAATACGATTGTATTCTTGAAGTTTAATTCGCTCGGAAATGAGGAAGTTTTCCCAAAGCGCGCCCTTGTCGGTTCTGAGTTCAAGAGGATTTAAATTATTGATAAGCATATTGCGAATGCCGTTATCATAGAAGTAAATTTTTCGGTTGTTCTTGATTTCATTGCGTTGATTGCGGCTGAAGCTATTCAGTTTAAAAACAATGAAGTTTTTCTCGAGGAGATCAATGTACTTGGAAACAGTTCCTTTGTCTATTTCAAGGAGTTTCGAAAGTTCGTTGTAGGAAACTTCACTCCCCAATTGAAGGGCAAGGGCTTTCAGTAACTTGTCTAGAATTTCGGGTTTGCGAACATCTGTTAATGTCAGCACATCTTTATACAAATAGCTCGATGCTAATTGTTGCAGAATTTCGCGTGCGTCTGAACGGTGATTAATAACATCTGGATACATACCGAATACCAGTCTCTCTTCCAGTTGTTGTTCAGCTTCAACATAGCTATTGTGCTTCTCGAATTCATCCCAACTAATTGGATACATGAGGTATTCGAATTTCCGACCGGTAAGGGGCTCTTGAACGGACTGATTCAACTCCAGTGCTGAAGATCCGCTAAGTATGAGCTGAGTTCTTTTAAATTGATCCGTAATGATTTTTGCAATTAGGCCTATGTTCGGAATCCGTTGTGCTTCGTCAACAAAAACAAAATCGTTCGAGCCAATGATAGACTCCAATTTTGAAGCACCAGCATCGCGAAGAAGGTTAACTGTGTTTATGTCGTCGCCATTTAGAAAAAGGTGTTTCTTCTCCTTAAGAAGTTCTTGAATAAGCGTGGTTTTCCCAACTTGTCTAGGGCCAATAACGACAATGGCTTTTCCTTGTGAAAAGCGTTTTTGAATAATGCTTAGCAGTTCCCGGGTAATCATAATCGCCAAATATACATATTATTCAGCGATTATGTTCACCAAAAACATGTAATAATTGGCGATTAGGAAAGGAATGCACTGGGGCGAAATATCCTTCAACCAAGGTTAAGAGAGGTTAAGCGAGGTTAAGAGAGGGTAAGAGGGGTTAAGAAAAGGTAAGAGATGGTAAGAGAGGCAAAGAATGGATTACTTTTATCACAATGAAAAATTTCACCGCAATAGCATTTCTTTTTTGTTTGGGCACGCTTGCAATGGCACAACCCACTTTAACTCCCACAACCACCATTCGCGTTTTCGGAGAAATAGAAAAAGAAACAACAATTACGCTTGAATCGTTGGGACAAATGAGACAAGAAATTGTGGTTGATCAACTGATTTACAACCACAAGGGTGAAGTGAAAGATACCCTCAACAACATGAAAGGGGTGTCGCTGAAAGAGGCGCTGAGTCAAGTGAAATTCAAATACGAAAAGCCCAAAGAACTAAACGAATTCTACTTCGTCTTCACCGCTTCAGACGGATACCGCGTGGTGTTTTCATGGAACGAAATCTACAACACCGAGGCTGGAAATTTCCTCTACTTCATTACTGAAATGAAAGGCAAGGAAATGCAAGACCTCGAGCAACGCATGGTCTTCCTCTCTGCAAAAGATATTAAATCGGGAAGACGCTACATCAAATCCCTTCAGTCGATAGAAATTCGGAGGCTTTAATTTGTTTGTACGGAATTTTGCCGTACATTTGTAATTATGAAAACGGAGAAGAATCTTTCGTCACGAATTGAAGTGCGACTCACATCTGAGCAAAAGGAGCTGTTCGAAAACGCTGCACAACTTGCTGGGCATAGAAGCCTGAGTGATTTTATTGTACAAACCATTCAGGCTAAGGCTTCCGAAGTGGTAAATCAACAAGCAGCAATAACTTTAAGCAAAAGAGACGCTGTAATGTTTGTCGATTTAATCACCAACGCGCCAAAGCCAAACGCTAAGCTCAAGAAAGCTTATGCTAACTACCGAAAACTTTCTATGGTGGCTGAGAAGTAATGGAGATTCTTGACAAGAAAAAACACGCGGTTGAAAAATTCAATTGTGGAAATGAAGCACTGAATCGCTATCTAACTGTTCAAGCTGGACAGGATATGCGAAAGAAATTGTCGGTGTGTTTTGTTTTGAACGATGACTATACGCGCGATTTAATCGGGTATTACACGCTCTCTTCATACGCAATTAATGCCGATGCAATTCCAAATAAAATAAAGGTGAGCGCTCCACGGAACTATACTAAAATTCCTGCTACTCTACTTGGACGTTTGGCTATTGACTTGAAATTTCAGGGAAAAGGATTAGGTGAATTTGTTTTAATGAATGCGCTTGAGCGAGCGCATGATGCGAGTTTAAAGATTGCATCCTTGGCTGTAATTGTTGATCCTATTGATAAAGCAGCTGAAGATTTTTATTCTCAATACGGATTTGTAAAGTGTAAGGACGGTCATCAAATGATGCTGGCAATGAAGACTATTGCTACCTTATTAAACTAATTCCCTTTTTGTTTCACAGACCACACCCTACCTTTCCTTTCGAATTAATTTGAAGGATTATGGTAAAGAGCGGTATTCTGTTTTTCATTGCGACGTTTGTAACGATCATCCAAAGCTTTGCTTTCGCGGTGACGTTCCAAGTAGATATGTCGAGCCAAACCGTGAGCCCAACCGGCGTGCACATCGCTGGAAGCTTCGCAGATGCCAACAACGACGGTACGATCGATAATCCATATCCCAACTGGGATCCGAGTGTGCTTGCTCTGACAAACGCAGGAAACGGAATTTGGTCGATAACGTTAGATTTGACTGCGGGTTCGTATGAATACAAATTCATTAATGGAAATGTGTGGGACATAACCGAGTTCTTTCCTGCCGATGCGCCTTGCGTGCAAGGAACCTTCGGTAACCGATCAATAACCGTTGCAAACGCAAATGAAATTCTTCCAGTCGTTTGCTGGAATGAATGCGTGGCATGCGGACAAGGATGCACGGATCCAACAGCGTGCAACTACGTTCCAAGCGCGACAGTGGATGGCCCATGCACGTATCCGAATTTCATTCCCACAATCATTGTTGATCAACCCAGTCTCGGTTGTTTCAGCAACGGGGTTCGCATTTATCCAAGCGGAGGAACGTTCGCTCAAATAGGCTGGGGTACTTCATTCGGAAGTATTTCAAGCGTTTCAGACACATTAATTATTTATGGAAACGTATCGCAAGATTTCTATTTCATAGGGACAGAACCCAGCGGATGCGTGGTGAATATTGGTCCACTCAGCGTTAACGTAAATTCTCCAGAACCTGTTTCCATCTGCCTTGTTACAGTTGACGATGCAAGCGGAAAGAATCACATCATTTGGGAACCCATTGCAAACAGCGCCGTGCAAAGCATTGTCGTTTTCAAAGAGACCAACGCGATAAATGTGTTTGAAGAAATTGGTCAAGTCGATTACTTGTCTGCAGGAACGTTTCAAGACGTGAACTCAAATCCACAAGTGCAATCGAACCGCTACCGCATTGCCATGCGAGATACATGCGGATACCTTTACGCTCCGCTTGATGGCATTCACAAAACCATTCATTTAACCACAACACCCGGACTAGGAAACAACGTGAATTTAAATTGGAACGCCTACGAGGGAATAGCTTTCGATAGTTATTACATCTACCGTGGCGCGAACACCGGCAGCATGAACCTCATTGCTACTGTGGCGAGCAACGTGTTTTCATACACCGATTTGAATCCGCCATTCGGTGAAACGAATTACATGATTGAAGTAGTAGGAGTGAGCTGCGATCCTGCTCGAACGCTGGTTTATTCACGTTCGAATATTTTAGATCTCTTAGCGCAAAACGTTTCAGAGGAATTGAATTCAATCCTTCAAGTTTTTCCGAATCCAGCTTCAACACAAATTACCATTCAAATAAATGAAAGTGATTTGGGTGCGTCGGTATTCATTTTCAATGCGCTTGGACAAGAAGTGTTGGTAGACAGATTGAACGCTGTGAATCAAACATTGAACATCGAAAAACTTTCAGAAGGATTTTACTTCATCAAAGTTGAAGGACGTGTTGTCCGACTTCAAATTGTAAAATAAAGGTTGAAAGACCTACGGTCGCGGATTGTTGAAGGGAACGCTTTGTCCGTCTACAAACGGTGCAATGTCTATAATCGGCGTGTACTTCCATTTTCCGTTTTCGAGCACGTAACCGTCGTAACTCCCGTCAGGTCCATACTCAGGAAAGAAACCTTCGTAGATAGCTTCGCGCGGAGATAAATGGTCAACGACTATGGTCTTTTGTTTTTCGTAATAACGCAAAGAACATGTCGTCTGGTCGCTGTATTCAAACACCACGCGCTTCGGATTGCGATCTTCAAATTCGAAAAAGTTCCCGCCGAATTTGCAACCGTCACTTTCAATCGTTATCACTTCAATCACTTTGTAATTCGATAAATTATCTTTCGATTCGAATCCCAATAAAGCGTAACTGTTTCCGCCTTTCTTTCCTTTGCCCATGGGCACCACAGAGTAATACAAAGCGCCGGGCCATTTCCCTTCATCATACACTTTGTTGTCCCATTTTTCGGCGTTAACCGGAGTGTAATTCAATTTGAAAAACAAGGGCTCTCCCGATTTTGAAGTTTTGAAAACCACACATCCGAAATACAGTTGTGTGCCGTCTTCCTTCGGATAGTTCCAAGTAAACACACGAAGTTTTCCATCCGCTGAAACAGGCTTGAACATGCGTAATGCTTCAAACGGATAAACAAAAAAATCTTCCAATGAACACACCGATTCCAATTCAGCTATCATCTTGTTCGACTGCTCTTCCGCATTGCTTTCATTGCCATTCGATAGGGATGTGTAACACTCTAAAATGCGCTGCTCTGCTTCGTTCGAAGATTGCGCCTTCACACCAAAAGCAAATGTGCTTAGCAGAAAAAATAGGAGCGATGCTTTGTGAAGTTTCATAATTCAGTAACGCAAAGAAAGAGATTTTTGTTTTGTCCTTATTTTTTCTTGTTGAAAATCCAGGCGAATTCAATTCCCACGTAATACGCTTGCGTTAAGGGAGATTTCGGGAATTTCAAATACACTTCGTCGTTGTTTAATATTTTCGCAGCATATCGAAAACGCTGCGTGTAATAGCCTGTGAACGATGCGCGAGGAGTAACGACTAAGTGCTTCCCGAAAACCAATGCGCGATAACCAATCCCAGCCTGAACATACGGTGCAACGCTTTGAATGTTTTTGCTTGAAGTAACAGCGCTGTCTGTGAACTGAACAGTCATGCGACTGGCATTCACTCCGCCTTCAACGAAAAGAAAAATGCGAGTGCCTAAGGGGCCTGCGGCAACCGGACTAAACCAAGCCTTCGGACCAGTAATGAATTGCACGCCCACTTGCACTTCTTGAAGATCTAATCGAACAGTGTCTTCCGCAAATAATTTGGAAGTGCGTGTTCTGTATGTGGCGTGCGGAGCCAGATAGAGCGACCGTCTTTTGCTGAGGGGAATGTTGTATCCAATAGAGCCGCTGTATCCACGAACAGGATGTTCGAGCGAGATTAAATTGTAAGCATGACGTGCGTTGAACGAATCAACTGCGGCTGAAATGTCCGGAGTATCTTGATAAAAAGCACCTCCTTCAAAAAGCAGTTGCGCTTGCAGTTGGAAAGAAATAGAAATTAGTAAAGTGAAGAAAAGACCTTTCATGCTTGGTTGTTCAGTGCGTCTAATTTAGATCCAAAGGTATAGCCTAATGTGGTAGCGCGAAACTTTGCTGCTTCGGCTTTTTCTCCTTCGAACAATTCATTCACAGTAGAATGAAAGAGAGAAACCCATGCGTTGAAGTCCGAAGAATTCGCATGCAAATTTGCATGTTTGTCGAAGACGTTTGTGGTATAGCCCGATTCATCGAGCAAAACGAAAGACCAGAAGTGAACCATCTTCGGTTTGTGTTCCTCGAAATTCAAATGCGCAAAGAAGTGCGCGAGTTTTTTATCTTGAAGAACACGATCATAAAACACGTCTACAAGCAATACAATGTCTTCTTTGGTTAGAATGTCTTTCTTCATCATAGCTCAAATGTAAAAAGGGCTTCCCGAAGGAAGCCCTTTTCTGTGATAAATCAGATGATTTAGTTTTTCATCAATTGCATTTGAACACTTGTTTCTTCGTTGTTGATTTGAAGAATGTAGATTCCATTTGACCAATTTTCAGATGGAAGAGTGAAGGTGTTTTTTCCAACTTGAATTCCTCTTCTTTCTGTGTGAATGGTCTTTCCAGTAATGTCTGTAACACGAACCTGAATGGCTTCATTCACGGTGCTAGAGAATGTTACAGTGAAACTGTTTTGAGTAGGGTTAGGGAATACGCTTATGGCGTTCAATCCTTCTACTTCAGTAACTCCAATGATTACCCCAACGCAAGTACACGTAAAGTCAATGGCGTCGTTCACCGTATTCGGGTCACCGTCGTCACAAGTAGTTCCAATGAACAAGCAAGATCCGTCGTCGAACGTTGCAGCTGCGTTGTAGTTACATGCGTTAATGTCCATACATCCAAGAACACCAGAAATACCTACGCACAAGCAGTTTGCGTCAAGCACGTCGTTAATGGTGTTCGGATCTAAGTCATCACAAGCACTACCCGGGTAGGTGCAAGTTCCGTTGTCGAATTGCGCAGTTGGGTCGTAGTTACATGCAGTTACATCCATACATCCCGCTGGAAGTGCTGTACCTGCGCAGTTACAGTTTGCATCGTATACGTCGTTGATTGTTCCTGCGTTTCCGTCGTCGCAAGTTCCTCCAGGAAGAGAGCACGTGTTGTCGTTAACGGTAGCTTCCGGATTGTAGTTACATGCAGTAGGATCAGTACAACCTAAGATTACAATGTTGTACGTGCCAGGAGTTAACGCTTGTAACACAACGTTTGTGTTAATGAAAGCTGGACCTCCATCTGGCACGCGAGATTGTGTTAAATCTACTCCGGTTGTTTGAGCCGTTTCGTCGAACTGAACGTAACCCGGAATCATAACATCTAGACCCAATCCGGTGATCAGGTTAGTTGCAGTTGCATCAGCAGTTCCGTAAACCATAGCGTCAATCATGTTTGCACCGGTAGGAGCAGTTCCGTTCGGGAAGTCTGTTCCGTTTCCAATGTACATGGCAATTGCATCGCCGCCGTTTTGCAACGATCCGTTCGGAATAGTTAAGCCAACATTTGCAGCACCTGCATCTCCAATGACGAAGAATCCTTGGGCGTTTGTGGTGTACGTATCTAGATCATAGGCAGCATAAGAAACACCAGTTAATCCGTCGTAGAATACCATTACAAGTCCGTTCAACGATGCGTTAACATCTCCGTATATTTCAATGAACTCAGCAGTATCTGGACCTCCAGGATTGTCTGCGTTTAATTCATTAATAACCACATTCGCAACTTGAATGACATTCACCAAGATTGAATTGGAAGAAGCTTGTAAGCAAGTTGAAGCAGCAGCTGTATTCACGTTGGCGCCAACAGCAGGAGCAGTCAAGGTTCCTTCGTAAGAAATTCCCCAAACGTGGTAAGTTCCAAGGGCAAGCGCGTTGAAGTCGAAGTTAGCAGCAACCCATTGAATGAAGTTGTCATTCACATCGGTTAATGCGTACACATAAGTGTCGGTGGTAGATATAGAGGTTGTTGTTAAATTCAATACATCTGCATTACCATCTTTATTTACTGAAACCGAAGTCTGATTAGTATTCGCAGCAACAGTTCCACCAGAACAGCCTGTGCAAGGAGTAATGGTAACCGTTGTGAATGCAGTAGAGATAGATACGCATTGGCTAGCTGTAATTCCTGAAACAGGAAGACCTGTTGCTGTTGTGCTTGTGTTTAAAGTGGTTGTATAACCGACAGCATAGATGTGATGAACACCAACAAGACCAGTGAAATCAAAAGTGCTCGTGTTGGTTGAAGTAATATTTCCAGAAGCATCTGTAGCCACGAAAATTCCGTTTCCAGTACCGTTGAATGCGGTCATGTTCACCGTGCCATTTGCGTTTGAACAGATGGTTACAGCATTGGTTCCGTCGGCTAAAAGAGCAGTTCCTGAAGAACAAGGAGGTTGATTCCAAGTTCCAGGGGTTAAGGCTTGAGTCGTATAGGCCGTGCTGAATGCAGTTCCTCCATCTGGAACGCGAGAAATGGTAAGGTCAGTTCCATTGGTCTGAGCTGTTTCATCGAGCTGAACATAACCCGGAGTGGTGATGCCCAAGCCGGTTATCAATCCTGCAATTGTTGCATCAGCAGTTCCATAAGTCATTGCATCAATTAAGTTGTTACTTGTAAGTGCAGTTCCATTCGGGAAATCTGTTGCGTTACCCGCAAACAAGGCAATTGCATCGGCTCCGTTTTGAATAACGTTTGTTGCAGTGGGGAAGATGAAATCTACGTTTGTAACAGTAGCACTTCCAGCTACAAAAAATCCTTGAGCATCGGTTGAATAACCATCAAGATCATAAGCACCGTAACTCACCAAGGTAGCTCCGTCGAAAAGTACAAGGGTTAATCCGTTCAATGAACTGTTCTGTGTTCCGAATAACTCAATAAACTCTGCAGCATCAGGTGCGCCGCCGAATCCAGGGTTGTCTGAATTCAATTCGTTAATCAAAACGTTAGCTACTTGAAGTGCATTAATTGTAATGAAGTTGGTAGACCACTGCGCGCAAGTGCTCGCAGTTCCAGTCGTGATGTTTGCACCAACGGCTGGTGCTGTAAGCGTTCCTTCGTAAGAAAGTCCGTGTACTTGATAAACACCTGTTGCAAGCGTGTTGTAATCGAAGCTAGAAGTTACCCACTGAATGAAGTTTCCAGTGTTGTCGGTTAATGCGTAAACATACGTTGCAGTAGACGAAGTAGACGAGTTTCCAAGAGTAATCACATTCGCAGTTGCATCAAGGATGTCGGTGTATGCCGTGCTGTTCGTTCCGTAAAAAACAGTTCCACCGATACAGCCAGAACATACGTTCATGGTAACGGTTACGAAAGTGGTGCTCACAGATAAACAAGTACTCGCAGAGATCGCAGTGAATGGTTGTCCAGCTGCAGTAGTAGCAGTGTTCAAAGTTCCGGCGTATCCGATAGCATAAATTTTATAAACGCCTGAAAGTCCAATGAAGTCATAGGTGTTTGTGAATGTTGAAACAATGTTTCCTGTTGCATCAACTGCAACGAAAAGTCCTGTTCCCGTTCCGCTAAATGGAGTCATGTCTACAACAGAAGCGGCATTGTTACAGAAGGAAGCAGTAGTTGCTCCGCCTACAAGTGTGCTTGTTCCTGAAGTACATGGAGGTTGGTTCCAAGTACCAGGAGTTAAGGCTTGCAACACATACGTGGTGTTGAAGAATGGAGCGCCACCGTCTGGAATGCGCGATTGTGTTAAGTCTGTTCCATTGAATTGAGCAGTTTCATCGAACTGGGTGTAACCTGGAGCTAATACATCAAGGGTAAGTCCAGTGATCAACCCTGTAATAGCAACGTCAGCCGTTCCATAAACAGCAGCGTCTACCAAGTTCGCACCTGAAAGCGCCGTTCCATTCGGATAGTTCGCTACAGGTCCGTAATACAACGCCACAGCGTCAGATCCGTTTTGCATCAGGCCGTTCGCCCAAGTCAAGTTCACATTGGTTGTTAAAGCGTTTCCAGCAACAAAAAATCCGAAGTTGTTGGTTGAATAGGCGCTTAAGTCAATGGCGTTGTAGCTAAGCAGCGTTGCACCATCGAAAAACACAAGGGTTAATCCGTTTAGCGAAGTGTTCGGAGCTCCGTAAAGCTCAATGAATTCGCGGGTGTCACCACCGCCTGGATTGTCGGCATTAATCTCGTTGATAACCACTGCAGGGGCTTGCGCAAACACAAGCGATGCGGTTAAGGCAAAGAGAAAAGATAAAAGTCCTTTCATGTTAAATTAAATTAAAGGTTAGTTGGGTTTCAAAACGAAGCGAATATAAGGCTTGTGTGTCTTCCAATAATATCGAAAAGTCTATGTTTAATGGGAATCCCAAAATAAAAAAAAGGCCTCCCGAAGGAAGCCTTTTCATTATAGAAATTGAAATTAGTTCTTCATCATTTTTATTCTTCCAATTCGATCGTTCACCTTCAACTCAACGGTATAATAGCCACTTGCCCAAGTCTGAGCATTCATTTCAATCGTGTTTTTTCCAATTGAAATTGCATGTGAATTTTGGTAAACAGCTTTGCCGGCAATGTCAATGATTCGAACTTGCACAAGCTCATTGCTGTTACTGTTCCATTGAAGGTTGAAATTGTTCGAGGTAGGATTCGGATAAAGCGAAAGTTGCTCGAAGCCTTCCACTTCTTGAACACTCACATTCACGTTGAATGTGCCAGGTGTTAGCGGTTGAAGAACGACATTGTAATTGCTCAATGCTGGTCCGCCATCGGGAATGCGCGATTGTGTTAAATCCAATCCTGAAGTTTGAACGGTCTCGTTGAACTGCGCATATCCGGGGAACATAACGTCTAATCCGAATCCAGTAATTAACGGAGTTGCAGGAGCGTCGTCCGTTCCGTATATCATAACATCAATTAAGTTGTGTGTAGTAGGAAGAGTTGTGTTCGGGAAGTCGCTTCCATTTCCAACAAACAAAGCAACACCATCGGCACCGTTTTGTAAGGTAGCGTTCGCAATCATGTAATCAACATTCGTTGTAAGCGTGTCGCCCAAAACAAAGAAGCCATTTGCATCTGTGCTATATCCATCTAAGTCGAAGGCAGCATAGGCACCGCCGGTGCTTCCGCCATAGAATACAATAACCAGATTGTCCAAAGAAGCATTGGCTTCGCCGTACAACTCAACAAATTCCTGCGTGTCGCTGCCGCCCGGATTGTCGGCGTTCAATTCGTTAATCACCACATCAGAAACAGTAAGCGCATTGATGTAGATGAAGTTCGGTGTCCAAGCTACGCAATTTGAAGCGGTCGCTGTTGAAATCAATGCTCCAACAACAGGCTCTGTAAAGGTTCCTTCATACGACACTCCATACACTAGATAAATTCCAGGTGTAAGTGTGTTGAAGTCGAAGTTCGCAGGCACCCATTGAATGAAGTGTTGTGTAATATCGGTTAATGCAAAGGCGTATGTTGCGGTGGTTGAAGTTGAAGTGGTCGTTAGTCCTAAAACGTCTGCACTCGAATTCAAGAACACAGAGACGTTCGTTCCTCCGTTTGAGGTTCCTACTAATCCGGCTTCACATCCAAAGCATGCCACAACAGTGATGCTTATGAAGTTGTTATCTATGCTTATGCAGTTGTCAGAGGATACACCAGAAATGGGTTGTCCCGCCGCAAGTGTAGCTGCATTCAGCGTGTTCGTGTAGGCAACAGTGTAAATGCGATAGCTTCCAACAACAGCGTTGAAATCGTATGAAAGTCCAGTTAGTTCAGAAATAATAATTCCGTTTCCATCAGTTAGAATGTGGGTTGAATTACCAACGCCATTGAATGCGGTGAAGCTAACAAGGTTCGATGCGTTGGTACATAGGGTTGCGCTGGTCGTTCCATCTTCCAAAGTGGTGCTTCCGGCCAAGCATAGCGGAGCATTCCAAGTTCCGGGAGTTAACGCTTGCAACACATAGGTCGTATTTACAAACGGCGCACCTCCATCGGGAACACGCGATTGTGTTAGATCGGTTCCTGAAACCTGAGCGGTCTCGTCGAACTGCGCATATCCTGGAATGCTGTTCAAACCAAGAGCGTTCACCAAGGCAGGCACCGGAGCGTCATTCGTTCCGTAAACAACCGCGTCAATTAAATTCGCGCTAGTAACAGCAGAATTAGATGGGAAGTTGGAAGTGGGTGCGAAGTAAAGTCCAATCGCATCTGTTCCATTCTGCAAGGTTGCATTCGGGAAAACCAAATTCACATTCGTTGCAAGTGCGTTTCCGGCTACAAAAAATCCTTCGCTGTTCAACGAATAAGCCGACAAATCCATGGCGTAGTAATTCGTTATAGAACTTCCTCCGCAGAAGACAAGCGAAAATCCATTCAACGAAGTGTTCGGTGCACCAAACAATTCAATGAACTCTTTGGTATCTGCTCCACCCGGATTGTCTGCATTCACTTCGTTAATCACAACGTTAGGAACAACAGCAACGCGAACGGAAACTCCAACAGTAGTATAAGTAACACAGTTCGTTGCACTAGCGGTTGAAAGCGGCTGCCCCACAAGCGGTGCGGTGAATGTGCCTTCGTAAGAAAGGCCTTGCACAAAGTATTGTCCCGCTGGCAACGTGTTGAAATCAAATCCTACTGGCAACCACTGCATGAAGTTGTGAGCCGCATCTGTTAATGCAAAAAGATATGTGTCTGTTGTAGATGCCGAAGTGGTGCTGAAAACCAATACGTCTGCATTGCCATCCAATTTCACCAATGCATTCACATTGCCATTGTTGGTTGAAACAACTCCAGCATCGCAGCCCAAACAGAGATTCACCACAACGCTAATAAAGCTTGAACTTACGGAAGCACATTGCGAAGCGCTCACGTTTGAAATATTCATTCCAGGTTGAACACTTGCGGTGTTCAATGTTCCGGTATATCCAACCGAGTAGATGCGATACGTTCCAGGAATTGAATTGAAATTATAAGTATTGGTCGTTAATTCTTGAACAATAATTCCAGCGGCGTCAGTTAAAAAGAATAGCCCATTTCCGGTTCCGTTGAAAGCGTTAAACGTAATAACGGTAGGTTGATTCGAACAGAAAATTGCTGAAGCCGTTCCGTCTGTAAGCGTTGGTGTTACTGAGGTGCATGGAGGTAAATTCCAAGTGCCTGGAGTAAGTGCTTGCGTTACGTAGCTGGTTGAAAATGGAGAGCCCCCATCAGGAACTCGAGAAATCGTTAAATCGGTTCCTAACGTCTGAGTGGTTTCGTCGAACTGCGCATAACCAACAACGGTGTTCAAACCAAGCGATGCAATTAAGCTGTTATTTTGAATGTCTGATGTTCCGTAAACAACAGCGTCAATGAGGTTTGAAGTTGAAATGGCACTTCCGTTTGGAAACTGATTCGCGTTTCCAACATAAATGGCCACCGCATCTGCGCCATTTTGAATAACACCAGATGCTCCAGGGAAGACATAGTCTACTTGGCTTACAGTAGATTCACCCAAGACGAAAAATCCATTAGCATCGGTTGAATAATTGTCTAGATCGAAGGCATTGTAGTTTGTGAGGGTTGTTCCATCAATTAACACCGCACAAAGTCCGGTTAAGGATGTGTTCGCATTTCCAAACAACTCAATAAATTCTTGCGCGTCGGTTGCGGTAATGTTATCTGAATTCACTTCGTTTATCACAACGCTTGGCAATTCAATAACGATGAACGAAAGTGAATTTGTGGAAGCTTCAAAGCAAATGTCAGCTGAAATTGTGCTGAAAGGCGCACCAGCAGCGTCTCCTGTTAAGTTGCCTTCGTAAGAGAATCCTTTGATCTGATAACTTCCAGCAATCAAATCGTTGAAGTCGAAACTTGAATTGATCCATTGCAAGAAATTTCCGTTGTTGTCCAATAGGGCGAAAACATAAGTGTCGGTATTGGAAATGGAAGTGGTGAAAAGGTTATGCAAATCAGGATTCCCATCGGTAATAATAATTCCATTCGCAGGTAAATCCGAGGTGATGTTTCCACCTGAACAACCTGCACAGGCAACCAAGGTTACAGATAAAGAGGCAGTGCTTGTTGAAATACATCCGCTAGCTGTAATTCCTGAAAAAGGAGCCCCTACAGCGGTAGATGCGTAATCTAGCGTTCCGAGGTATCCAACAGAACGAATGGTGAAGGTTCCAGTTGTTCCTCCGAAAATGAAGTTAGCATCTGAAACGGCCACAATATTTTGCGCGGCATCAAGTGCTACAAATGTCCCGCTACCCAATCCGTTGTATGCATCCATGGCAACCGAAGTTGAAACGTTGTCGCACAGGGTAAGCGGAGAGACATTGTCTAGAAATACAGGAGTTCCTGCAGCACACGGATTGCTGTTCCAGGTTCCTGGAGTTAATGGTTGTAAGACATAGCTGGTATTTACCAAAGGCGTTCCCCCATCGGGAACACGCGACTGTGTTAAATCGGGAGTGCCTGTAGCTTGCACCGTTTCATCGAATTGCGCATAACCAGGAATTGCATTTAAGCCAAGTGCTGCTATAAGTCCGGGAATAGGAGCGTCTCCGGTTCCATAGACTTGCGCATCGACAAGATTGTTCGCGCTAATTGCACTTCCGTTTGGAAAACTTGTAAGGGGCGCATGGTACAAAGCCACAGCATCTGGACCGTTTTGTAGCAGAGCATTCGCAAACACCAAATCTACATTCGTAGCCAAAGCATTTCCTGCCACGAAGAATCCGAATTGATCCAGTGAATATGCACTCAAATCAATGGCGTAATAGTACGTAAGGGTTGAACCACCACAAAAGACAAGAGTATAGCCGCTCAATGATCCGTTCGGAGTTCCGTACAGCTCAATAAATTCGCGGGTGTCAGGTCCGCCTGGATTGTCAGCGTTTACTTCATTAATAACAACAGAGGTTTGCGCAAAAGCGAAGCTGCCGATAAAAACGAAAAGAAAAAACGAAAGTATTTTTTTCATAAAAAATTTTGTGAAGGGCAAAAGTATCTATTTACGAATAGGCTTCTCAAGGAAGAGAGTTCTCTTTCGTCAAAATGAGTGGTTCTGTTTGGTCGAATTTATTTCATGCTCAATTTTCGCGTATAACAAATCAAAGCGCCATAATAAGGCTCGCGAAAATTCCAATTGCCAACAAACATGAGCGATAGTCCGCCCTTCTTGGAGAGGTATCCCATTTCAATTTGCGCAGGGACGCCAATAGTAGCTCCGGCTTTATAAACAAATTCATTCGTTACCTGCAAAGCACTGTCTCCGTAAAGTCGAAGGGTTAAGCCCATTCCAGCGCTTGCCGCCAAGAATAAGTTATTCTTTCCCCAAACCTGTCCCCACAAGATGCCCACTTCCAACGATCTGTTTTTTCTGAAAAAAATACTGTCGTCTTTTCCCGAAATAAGTTCTTGTGAATAAGCAGCGCGAATGGTGGTTGAAACGGTTTCTTCGTATTTCGATTTCGAAGCGAACAACTGATAAGAGAGGTTGTCTGAACTGTTCGCTCCAATTCCGAAGCTGGTCCAACGAGTGTTCAGCATGGGATTGGTGGTGTACTGTGCTTGAGCAAAGGTGCACAGACAAAGTAAAACTAGAATCGGGGCGAAGCGTCTCAATTTCATAGCCGAAAGATAAGTGAAAAGTAGCGCCCTCCGAACAGGACGATTTATCTTCGCGCTATGAAAAAATGGATTTCTTTCTTTATTGGCGTTGCACTTCTTTCCTCGTGCGGCATATTAAACAAGAATAAAAAAGTAGCAGAGTTGCCCGGATTGGCTTCTCCCATTCATCTTCCCACAACCTACACACGTATTCCAGTTTCGAATTACATCACTCAACCGGAAGAGGTCGTGAGCATTTCTACAAGTCCATATGACAAGACCAATCTTTCTTCTTCACGCGAAGTGGTCTTTCCGGCTGGAAACTACGAGCCCGTTTTCAATTTAAATATTGAAACACGAACCAACGAATACGACATTCCCGTTTTCGCTTCAGCGAAGAAATCAGTTGTTTTTAGTTACGTTCCAACTTTCGAGAAAAATGTTTCGTCTGTTTTCATTGCAGGAGCCATGAACGGGTGGAACAAAAACGAAACACCTCTCAAACGCAACGAAGACGGCACATACAGCGTTGAGTTGTTTCTTGAACCTGGATTGTATCCGTATCGCATTTGGGAAAACGGAACAGATGAACTGCTCGACGCGAACAACAAGAACAAAATGCCGAACGGCCTGGGTGGAGAGAATAGCTTCATTGAAATTCCTTCGGCTCCGAAACCAACCATGGAGGTTCTTTCTCAAAAAGGAAAGAAAATAATCATCTATTGCAGCAGCGAACCGAAAGGCGCGCAAATCTATTTCGAGAATCAACGCATTCCTGTTTCCATTGTGCATGTGCAAGAGCCTTACATGAGTGAATGGGAATTGCATTTCAATATTCCAGCGAAGGCTTGGAAAATGAAACGCTCGCATATTCGTGCTTATGCACACGACGGAAATCAACTCTTCAACGATGTGCTCATTCCTCTTTCATACGGAAGACCCGTGAAGAAATCCTTCCAACTAAAAAGAAAAGATACCCGCGCTACAGTCATGTATTTCGCTATGGTCGATCGTTTTAAAAATGGAAAAAAGGAAAACGATCGTCCAACAAACGACGCGCGCATTAAGCCCATTGCAAATAATTTAGGGGGTGATTTAGTTGGAATTACGCAAGCGATTGAAGACGGATACTTCAAGAAGTTAGGAACGAATACGATTTGGATTTCACCCATTACCAAAAACGCGGAAGGCGCATGGGGACTATGGGACAAAGGCGGAGACACAAGCATGTTCAGCGGCTACCACGGCTATTGGCCAACGTCACTTCGTACCATCGATGATCGTTTCGGAACAGAAGAAGAATTCAAAAACTTGTTGAAGGTTGCGCACAAACACAAGATGAATGTCTACCTCGATTACGTTGCCCATCACGTGCATCAGGATCATCCATTAATCAAAGAACACAAAGACTGGGTAACGCCTTTGTACCTTCCAGATGGAAGCATGAACACCGAGCGTTGGGACGATCAGCGTTTGACCACGTGGTTCGATGTCTTCCTTCCAACATGGGATTTCGCGAAACCTGAAGTGGTGAGTGCATTGACAGACACTGCCATGTTTTGGGTGACGAATTACGATCTAGACGGATTCCGTCACGATGCTACGAAGCACATCCGCACAGAATTCTGGACCACACTCACTTCGAAAGTGAAGGCAAGTGGAAAGAACGTTTTTCAAATAGGAGAGACCTACGGAAGCCCAGAGTTGATTCAATCTTACATTGGAAGTGAGCAAATGGATGCGCAGTTCGATTTCAATTTGTACGACGCAGCAGTGGATGCTTTCGCAAAACCAGAAACCAGTTTTGCGAATTTGGGAAGAGTCATTCAAGAGAGCGCAAAGTATTACGGTTCTCACCACATGATGGGAAACATCACCGGCAATCAAGACCGCGCGCGTTTCATTTCGTACGCCGACGGAAGCGTGAAGTTTGAAGAGAATGCGAAGCAAGCCGGTTGGTCGCGCAAGATTGAGCACAAAGACAACGTAGGGTATGTTCGCTTGGAACAACTCACCGCATTCTTAATGTCGGTTCCTGGAATTCCTTGCATTTATTACGGAGATGAAATTGGAATGCCGGGTGGAAATGATCCGGACAACAGACGCATGATGCGCTTCGATCAATTGAATAACGAAGAGACAGCACTGCGCACTTCAACACAGAAATTAGTAAAACTGAGAAGAAAGAATTTGCCTTTGATTTACGGAGAGACTTATGTGTTTCAAGCCGACGAGAAGGCCTTGGTTATTGCAAGAAAATACCTCGATCAAATTTCAATCGCAGTCTTCGCGAAAGGAGAAGGGAATGTGAACATTACGCTTCCAGGTTATTGGAAAGGGAAGGTGAGTACAGACGGATTGGAAGTCGTTTCAACCGATGCGGGTTCTAATGCTTACACGTTGAAAGTGGGTGGAAAAGGATACGGATTCTTCTTCGTGAAATGAACCACATTCTTCCGAATAACAAAATAAGTACGCTGAAAGAATTCGCGCTTCAGCTAATAGGTGAGGTCTACGATGCAAGAGAAGCGCGCAATGTCGTGAACGAATTGTTCAGACATTATTTGAATTTCTCGGCTGCAGACTTGGTGGTGAAAGCGAACGATACCGTTAGCGAATCGCAGATGCTCTTGATTTACAAAGCAGCCAAGCGCATTGCCCAGCACGAACCTTTGCAATATGTCTTAGGTTCCGCTTATTTCTTCGGAATGGACTTATACGTGAACAATTCTGTTCTCATCCCGCGTCCGGAAACCGAAGAGTTGGTGAGATGGATACTAAGTACCATAATACCGAATAATCATTCGGTTTCGGATAATCATTCGGTTTCGGAAAATCATTCGGCTATTGAAGGTCACTACGAACCG
>CANGEF010000005.1 GCA_947452685.1 Flavobacteriales bacterium | reverse complement strand
GGGGCAAGCAGTGCATTCTATGGCCCAGGTGCTTTCAACGGTGTTATTAAAATGGAAACGAAAGATCCATTTGTTTACACGGGACTCACCGCTCAATTAAGAGTTGGAGAGAGGCAATTGGTAGAACCAGCTGTTCGATTTGCGCATGCGTTTACAAATAAGGAAGGCTACAAATTTTTGGCTTATAAATTCAACGTCTTTGCTTTCAAAGCCTTGGATTGGGCTGCCGACAATCAGTCACCTATTTACAACGGTGGTTTTTCCGCAAGTAATCCAGGGAGATTCGATGCGGTGAATACATACGGCGATGAGTATTTTCCAGCAA
Organism: Flavobacteriales bacterium; assembly: GCA_947452685.1. Lineage (GTDB taxonomy): Bacteria > Bacteroidota > Bacteroidia > Flavobacteriales_D > Sanyastnellaceae > CAIZGX01. The sequence goes on along the minus strand of CANGEF010000005.1, from coordinate 33,727 downwards.
ATAACTATTCAGAAGATCCAAATGGAAAACCAGGGTTGGGTACTTTTTTCAGAACAGGTTATCGCGAGTCTGATTTAGTAAACTACAATACAAAAAACGTAAAGGCCAATGCTTCAGTTCATTTGCGTTTGAAACCAGAACTGGAAGAGAACTCACCGGAACTTATTGTTGCAGGAAATGTAGGTCAAGGAACAACGGTATATCAAGGAGACAATCGGTTCAGTCTTCGCGATATTTTATTTTTTCAGGGAAGAGTAGAGTTGAAGAAAAAAGACAAATACTTCATTCGTTTTTATGGAACGGGAGAGAATGCGGGAAAAAGCTTCGATCCTTACTTTACCGCATTGAAGCTGCAAGATGCAGCAAGATCAGATGAAAACTGGGCCAATGCTTATGTAAAATATTGGCAGGATTCTATTCGCAGCCGCGTTTTAGATATGGGATATCCTCAGTATGTTCAAAATCCCAATTGGCCTGCGGAACCTAACTTTTTCATTGTTCCAACCGATGCCCAATATGCAACTTGGTCTGCCCAGCACGCAGATAGTTTGGCGCATTACCACCAGTTAGTAGAAAACTGGACAAACAACGGAACTGCTGGAATTCCAATGCCAGGACAATACGGGTTCTTTCAACCAGGTTCAGCTTTGTTCAATTCGAATTTCAATAGAATAACTTCTTCCAATAATAACGATGTTGATGGTGGAACTCGATTCTATGATCGTTCGTCTTTGTTTCATACACAAGGCGAGTATCAATGGAAAGGGGCGGGTTACATAGATTACAGAGTTGGAGGAAACGCTCGTTTGTACCGCCCGAATTCGGCAGGAACTATCTTCAATGATGACACAAAAAAAATATATAACTACGAAGGTGGTGTGTATTTCGGGGCAACAAGGAAATTCTTGGAGAATAGGTTAATCCTGAATGGTACAGTTCGTTTAGATAAAAACGTAAACTTCGACGCATTACTCAGTCCGGCAGCCTCTGTAGTATTTCAACCCAAGAAAAATCACTACCTACGGGCTTCGTTTTCTTCGGCTTTAAGAAATCCGACGTTAACCGATCAATACTTAAGTCTGAATGTGGGACCGGCCATTTTAAGTGGGAATTTGCATGGTGTCGATTCGCTCATTACGTTAACAAGTTTTAATGCCTACCGGAATACGTTGAACAGGGATAGTTTGAAATACTTCAGTATTGATCCTATTCGTCCAGAACAAGTGAAAACGATGGAAATGGGATATCGAGCCTCTTTTTTTGATCAAAAAGTGTATATAGATTGTGGGGCTTATTACAGTGCTTATAAGCATTTCATAGGTTACAACATAGGCTTAGACGCGACCTTTGATCCTACTACAAATCTGCCCGACAATCTTCAGGTTTATCGTTATTCAGCCAATTCAAAGAACACTGTTATTACTCACGGATTGAATGTTGGGTTGAATTATTATTTCCATGAGAAGCACAGTTTCGGTGCAAACTATTCATTCAATAGTATTGTAAGAAGCGATCCGAATGACCCGATAATTCCAGCTTTCAACACCCCGAAGCACAAATACAATGTTAGCCTTACTGGAAATAAATTGTTCGAATCGGGAGCAGGTAATTGTTGGGGTTATAGTGTGAATTACAAATGGATTCAAGGATATTTGTTTGAAGGGTCTCCGCAATTCACGGGATATATAAATTCATACGACATGGTAGATGTTCAGGTGAACTACAGTTTAATTTCTTCCAATGTTTTTATAAAACTAGGCGCGTCTAACGTTTTAAATAACCGTCAAGTTCAGGTATACGGTGGACCCTCAATCGGTAGAATGGCTTATCTTAGCCTCCAGTATTCGTTCAATCATCAAAAAAAATAAATAAATAACCTATGAAAAAAATCTACTCTTTAATTGCAATTGCATTGTTGAGTGTAACAGGAGCCACAGCGCAACGTTACATGACCGAGCAATTCACTTCGGTTAACGTTCAAACAGACGTTACCTATGGCGTGAACGCTACTGTTTTGTATTACTCTCAGCTTGGTCAAGCCGTTCCAGAAGGATTGAAAATGGATGTTTATACGCCATCTGGAGACACGGAAACAAACCGTCCGGTTATTCTTTATTTCCACACAGGTAATTTCCTTCCATTTCCACAAAACCAAGGAACTGGCGGAACCCGAACAGATGGAACTGTTGTTGAGTTGTGTACTCGTTTAGCGAAATTAGGCTATGTAGTGGCCTCTTGCGATTACCGTTTAGGATGGAATCCAATTGCAGCGACTCAAGAAGAGCGTGTAAATACGTTGATCAACGCGGCATACCGTGGTGTTCAAGATTGCCGCACTGCAGTTCGTTATTTCCGCAAGACTGCTGCTGTAGACGGAAATCCTTATGGAATTGACCCTACACGTGTTGCGGTATGGGGACAAGGAACAGGCGGATATATCACTTTTGCTGCTTCAGGAATTGACGCATACACAGATTTGTTATTGCCTAAGTTCACAACGAGCGCTGGTGTTCCAATGGTATTGGATTTTGTTAACGGAGATATTGAAGGAACATCTGTTGGTGTTAACCCTTTGAACGGTGATACCTTATGTTATGCTAACCACGTTGGATACAGTTCCGATGTTAATGTTGCAGTGAATATGGGTGGCGCATGTGGAGATATTTCTTGGATCGATGCGAATGACAATCCAATCATTTCATTCCAAGTGCCTTCAGATCCTTTCGCACCTTACTACACAGGAACTGTAATTGTTCCAGGTCTGAATTTACCAGTTGTTGAAGTTCAAGGTAGCTACGATGTTCAAATGGCATTGAGCTCTTATGGTAACAATGGTGTTTTTGAATTGGCTGAGGGTTATGCACCCGGACAACCATACACAGATGCTGCGAATTCTACGAACAACGGATTCCACGGTTTATTCCCTTTTGAGCGTCCAACTGGTATGGAAGCAGATTCTTCACCATGGGATTGGTGGGATGCTGCAACAAATCCAAATAGCGCAAATGGATTCTTAACCAATCCAGATATGTCAGTGGCTAAAGGAATGGCTTATTGTGATTCAATCATGGGATATGCTGCACCGCGTATTGCTTGTGCTTTGAATTTGAATACAAGCCCGTGTTACATTGGAATAGATGAGACACAAGAGGTGTCTTTCAATGTATTTCCTAACCCAGCTAACGAGTCGTTCGCTATTCGTTCTTCTGAGCGTGTAAGTGCAATTCGTGTATTCGATGCTATGGGTAGAGTGGTTTATAATTCTAACACTACTAACCAAGAGGTTGTTTTCGTAGATTCTTCTAACTGGTCTACAGGAATGTATACGGTGGAGATTCATACTGCAAGCAACGCAGTTGCAAGAAAGAAAATGTTGAAGAACTAATCCATTCAACGCATAAAAAAGAAGGCCCTAGAAATAGGGCCTTTTTTAGTTTGAATAAGTTGAAATTAGGCTTGGGCTATTTTCAAACAAAGCTCAGTATACTCTTCAGAAGTGAATTTCAATCTTTCTTTTTCGAAATTCATATCGTGAATGTTGTTTATCGGAATAAGATGCATGTGTGCATGCGGAACTTCCAGCCCAATAACGCTGATGCCAATTTTTTTGCAAGGAATAACAGATTGAATTTTACGGGCTACTTCTTTTGCAAATAAATTAAGAGCTTGAAGTTCTTCGTTCGGAAGATCGAAGATGTAATCTATTTCTTTTTTGGGTACAACTAGTGTATGGCCTTTAGCCACAGGAAGAATGTCTAGAAAAGCAATGAATTGGTCATCCTCTGCAATTTTATAGCAAGGTATTTCAGCGTTAATGATGCGCGTAAACAAGGTTGCCATTAGCGATTGATATCTAGAATTTCGAGTTGAAGAGTTCCAGCTGGAACTTGAACCTCTGCGATGTCGCCAACTTTTTTACCCAATAATCCTTTTCCGATAGGGGAGTCAATACTTATTTTTTTGTTTGCAAGGTTTGCTTCATTCTCTGCAACAAGTGTGTATTCAACTTCCGTATTTGTCTTAAGATTTTTCAATTTCACACGAGAGAGAATGAAAACTTTTGAATTGTCTATATGCGAATCATCAATTAAACGTGCATTTGCAGCAAGATCTTCCATTTTTGCTATTCGAGCTTCGAGATGACCTTGGGCTTCTTTCGCGGCATCATATTCAGCATTCTCGCTAAGATCACCCTTGTCTCTGGCTTCAGCGATTTGCTGACTGATCTTAGGACGCTCAACCATTTTCAAATGATAGAGATCGTCTTTTAGTTTCTTAAGTCCTTCGGCTGTGTAATAGGCAATATTTGACATGGTCTTGTAGGTATTAAAAATAAAGAAACCCCGCGAACGAGGTTTCTAAACAAATATAGTAAGAAATTTAAAGCGTAATGTGAATTCCCATGCTGTGAATTCCATTGAATGGATTCGTTAAGCGATAAGAATAATCGAGTCCAATAACACTTCCGTTATCTCCTGTTGGTAATTGAATAGTCATACCAGCGGTTGGGCCAGATAACGCACTTTTAGCATTGTAAGTGGTATTCGTTCCAATGTCTTGTTGGTACCCACCTCGAAGGAATAGACGGTTACGTAAATTGTATTCTAAACCTAGCGCTACTTGGTCTTTGCTGAAAGAGTTCGAAGTGTAGGCAGCATTGGCGGTAAGTTTCATATTGTTCTTCATAAGGAAGTCATAACCGAAACCAACGTTAACCATGGAAGGCATTTCGTAAGCTTGAGATCTTTGCTCTACGGTAAGCGTGTTACCACTTGCTGGAATTACTGCAGAGACAGTTAAACCGTCTCCTTTGTAACGCATTGGAGGTCCAACATTACGAAGAGTAATACCAAAACGTATGTTGTCTTTTTCTCCGGTAACATAACGAATTCCCGCATCGAAAGCAACCCCTTGAGAGCGCACGTTGTAAATAGCTTCGCTTATTAAGCGAACGGTTAATCCACCGTAGATGCTGTTCGAGAATTCTTTTGCGAAACTAATACCAATGTTGGAGTAGTTTACAGTGAAAGAACCAATACCTCCTTCTGGCAAGGCTTCAGTAGTTCTAGCAATATCTCCAAAATTCATGTTTACAACAGAGAGACCGAATGCTCCTGATTTACCTATTTTTTGTCCAAAAGCGGCAGCGTTCAATTTAATTCCAGTACCCACGAAGTACTGAGTATTGGTGAATAGAAGCTCTGTTTTCTTGGTGAAAGCTAGACCGGCTACATTTAAAAACACACTCTCAACTCCATTAACTGAAGAAAGAGAAGCATTTCCTAATCCTGAAGAACGAGCCCACGGATTCACAAGCAAATGGCTAGCACCGGCTGATCCAGATCTATCAGGATTTCCCGCAAAAAGCGTGAAAGTCATTCCTAAGATCAGGGTGAGTGATATGATTGATTTTTTCATGATCGTAATTCGTTTTTCAATTAGAAGTTATTCAAGTCAACCGGACGCATAACGCCGAACCATTTCAGTATTTTCTCTCCAACACCAGGTACTTGAACATGTATGATGTAGGTTCCTGATGCGATAGGAATGTTACGTTCGTTTTTCAAATCCCAGTCAACACTTGTGATTTTATCTGCTTTTTTGAATTGACGAATTCTATTTCCATTCAAGTCATAAACTGTAACTGTACAAATGTCAGGAAGGTTTGTAATCTTAATGCGATTGTCCAATTTGTTTGTTTCATATGAACTGAAGGCATAGTACGGATTGGGTACAACATTTATGATATCAAGCACCGAAGTAAGGGTGTTTGCATCGTTCGTAGTTGTAGCTATGTTCTTCGTAGAGAAGGTGTAAATGTTTCTCCATTCATTCACAGATCCATCAGGTGTTGTAATATTAGGATTTTCGTAGGAATAGCTGCTATAAGGCTTGCCAACACGAATACTAATACGCACATCGTTAGGGATAAGACCTTCTTCTACAGAAAGAAGAGGGTGCTCAGGGTTAACTAAACCACTTCCAACCCAGGTGCAAGCACGGAAGACTTTTTTCCAGTTCGAAGAACTAAGAGCAGGGTCCGATAACTTGCTATACAAGAATGCACCGCTATCGTATGTAGGACAAAGAGAAAGGCTTGAAGATGGACTTGTAGCTGAGTAATCTTCAAATCGAAGATTCTTAAATACATAAATCCAATGTTGTCCAGCAAATAGGGGAGAGCCATTGTTTGTGTATAAGCGGCTAGATGGATTCCAGATCATATCGCGTCCATTTTCACCAACCAACCAACTGTCTTCTCCGAAAGCCATGTTTAATCTTTCTCCGGTGCTAAGGTCTATGGCATAGCCTGGGAACCATCCCATACCTATTGCAGCGGTTAGATCTCCCTCTGCAGCATTGTACCCTGCTTGTCCAGCTTTTCTTCCGTTTTTATCTACAGAAGGAGCACGACGAACTTTCATTTTTTCAGGATCAATGGTGTTGTCACCGTCATTGTCTTCAGCAAGAGCAGGCGTGTATTGCATTTCCAATACAGGACAACGCGTCCATTTCGATTTGTCTTTTGTGAAGACAACATCAATGTTGTTTAATCCTTTAATATTAGATTTTCTTTGCGTATCTAGTTGATCCAAATCGCCGTGAAGTGCATCCACTGTAGGAGCAACGTTATTCACAATAAGTGTAGCGTCATTTGGGTCGAGCACCGTACCTGAAACTAGGCAATATGGAGACCAAGTTCCGGCTGCCACACCTTCATACACTTCTTTCTCATCTGTGAATGGAAATCCAGCACTTCCGTTTTGATAGTCGTCATATAAAGCTTCAGAAAGAGCTTGAGGATCGGTCCCTTCTGTTTTCACGTTTCCAGCACGAATCCAGTTTTGCTCAGTAAATCCTTCACCGTCTTTGATACCTGTTAACCAAGGTTTAGACGGATCGTCATATGTTATCGATGAAGAAAGCAATCCTGTGAAGTGCTTCACTTGAGCTCCGTCATACGTGTAGTCATATTGTCCCCAAGTAACAGATAGCCCCCAATCTAAAATTACATCTTCACTTGAAGTATTGAATTTTTTATAGGTTCCGTAGATTGACCCATTGTCAAGATTTTCCAATTCCCAATACATGCTATCTGGAGTTTCTTCCCCAAAAGCCGTGGTTTTCAAGCGTAATTCAAAGTCTGCTGAAGGTACGCGAAGTGGGTCAACAACTTTAACTTGAACAGGACCTTTGCCTGGTGCATAGGTTAACTCGCTAATGTTGTTATTGGCTAAAATAATTGCCTCCGTTTCTGAAGAGAGAAGCAAATCGTTCGAACCATTACCTTTTCCTTCTAAACGGGTTAATGGAACGCCATCTCCGTAGTTCGAATTCTGGATGGTTCCTCCCAATTCAGGTGAAGGAATGTGCGGTATTGCAGAGATTTTTTGGATCTCACCGATAGAACTTTTTCTTGAAGAAAGGAACGCTTCGTCTTGTCCTTTTTCTAGAGAAATATCGTATTGAGAATAGTTGTTGTAACCATAGGCAATGACCATAAAGTAATAGGTCTTGTGGTTAATAAGCGCATTATTACCCGTAGCAAATGCATCGGTTGTCACTCGGAAAGAACGTTGTATTCCTGCATCAGCTCCATCTACTTTCATTTCTGGAATGATATATCCAGTAATTGGGTCACGAGAGAAGTTGATGATACGTCCAATTCCGTTTTGAACATCACACTGCGCAATTAAACGTGCTTTTTCAATATCTCCAAGATCATTCGCACTTACATCTTGATTTGCTCTTTGATAAACGAGGTAACCTTCGAATTTGTATGAACGGTCAGCCAAAGTTAGTTGTGTTCCATCTGCAAGTTCTTCAGGAATACTTGGATCGAAACCACCTTGGGTTGGTCCGTAGTTTTCTTCGAAGTTGGTAGAAATAGAACTTTTGTTTGAAAGCATCAAAATGATTTCTTTGTCAAGTTCTTGAACGGCAACATCCGGAGCATCTGGACCAGAGACCAATTCAAAGCAGTTGTCGAATAATGATTGCGCTTTGTCATCGAATTCGCGAAGAAGACGAACAGATTCAAATGGGTTACCGCTATTCGCTTTTGCCCAAACAACGCCTAAAGTAATGTTGTTGTAATCACCAGGTTTCAGGGTGAAAGGACCTGCAGCTTGAATAAAACGACGGTCATTTGGTGGATTACCTTCAGATTCCTCTGACCAGTTGTCGGTGATTACACCGCCTGTTCCCCAGAACAAAGGGTCAGTGTCATCTGGGAACATATAGTCAGAAGAAATGTCTGTTACGTTAGCACCAGTGGCTCCGTTTCCGCCGTAGTGCATACGTTGTCCGTTTTTCCAAAAACCACGCATGTAATTGTAGAAATGGCTAGGTAAAGATGGCTCACCGTTTACTGGACTTCCGCTGTTGTTGTAGTATACGAATTTACGCATTCCAAAACGTTCGTTGTCAACAACACCGTCGCCGTATCCAATACCTAAACCTTTATATGGAATACCATCTTGGTCAATTGCAGAGATGATATCCGTGGTTAACGGGTTATCTTTTTCGTCATTGTCTTGGTAAGGACCTTCGAAGAAGTCAACACCTACAGCAGGTGGATTTGCTCCATATCCTAGAGAAGAAGATGTAGTTTCATCAAAGGCATCACCGTTGTAGCAATAACCCAATCCACGTTGTACATCACAGCCAACGTAGTCATCTGTTGGTGTACCTAAGTCAGGATCGACCCAAGAACCGAAGTAAGTTTCGGTAAGTGTTTGTGAACCTTGGTTAATTAATACATAGTTGTAGAAGGTCATGTTATTTACTTCATCGTTCGAAGTAAAAGCGAAAGCTTGCGCACGAATTTCCATACCAATTGGTTGGCCTTGAGATTCGGTGTGTGCGTTTCCTTTGTCATTAAAAATCCAGTAGTAAGTTTGGTCACCGTATAGCGGCACAATATCTTCTCTGCGACGCTCAGCGCAGTTAATCTCTCTCAAGAAATCATACCAAGGGTAGTCACCGTTTTGTGGGTTATAGAATCCATCTTGGTCATAATCATAGAAAGGTGCTAAGTATAAATCTTGTCCTGCTGCTGTATTTCCAATTGCAGGGTATTCGTAAAAATATCCAGGAATGGCATAGTCAGCAACACAGTTGGTTCCACCAGCTGCAATGCAATCGAAATAGGCGCGATGAATTTGAGCATCTTGGCGCAATGAGATGAAGAATCTATCGTATTGTTGGCAGGTAGCTTCTGTCACAGATGCAGTTCCGTCGTTCGTTAACGGGCCTGGCCAATAGTCATTTCCGGTTCCACGAAAGCGAACAGCAGCCAGTTTTAATTGTTGGTCAGGAGAAATACCTCCCATCCAAAGTGCACCTGCATAAATGGAAGACACTCCGCCACCTTTAGGAACTTCGTAAGCGGCTCTGCTTAAAGAGCGGTTTTGCCACATGGAACCACCGGTTTCGATGATACACTTTACGTTATTCCATGCTAAGTCTCTTAATCCTGTAGCTGGCGCGCACAAAGCAGCGCGTGAATCAGTAACAATCTCATTGTTCTGAACCATGCCCGGATTATCCAGTATTGACTTGTATGCGAAAGCTTGGTTCGCAAATCCAAGTGACAATGCAATCAGACTTAAGTATATATTCTTTCTCATGCTTTTTGAATAATTCATGTTCTCAAAAAATTAAAAATCAAATCTTACACCTAAACGAATTTGACGTGGTGACCCAAGGTTATATGGGTTGTTCACGAACATGCTGTAGTAGTTGCGGAATGAAGATGGTGAATTTTGTGTATTGATAACGTTTTGGTATTGTGCTGCTGCTAAATATCCATCGTCGTTAGGAGTACCTGTGAAGCGATAAACACTAGTCACGTTGTGAGTATTTAACAAATTGGTCATCCATAGGTATACATTCAAGTTCGCGGCCTTTTTCTTTTCACCCTCACCTCCGAATGTTAAACTAAAGTTCTTGTCTAAATTCATGTCTACAGTGAACTGCCAAGGAAGACGAGCGCTGTTAATACCACCAGCGGTAGTTGGACTTAACTCTCCAGTAATTGGAGTTGGGTATACTTGCGCGGTATACGGTGTACCTGATCCTAAGTTTGCGATAAGGTTAGCACCAGTGTTCGCGAAAATTTGTTTACCAAACCATACTGGTCCGTTGTATTCTTTTCCTTCACCGTAACGGTAGTCAACGGTAGTTACAATGCGGTGGCGTTGGTCATAGTTGAATGGAGAAACCGTACGTAAGTTAGGAAGTCCAGCATTGATTAACGCCAATTGGGTTTGTGTAGTCGATCCTGTACCATCAGCAAACTGAAGGGTGTAAGAAGTTTTCATCCAAAGGTTTCCAGTTCTTCTTAGGTCATAAGTAAGTGTCAAACCTTTAACAGTACCAAAGTCTAAGTTGCCGAAGGCGCTATATGTACTTGGGTATGCACCGTTGAATTTGCGTACTTGAATCATGTCGCGTAATTCGCGGTAAAAAGCTTCAATTTTAATCGAAGAAGTTTTTGAAAGAACTTGTTGGAATCCAAGCGCGTAGTCAACCGTTTTCTCCGGACGAAGATTTGGGTTGTTCATCAAAACGTTTCTGTTCTGCATGTACAAGTAATCAATCGGATTGAAGCGATTGCTTGTCGTTGGACGTTGCGTTAAGATGTCGTAGTGAGCAAAGAATAAAGCCTCTTCTGAAATAGGGAACGAGAAGGCAACACGTGGCATGAAGTTAACAGCTGGCGTGTATTCTTTGAATGCCTTGCTGGTTAATGCAGCATCTGGATCCACACTCAAGTAAGGGTTTATTTTTCCACCTGAAGCAATACTGGTAAACGGGTCATTAACCAAGGTACCTGATGCGTTGTACCAGTTGTCTCCGTTGCGGTATCCTTTAATTGCTGTTGGATTACGAATGTCGTCTACATAGACAACGTAGTTATCTCCGATGTTAGCAGGACGGCTTGCTCCAAATTGTTCAAAGTTTACTTCTCCAGCTGTGAATGCTTGACTGATTACATAAGGATCTTTTGGAACGTATTGGTTTGCGTCATATCTGTCGATACGAAGACCCACATTGAAAATCAAATCGTCGAATGCAAATTTGTCCATGATATAACCTGAAATATATACAGGTTCGAATGCTCCAACTGCGCGAGTGTAGTATGACCCGTTTCCTAAGTTGTAACGCTCAGAGAAGAAATCTTCTAAAGAAGGTTTTCTGCTAAGCATGTTACCTCTGTGGTCATATCCGAAATAGCTAACTAGAGAATTCCCCGAATTTAACAAGTCATTAGCACCGAACATATCCACAGAAAGGAAGTTAGGGTTCAATCCATCGGTGTTAATGAAGTCTGTTCCGTTCGGATCAAGACCAAGAGCTGTTCTTAAATTGTAGTCAAACTCTGATTGTCCAGAACCCACTAAGTTTGAATAATCAATGTAAGTATATGTTCCGTTGTTGAAATAATGCGGGTCGTTGGTGTTCAACTCACGAATGTGGTAGTTTGCCAATTGACGAGCAAGTGTCCAAAGGCCAATTGGTGCAATGGAGTAACCAGCATCTTTACGTTGCTCAAATTCGAAACCGACCTCAATAGCATGGTCTCCAATATCTGCAGAACCAGAACCAGAAATACGGAATTGGTTGTTGTTCGATACACTATAGTTATCTGTCTTAGCACCAATGTGCGACCATAAACCATAAGTATCGGTTGGTTGTTGACCGTTCACCAATCCATTTCTTCCTTGAATATTCGTGATAGAAGCATATGGTGAGTTACCAATTTGTGCTGATTCAGAAGTAACATCATTTAAGGTAGGATCGAAGAATTGTGTATCTGTGATAATTGGATCCGTTCCGTTCAACACTTCTGTAACGTACGGGTTGGTATTGAATAAAGTGAAAAACTGATTGGTTATTGCAGCAAGGTCAGGATTGTATTCAGAAGGTGTGAAGTTTACGTTCACATTCTGCCATCCGTTTTGCTCGTAGAAATTTCCTGAGCTATTTAGTGTATATGATGGTTTGCGGTATACATCAAATGTTCCTACGTGTCCATATCTAAATAGATTGTCTTTGTGCGCAGCGTCTTCAGAACGGTTCATAGAGTGCGAGTAATCTGCTTGAATACGGTAGAATACGTTTTTCAAGTTAGAGCTACCAGACTCTTCATCTGCATTTTTGAATCGCTGAGCGAATTTTACATAAGCTCTCCAATCTACCCCAGTGTTCTGTTGGTTGTTTTGCCAGTTCGACAACATGTTACTGTAGTCGAATCCATTACCACGGCTTAATGCCGCTGTACCACCGAAGGTTAAGGTAATGTTTTCAGAAGCATTCAAATCAATTTTCGCAACAACGTTGGCTTGTTTCGAGCGCACGTTCATGCGGGTGTTGATCTTTTCAAAGTCGTTCGATGTAAGGAAATCTGCATTGTATAACGCACCATTCACTGTACCATCTGCTTGGATGTTTTGACGCAAAGGATTTGCAAGAATAGCTTGGCGTGCATCTTCTTTCATGCGGTAAACACCACCGAAGGTTGGACCGCCATCTACTACGTCTGTATAGTTTCCTGAAAGGAAGAACCCAAGAATTGGTCTGCCTTTAGAGCCGTCGTCTTTTTTTCTGAAAAGGATAGGACCAGATAATGAACCTTCCAACAAGTTATAACCATAATAATCTAAGCCAACAGCCTTATCTCCAACTTTGAATCCTGAGGAAATAGCCTCAAGTCCGCCAGTATATTCAGAAGACGCAGAACGAAGTGAAATGTTAATTACCCCTCCTGTTGCATCCCCTATATTCGCTGGAATACCTCCTGTAATAACAGAAACTTCTTCAATTGCAGATTTTGGTAAGGACGTGGAACCACGAACTTTCATTCCATCTATGTATACCCATGTAGAACCTGTACGAGCACCGCGAATAGAAATTCCACCACCTGTACCTGCAGAGCTAACCCCGGCTACCGTTTGAGCTAGACCAAGAGCGTCACGACTAGGCATCTTCTCTAACTCTTCACGAGTTACAGTTCCCCCAGAGGCTCCACCATCTTTATCAATAAGCGGAACACGGTATTCTTTAATTTCGAGGGTGGTCATTTCAAGACCAGAGCTCAATTCTGCATTCGCGAATTGAATCTTTCCCGATGAAATTGGAATTCCGGTTTGACTTTGTGTTTGATATCCCACGAAGTTGAATTGAACTTCATAAGTTCCTGGATCTACAGGCTTAATGGTGTATTGCCCATCTGGATCTGTTTGTCCACCTGTAATCAGATTTCCATTCAAAAACAGAACAACATTCACGAAAGGAAGAGGCTTCTTCGTCTCTTTGTCAATGACTTTTCCTTTCAAGGTTCCAGCATTTCCTTGTGCAAAAACACTAGAAATAGAAAGGACCATGAAACTCAAAAGCAGGTATAATTTTCTCTGCATAAAAACCAGGTTAAGGAATTATTAAAGTATACAACGGGCGCTAAAATAAGGCAAGCTTAGGCTAATTCCCAAAGTTCATCAAAGCATTCTTTGTTTTTTTTGTTTTTAGTTCTGATTATCAGAGTAGTAGGCGGTTTGAGCCTAACTCTTGGGTAAAGCTAAAAAATCAATTTAGAATTTGCCATTTTAAGAATGACTTTCGCTGTCGAAATGAAAAGTTTTTTTACTTTTCTAAGCCCATTTTCGAGGTTACTGTCTGCGAATCCACATGCGCTTGTACCAAGGCTTATTTCCAAGTCTGCGCATGCGCATAGACTTCTTCATGTGTCGCTTCATCTTTTTCTTACCCTTTTTCCCTTGAGCATCTTGGTGTTTTTCGACGTTTTTTAAGTAGTCGTTTTCAATTTGGTCATGCTGCTCTTTGCGCTTTGCTCTTGAGTTTTCAGGAGTAATGACATCATTTTCGGATTGTCCAAACGCAGAAACTCCAAGGAAGAGAAATAAGATTACGCAAAAGTGTTTCATTTTCTAAATTCGTAAGAGTACTTGGTGATTAAAATATCTTTCGATCCCATGTCTTGATCTAACGTAGCTTCGATGAAAGAAGTTGGTGTATACAAAATTTCAATTTCGCGCTGAAGGATCGAGTTCGTGAAGTATGATACCTTAGTCAAATTCCCAATTCGGTCGTATTGAAAGCACTCTCGTTTAGTCTCTTTGTTCGAAGCGTTTTCAATGGTAGAAATTTGAGCAATCCACCCCTTGTCGTTATAGCTGTATTGTTTGTTGAAACTTTTGCCGCTTAAGGTTAGTTCTTTTTCCTCGCGTGTTACGAAGCCGGCCGTATCGCGATAAACAAGGTCTATGGAGTAGGGTAATCCGTAATTGTTAAAGCTTTCTTTTCTTAAAATTAATGCTGAAGGTTCACTGTACTTGAAGGATTCAGAGTTCACAGTTACAGTGAGTCCTGGAACGAGCTTAAGCTTTTCAATGCTTTTGTTTTCAGATACAGAATTGTCTATTCTCTCTACTCGGCCTTTGTGGTCGTAAAAAAACGAGGTGGTGTTGTATCCATTTCGCCCCAATTCATTTCTGTTTTGAACGAGCCCCAATTCGTTTCGGTCAAAAACTATCTGTGTGCTGTCTACCAAGCTTAACACGCTCGTGACCGCATCGATCTTGGCAAGTTGACCTGTCTCGTTGAAGTGATAAACAGTAATATCTGGACGGTTTTCGATGGCCTTACCGGTGCGTTTCATTTGGCAAATACCTGTAATGCTTGATATTTTATTTTGCCAAAGGAATTCTTGACTGAAAAACATTTCTTGTTGAAATGCTTTGCCTTCGCGGTTATCAATGATCTGCGAATTTGCAAACTGAGCAATCGAAACCAAAAGAAGAATGAAGAATTTTCTAATCATGCTGCAAACATAAAACCGAAGTGAATAAGTTCGTGCATTGGTGGAAAAGCTTTGCTTTTTGAATGCGAGTGTATTTGCAAGAACGAACGTACTTTTGAGGCATACAATTTCAACATGAAAGATCAAATTATTTTCGATTTAATCGAGCGCGAAAGAGTTCGTCAAACCAATGGAGTAGAACTTATCGCATCAGAGAATTATGTGAGCGAAGAAGTGATGCAGGCAATGGGTTCTGTGTTAACCAATAAATATGCAGAGGGTCTCCCCAAAAAGAGGTATTATGGCGGATGTGAAGTGGTAGATGAAGTAGAGCAAATTGCTATTGATCGTTTGAAGCAATTGTTTGGAGCGTCGTGGGCGAATGTGCAACCACACAGTGGTGCCAATGCCAATAGCGCTGTTATGCTGGCTATATTGAATCCGGGAGATGCCATTTTAGGATTGGATCTTTCGCAAGGTGGTCACCTTACGCACGGTTCACCCGTTAATTATTCAGGCAAACTTTATCGTCCGTTTTTTTATGGGGTAGAAAAGGAAACGGGTCTTGTTGACATGAATAAGGTTCGCGAAAAAGCGTTGGAGTGTAAACCCAAACTTTTGATTTGCGGAGCTAGCGCATACAGCCGCGATTGGGATTATGCCGCGTTTCGCGAAATTGCCGACGAAGTAGGGGCCGTTTTAATGGCGGATATCTCTCACCCTGCAGGTTTAATCGCAGCCGGATTGTTGAATCATCCGTTTCCGCATTGTCACATTGTAACTTCTACCACGCATAAAACTTTGCGAGGACCAAGAGGTGGTGTTATTATGGTTGGAAATGATATGCCAAATCCTTTGGGTGTTAAGACTATGAAGGGTGAGGTTCGTTCACTTTCATCTGTTCTAGACAGCGGTGTTTTTCCAGGTATGCAAGGTGGTCCT
This sequence comes from Flavobacteriales bacterium, assembly GCA_947452685.1. GTDB lineage: Bacteria > Bacteroidota > Bacteroidia > Flavobacteriales_D > Sanyastnellaceae > CAIZGX01. The sequence goes on along the minus strand of CANGEF010000005.1, from coordinate 17,961 downwards.
TTGGAACATGTTATTGCCGCGAAGGCAGTAGCTTTCAACGAGGCGCTTACAGAAAATTTCAAGTTGTACGGAAAGCAGGTGATGGCAAACGCTAGCGCACTTGCAGATCATCTCTTGGCAAAGGGTTATGAGATTGTTTCTGGAGGGACAGATAATCACTGTTTTCTCATAGATCTTCGAAACAAGAATATTTCGGGAAAAGATGCAGAGAAAGCATTGGTCAGTGCTGAAATTACAGTGAATAAAAACATGGTTCCATTCGATGATAAATCTCCCTTTATTACCAGTGGAATTCGAATTGGAACACCGGCTATTACAACACGTGGATTGAATACAAATGATATGGTTTTTGTGGCAAACGCCATTGACAAAGTCATTTCAAATGCTTCGAATGAAGATGTTATTCGTGCAGTGAAGATGGAAGTGCATGAACAAATGTCTTCAAGACCTTTATTTGCGTAAGTTCAAAAGGTCTTCTTTCGAATTTGGGCGCTCATTTCCGCGCCAGATAAAATCCTCCAATTTGAATTGTGAGGATTTTGTTTTTTTAATGCTGTTGTACAAACTGTTGGGTTCGTTTTCGAGTGTCACTTTTTGAATGGCTTTTTCTTTCAATTCAATTCGAATATTCGAACAGTCGGTTCTGTTCAATCCAGTGAGTTTGGTACGCGTGCTTTTTTCTTCCGTTGAGAAATAAGCGAGCTGACCGTTGCCTTTAATTTGAACCTCATGAAGATCGTTTTTAATGAATTGTCCGTGCAGCGATTTTCCTTTTATCTGATTGAAATATCCTGGGACAACTTCAGATGCTAAGAAACTTTTTTCAGGAACAAAAAGGAAGTCTAAACTGTCGTTTTTGAAATGCAGATTTATTTCCGTTCCTGTAAGTTGATTTGCATCGTTCCACAACACCGGAGTGTAAAACATTCGCATGATTGAATCGGCTTCCGAAAGCGAAAGCGAGTCGCACTTTCCTTGTAAGTCTTTGCTGAACATGAGCACATGGTGATACGCCTTAATGTCGCGCTGTTCTGCGCTGGTTTTTTTTGCGAAAAGAGTGTCGGCAACAATGAAAAGAGTGTCTTTGTTTTCAAGCGTTTTTTCGAGAATACTTTTTCCAGTTACCCAGGAAATTTCATTGATTTCCTCATGCCTTCCGTAGTTGCCACGAATGGTTAAATCGGAGTTGTTGTCTACGATAATTACATTTTGAAATGCTTCACCCCATTTTTCTTTTCCATTGTAAAAAATACTATCTCCGAAAAGGGTTTGTTCTTTCGATTTTACGCGTGCATTTTTTTTGAAGCTACAGGTTTCTGTTTTTGAATTGAAGTAGCCGTTCTCGCATTTTATTTCAAGATCTTTTCCTGTAATGGTTGTGGGTCCGTAGAAGTATGAAATCTCTGTAACCGTATTGTAAAGCATAGTGTCTGAAACAACAGTGTAGTCTTTGTTTTTAACAGTTACTTTTCTTCGAAAGGTGAAGTTATTTGAAGGGCTGTGATACCTTCCGGTTTGAGAAACGAGCTCGTTGCTATTTTTACTTGACACGACTTTACCACCACCCATGTAAGTAGCCACTTCAGTCTTCATGTTGTAGGCCATGTTCGGTGAAGTTAGTGTCATTGCTCCGTCAGAAAAGACGCAGTTTTCGTTCAGTGTTGCAGATTGAGTTGCATCTGTGAAGAATAATTTTTTTCCGGAAATGGAATACTCTCCAGGCTTGTTTACTCGAATGTTTCCGAATGCTTGGAAATTTCCGTTGCTGAATTTATAGGCAGAGTCGCAATAAAAATTTGTTCCGTCGAAGTTTAGATGAACGTTTCCAATGAGGCGTTGTCCGTTGATTAAATTTTTATTGAATGCAATTTTATCGGCATGCACCAATTGCACGTGTTTGGCTTGTCCAGCGGTCTTCTGCGATATCAGAAAAACGGAAAGCGCAACAAGAATTATTTTAACGAAGTAGTGTATTGTTGAAGGGTTATCTTACAATGGTTTGATCACGGTCTGGTCCTACAGAAACATAGGTAATTGGAATTTCCAATTGCTTTTCAATAAACGCGATGTAATCGGAAAGTTCTTGTGGGAATTCTTGAATGGTTCTGATTTTGGTTAAGTCAGTGTTCCACCCCTTGAGCGAAGTGTAAACAGGTTCAACTTTTCCATCTAACAAATCATAAGGCATTTCATCTGTTTGAATACCATTGATGTTGTAATGAGTGCAGATTAGAATTTCATCGAAGATGCTCAGCACGTCTGCCTTCATCATGTATAATTCGGTAATTCCGTTTAAACGACAAGCGTAGCGAAGCGCAGGAATGTCTAACCATCCGCAACGACGAGGGCGTCCGGTTGTTGATCCGAATTCGTTTCCTTCTTTACGCATTCTTTCTCCGACTTCATTTTCTAATTCAGTGGGAAAAGGTCCGCTACCTACGCGAGTGCAATAGGCTTTGAAAATACCGAAAGCAGAGCCAATTGAATTTGGTGCTACACCCAATCCCGTGCATGCTCCGGCAGCAACGGTGTTGCTGGAAGTGACAAACGGATATGAACCAAAGTCTATGTCAAGAAGTGAACCTTGAGCTCCTTCCGCTAGAATCTTTTTGTCTTCACGAATGGCCTTGTGAAGATAGTTCTCACTGTCTATGAACTGAAGTGTCTTCAATAACTCAATGCCTTGAAACCATGCGGTTTCCATCTCGTCTAAGGAATATTCAAATTGAAAGTGCGAAAGCATTTTCTTGTGCTTTTCGACTAACGTATTGTATTTCTCTTTAAAGTTTTCAGAAAGGATGTCTCCAATGCGAAGGCCATTGCGACCGGTTTTATCCATGTAGGTTGGGCCGATCCCCTTTAGCGTAGATCCAATTTTAGATTTTCCTTTTTCAGCTTCAGAAGCAGCGTCTAGAAGTTTGTGAGTTGGAAGAATGAGATGTGCTTTTTTCGAAAGTAGCAGTCGAGACGCAACATCAACATTTTTGGCTTTGAGCTTTTCAATTTCAGTCGCGAAAACAATAGGGTCTATCACAACACCATTTCCAACTACGTTGGTTACATGATCATGAAAAATTCCGCTTGGGATAGTGTGCAGAACGTGTTTCGTTCCATTGAATTCAAGCGTGTGTCCCGCATTCGGTCCGCCTTGAAATCTGGCTACGATGTCGTATTTCGGAGTTAATACATCGACAATTTTTCCTTTTCCTTCATCGCCCCATTGAAGGCCTAACAATACGTCTACTTTGCTCATTCTGATTTGTAAAGCACAAAAGTAGTGGGTTATTCAAAATAAGCCTTATTTTCTTCAAGGAAATTTTCCAACTTACTTCTCATAATGAGCCGACTAATCACTTTCATGTTGGAATCTAGGGCAATAAGGGTAGGTGTAGACGGAGAAGGGTAATGTTTAGCTAAGAAAGGTCGCTTTTCCATTGGAGGAAGCACATTGATCCAGGGCTGCTGATGTGTTAACAGGTGATTTTTCCAAGGAGCTTCTTCCTTGTCAATGGAAATGGCGTAGACCTCTAAACCCTTTTCATGGTATTTTTTGTAGATCTCTTGAAGCTGTGGATGGAATTCTTCGCAGTGTGAACAGCTGCTTCTCCAAAACATGACCAGGGTAATCTTATTTTTCTTACAAGTTTCCTCAAGAGAAATTAGTTTGCCTTCAGCATTCGGGTATTTCAGTTCAGCCGCTTTTTTACCTGGAGCGCAGTTCTTCAGCGATTCAATGAGGTTTTTCGTGTTCACGCTAAATGAAGTGTTATCGGAACAGCCATCTGCGTAATTGTTCAGGTAGTAGGAGAGTCCATCTTCATTTTTATAGTCTAACATTTTGTTTAAAATGAAAGAATGAATGAATTGATTTACGACTTCATTTTCTCCCATACGCCCCAGTAATTCATCGGTGAATTTCTGCGCATATTCTTTTGGATACGCTTTGTAAAGTTGATTGAAGTATTGGTTTAATCCTCGAATAAAAGCGTAATGAAACAAAATTGCTTCGTTGTTGTAGTTTACGTTTCCGAGAAAATGTTTGAAATAGATTGTGCTATCGAATTCATTGAAGTCATTGGGAAGTCTTCGACAGAACAGGGGGGCGAAATTGGAATAAGCTTCTGATTTTGACGCTTGTTTTGCTTTTTCTAATACCCAACTATTGATGATCTTCTGCTTGTTTAGAAAAGCGGGGTGGGTAATTGATTTATACGCGTCGTATTCCAGTTGTAAGTTCGCGTATAACGTAGCCAATTCAACATAATCTGATTGTTCAGTAGAATTGTAAAGTGAAGTTGGAAGTCCGTTCAGCTTTGTAAAGTCAAGCTTAGCATCTAACGATTTTGGAAGCGTTTTCGGATTGATATAAAAGTCTGTCCAAGACTTTGCTGTTCCTGAAAAGCGTAAACGATATTGCCCTGTGTGTGAAGGCGAAAATGGAATGGAAACTGAACCGGAACCGTCGAGGTCAGAAGTTGATAGAATTTGCCATTGGTCTTTTTCAAAGGCTTCAAGAAATACTTTTTTCGAATTTTGTGCAGGAATATTCTCAACATGAAGTTTCAGACTGGTTTGACCGAATCCAACCGCGAAGCCAAAGACCAATAAAAGGGTGAGGATTGATTTCATGGTGAAAAAAAAAGGTCACCGAAGTGACCTTTTTGAAGAGGTTAAAGATTATTTACCTTGAGAAAGTTTTTCCATTTCTTTGTCGAAAGTCTCTTTGAATTTCTCGTAGTTGTAGTCTGCTTTCAATTTGTCGTTTTTAGACAAACCGCTTTGGTAAGCATCTGCGATAGTGTTTCCGCTTAACTCAAGAGCAACGTAGCTTACATAAGTTCCATCAGGACGTTGAGTTAATTTTTCACAGATTTCGATGCAACCGCGAAGTTCTTGGTCAACTACTGTGCGAGCCATTTCGTTGAAAGATTCGGTTACTTCTTCTTTGTTATTTACTTCAGTTGAGTTAACGTAGTTGTCTCCAACAATTTTCAATGTTGCGCTAATAGTTTTAGCCATTTCAGAATTTGCATTTGAGCGAGCTTTTTTCTTAGCCGTTTCGCGGTCTAGACTTTCGCCAGTAGCGGTAGATCTAAAAGCATCTTTTGTGCTTTTGAATTGATCGCCAGAGCAATATTCATTGATAATTACTTCTCCTTTTGGATCTGGAGTTTTTACTTCGTCTTTGTTCTTCTTACAAGAAGGGATAGCAACCATTGTCACTGCAGCAATTGCTAAAAGGGTAATGCGTGTTTTCATTTTTGTCAAGATATTAGTTAAATCGTTCTTTTCAGTTATTATGCCAAACTTACAAAATAATTTTAATTATTTCATTAATCAAGGTGGTTTCTATATTTTCCCGAACTTTCTTGTAGGCTTCGAGTACTGCATTTTCATGAGAGAGTTGAACTCCTTTCACTCCGTTAATGCTATGCTCGAAAATAGAGGCGTTTGTTTTCGTGTCATTAACAGAAATCTTCCCATCGATGTAGGCAACTTTAAATCCTTGAATATCTTCTCCTGCTCTTGGAGTTGAGTTAATGTAAATAACAAAGTCTGCAGAAGTTTCGCTGGTAGCTATTCTCATTCCCTTACTGATTAAGGTGTTCCGAGTAGATTCAGCAAGAGTGGAAGTCTTTGTTCCATCTAGTTTGAATTCGTTGGAAGAGACATAAAAACTAGGTGCTAGTACTTCTATAGGAATTTTTCTTTGATCTGTATTTATGCCAGCGACTAGGGCTAATGCGAGGTCTGAATCTAAATCTTGCGGAACCAGCGCGTCGATAACAAAACTCAATTCAAGCGAATTGTTTTTGGTTTTCAGGCTCACATTGTCAATGTCTGCAAGAATAATTCCGTCGTTATCAGACATAGCAATTTTTGGTTTCATGAAGTTGTCTCGCTGGTAGACATACTTGACATTAATTCCTCTAACACCTTCAGCCTTGTATGTGATCATAACGGGTACTTGTGTTTTGAAGGTATTGGCAGAGGAAAGTACAATGGTCTTCAAGGTTGTTTCAAATCGAAGATCGGCAAGCACTGCTCTGATTTCGGAAAACAGTTCGTTATCTATGAAGATGTCATTTCCATTTTCATCTTTCATTTGATTCACTTCTGTCCAATAGGGCTTCAGTGCGAATAATCCGTGATAAAAGAGGTCTATGGCTGAAGGGATATTTCCTAATTTTTTAGCCTCTCTTCCTTTTTTAAGATAATCGAGAGCCGAGTGCAAGGTGTTGTCTTTTTTTTGAGCCTTTTTAGATTGGTAGTCTACCTTGTTTAACTTGTAGTAAATCGCATAGGTCTCTTTGTCTTCCCAAATGCCAGCAACTTCAAAGTCTTCCAAAAATTCTGAAGAAGATGTTGTTACGTTTGAACTAAAGCTCTCGCTGAAGTCTTTGTTCACTTCCATGGTATTGAAAAAAGTTTGCCCTTCAACCTTTACCGAAATTTCAGTAGCCAGATCGTTCAGAGCTAATTTTTTTGCGATGGCCTGGTAATCTGTTGGCTGAGTAATCTTAGAACAAGTAGCAATTCCGATGTAGTAGGAAGAGTTGATAGGTCGCGTAGATACCCATTCAGGCTTGGGCTGAGGAGCAGGTACGACGGTCTTTACCGCATCTTTTTCACGGCAAGAATTCAAGAAGATGATTCCCAGAAAAAACAAATATTTCAGAAATGATTTCATTAGGGAACAAGCGTTTGCATTTGTGTTTTTACGTTATCGGCAATTTTCTTGGCGATTTCAATATATAGATCATTTGCTATGTCGTTGCCATCGCGAACATTTCTGCGTGCGTTTAGCATTTCTTTTAACGCATTTCTATCTCGGCTGTTTGTGTTCACCACATTTCCACTTGCAGGAAATAAATTATTCGCATTTCCGCCATACACGGCATAGATGACTTCGTCTTTGTTCTTCTCAGTGAAGATATCGTTTTTAATTAATGAAGCCGTTTCAATAGAAGTCATTTTGTATTGAATGGAAACATTCGATTCAGAAGAGTTGTAATATTCGTCGAACTGAACCGGCTTGTATTCCGTATCGTAAAATGTTTTTCCTTCGGCATTTACCTTTTTCACTTGGTACGACTCAAAACCGTTTCGAGTGACTTTGCGAATCTGTCCGTTTTGAACGGTGTGGTTCAATACAGTCCCAGTAATGAGTGCCTTTGCGCCAGAAATTTTCCCGATTTCAACGGCATTGGATTCAGAGAAAATGCCGCTCATTTGAATGCGTTGTTCTGCAAGAATGTTGTTCAAATTTTCTCTATCGATAACTTGAAGGAAAGGGTCGTTGATTTGAGTTAATGCGTTCAAAATATAGGCGGTTGCCTTGGTGTCGCTGCCTTGCATGTTTGTCCCGTTTGAAAATGGCATTAATGCAATGGTGTATTTTCCTTTTTCAAGGCAGCTCATTTTGAGGCTTGCCGATTCTTTGTAACCTAATTTTCGTTCTTCAACTTTTACGAAACCATTATAAGCGGCGCGGTAGTGCTTTGCTTCAAACTCGGTTAGCGCTTTTTGATAAATGGGTTCGAGGTACGCAATGTCTTTCAAATCGCCGGCGTCTTTGAAGTTTGGATCAAGTCTTCCAATTTCGTTGAAGTTGGTTTCAGCGTCGGTAAAATTATTTTCTTCTAATAATTTTGTTCCCTGCTCGTAGAGTTCAGTGAGATAAGATTTCTTTACTTTTTCGTAATCACTTAAATAAAATTCGGGTATTTGAAGTTCAACGCCAACGCCCTTGATTTTGGCGAGGTATTCTTTGGCTGACATGAACGCGTATACGGCTTCTTTTTTATTTCCGAAGCTGCTTTTTTGGTTGAATTCGCTTAGCATTCCGTTTAATACGGTTTGCCCCGTTTTTTTCATTCCAATTTGAGCTTCAATATTTGCGCGCTTCTTCCAAAGTGCTATGTAATAGCTTTCGGAAGCCTCTTTATTTAGTCCGGCAGCATCTTGTTTTTGAGCAAGCTTGGTGTAGTGCTTACTATTTTGACAAGCTTGAGTGCCGAGCAGAAGAAAAGCTATAAAAAGGATAAGGCCGTTTTTCATAATTATTTCGTTTCAATGTATTGATTCAATTCTTCGGTGCTTGAATCGAAGGTGAATCCTTGGCTTACATTGTAGTAATTGTTTTGATCGAAGCAATAGTCATAGGCGTATTTGGCAAAATCCAATCGGCTGTCTTCGAATCCGAATACTTTCATGATTTCAAGAATTTGGTCAGTCGTTAAGCAATTCGCTTTAGCAACTTGCTTCGCAGTAGAAAGTTTGGTGTCGTCGAAACCTTTGCTTTCAATGGTTTGCTTTGCTTTGCCGAAGCTAGTAGCATCCATGGAGCGCGTGCAATTTCCGTTTCCTGAAATGGTGGTGTTTGAAGGTTGCGTTTGGGCTGGTTGGCTTGGACGTGTAGTGTGTGCTGGAACAGTTGAATTTGTAGAGGTTGATCTAGTTGTAGTAGTTGTGGTTGTTGTTCCGGAAGTTTGAACATCCATGTTTGGAACGTTCATGTTAATTCCCATGTTCATTCCATCTACGTTAATATTCATTCCTACATTACCATTACCGGTGTTACTTCCATCATTCACATTCATTCCCATATTTACACCGTCTACATTGATGTTCATTCCGATTGTTCCGTTGTTATTTGGAGTGGTATTCGTTCCAGTAATGGTGGTTGTGGTTGTTGTCTTTGAATTACCCACTGCAGCCGTGTTGTTGTTGGTTTGGGTTGAAGTTGTGCTGGCAGGGGTATCGTCTACAACAGCAAAATCTTTCACTGCATTGTTGTCTTCTGTTGGTTTTGCACTGGCTGTTGAGGATATTGCGTTTTCGGTGTAATAACGAAGAACGTATTCTCCTTTTTTATTCTTTTTGACTTGGTAAGTAACTTCCATTCCTGGATGAAGAGCAAAGTTGTTGTTAGAGAAATCTGCAAGGGTAGCGTCTTGAAAGTCTACTCTGGCTTGATAAAACTCTGAAGTGAGGTTTTGTAATTTCACATTCGTTTGAGGAGTGCTATTCATGGCCTCACCATTCAGATAGAGGGTGAACTTTTCGCCTGCTTCAGAATAAATTACGGCATTCATTTGAGCGAAAACGTTTGAGAAAGCCATTAATGATAAGGCAATGAGGGTAATTTTTTTCATCATATCGGTTGACTGTTAAGGATGTAAATTTAGTTATGATTTTTCCTGTATAAAAGTTTATGCCAAAAAATAAAGGTACAGGAAACAGAAGCTAAGTGGATTGGTTAACTTTGTTTTCGATGGAAATGAAGAAAATTATACTGTTCGGTGCTGGAAGAAGTGCGCGCCATTTGGTTTCTTTTTTAGTTGAAGGAGCTTTATCTGGCAAATGGAAGGTGGTTATTGCCGATACAAATGTGGCTCATTGGGTTGAGGAGTATGGCAGTTTGGATCAAATGAAATTTGTGGCAGGAGATGCAAGCGATGCTAAGTTTCGTCAGAATTTAATTGCACATTCTTCACTTGTCATTTCCATGCTTCCCGCCTTTATGCATGCGGAAGTAGTGCGTGATTGCATTAATTTTCATGTTCATGTGATTACTCCGAGTTATGTAAGTGCGGAAGTAAATGATATGCATGAACGGGCTTTACAAGAGGGCGTTTTAGTGTTGAATGAAATGGGTGTGGATCCCGGAATAGATCATATTTCGGCAATGGAAATTATTCACAGGTTGAAAAGCGAGGGTGCGGAAATTGAATCTTTTGAATCTTATACAGGTGGCTTGGTAGCCCCGGCCAGCGATGATAATTTGTGGGGGTACAAAATTTCTTGGAATCCGAGAAATATTATTCTTGCTGGAAGTTCAGGGCATGCGATGTATCGCGAGAACAATAAGCTTCGTATGGTTCCTTACTATAAATTGTTTGATGAAGTAGACACAGTTGTTGCCAGCGACGGCGTGCGATACGATGCTTATGCGAATAGAAATTCCGTGCATTATTTGGAATTGTATGGTTTGGAAAACGTGCACAAATTGGTTCGTGGTACTTTGAGGAAACAAGGCTATTGTAAGGGATGGTCTTTTTTAGTGAAGAACGGTTTTACCAATGACGATACCAAGATTCCGGCTGGAGAATTTGAGACGTGGGCAGACCTTACGGTGTCTTTGCTTGGTGCGAATTTCAATCTGAAAAATGAAAATGCGGAAGTAGCTTCAATGTTGAATGAGATTGGTCTTTTCAGCAATGAACCCTTGAAAAAAGAGGAGCTTACTTGCGCGCAACATTTGCAACAGTTACTCGAGAAAAAATGGGTGCTGAAGCAAGGCGATCGTGACATGATTGTAATGGTTCACAAGTTCGGATACAGTCTTAATGGAAAAAGATTTATGCTTACTTCCTCGCTTGTTTTAGAGGGTGATGATGAATTTAAAACTGCAATGTCGAAAACGGTAAGTATGCCTATTGCGTTTGCAGTTGAACATTTATTTAATGGCGACTTCACTTCTCGCGGTGTTCAAATTCCAGTAACTCCCGAGTTCTACAAGCCCTTGTTGCACGACCTTCATAATTGCGGGATTTCATTTGTAGAAACAGTAGAAGAATTATGAGAGTCTTCATTCTTTTTCTTTTGTTTTTGCCTTTTTCGGCCTTGACTCAGGAATATAGAAAATGTCCGAGTTTTAATTTGGAAGAGAAATGGGATAACGCCGATTCATTCTTGAAAAATGAAAAAGATGTGTTGTGTTTGTTGGAGTGGCTCACTTCTACGCCACCGTCTGAACAGCTTGTAGAGCGAAGCGCAGCGAGTATTTTTGTAATGGAGTGGGTGACGAAGAATCCGAATTTATTGGTGCAAGTTGAAATAGGTCCTTACAACGATTACCTTTTCAATGAGGATTTGATGTTGGGTTATTTGTTTGGAAGCGTTCATTATGCCTTGAAGCACACGGAGAATGAGAAGCCTGAGGCACAGCGTATAGCTGGACTAAAATCGTTGTTGTTTATTGTTGAGCATTCCGAGTCGTATTCAAAAAATAAAATATTCAAGGCTCTTCTTCGCGCAAGTAGAAAAGGCGAGTTAAATGAGTTTGATAAACAGATGTGGATGAACCACAAATCACAGGCGCTGTTGCCCAAAGAGAAACTGAAATAGAATGAAGAAGTTCGAAGTTCCAGCGCATTACCGCTCTACTATTCTAGGAAGAATAAAGGAGATTCGAAAAGAAAATGACCCTCGAAAAAAGGACCATTCCCCATTTGTTTTTCAAGTAGGAAAAACGGAATTCGTAATTCCGAGACATTTCGGATTTTGTTACGGAGTAGAAAATGCAATTGAAATTGCTTTTCGAACCGTTGCTGAAAATCCAGGGAAACGAATTTTTCTGTTGGGTGAAATGATTCATAATCCGCAAGTCAACGAAGATTTAATTGCTGAAGGAATTCAGTTTTTAGTGGACAATCATGGAACGCGTTTGGTTGATTTTTCAACGTTAAATTCAGACGACATTGTAATCACTCCTGCATTTGGAACAACGGTTCAAATGGCTGCTGAATTGGCGCAGTTGGGTGTTCATTTGGAAAGATACAACACCACTTGTCCGTTCGTTGAAAAGGTTTGGAAACGCTCGGCTGAATTGGGAAACAGGGGTTATACTTTGGTGGTTCATGGAAAATATTTGCATGAAGAAACACGCGCTACTTTTTCCCATGCAGCTGAAACAGGTCCTGTGGTAATTGTACGAAACAGGAAGGAAGCAGAGTTGCTTGCGAGATATATTCAGAAGGAATTGAGTGACGAACAGTTTCAAATTGATTTCGCTAATAAATATTCACCTGGGTTCATAGCGTCTAGAGACTTGAAAAAAATAGGTGTTGTTAATCAGACGACAATGCTTGCTAGTGAGACACAAGAAATTGCAACTTATTTAAAGGATGTTGTAGTTGAAATGTATGGTGAAGAAGCCACAACAGATACGCGAGATACCCTTTGTTATGCCACGAATGACAATCAGAATGCGACCATTGGAGTGTTAGAGAGTGGCGCAGATTTAGCCATTGTCGTGGGCGGTTTTAATTCTTCAAACACCATTCAGATTGCCACGATATTGGGCGAGAGAATGCCGGTTTATTTCGTTCGGAATTCAGATGACTTAATTTCTTTAGAGAGGGCAGTGGTGTTTAATGCTAGATTATTGAAGGAAGAGGAAATTATTCCCTCGATACTTCTTCAGGAAAATCTAAAGCTTGTGGTGACAAGCGGAGCTTCTTGTCCGGATAAAACAGTAGATCTGGTTATTCAAAAAATAGTCTCTTTACGCGGAGAAACGGTGTCCGTAGAAACGGCCTTAGAAGGACGCATATAAATTGAATAAATGAGCGCTCGCATTGGCGGTGTTCTGTTGTAAATTTGGAAGATGAAGAGTTCAGGTGTCATTCAATTATTGTCTGATCAGGTTTCCAATCAAATAGCGGCAGGGGAAGTTGTACAGCGACCTTCTTCTGTTGTGAAAGAGTTGGTGGAAAATGCAGTGGATGCAGAGGCAACTCAAATACGAGTTGTTATCAAAGATTCCGGAAAAACCCTCATTCAGGTGATTGATGATGGAAAGGGAATGAATGAAGTGGACGCGCAACTTTGTTTTGAGCGTCATGCAACTTCAAAAATCAGGAAAGCGGAAGATTTATTCAACATTACAACAAAGGGATTTCGAGGCGAAGCTTTGGCAAGTATAGCTTCTGTAGCGCAAGTGGAATTGATTACCAAGCGCGAGGAAGATGAGATGGGTGTTCGCATTGAAATTGATGGCGGAAAAATGGTTTCCAATGAACCGGTTGAGGCTTCGAAAGGTTCAGTCTTTTCAGTTCGGAATTTATTCTTCAATATTCCCGCACGCAGATATTTTTTGAAAACAGATTCAATCGAGTTTCGTCATATCATCGATGAATTCGAGCGTGTGGCGCTTACGCATCCCGATGTTCATTTTGTTTTGACGCACAACGGAAATGTTGTTTTCGATTTACCCAAATCGAATCTAAAGCAGCGCTTGGTTCACGTATTTGGAAACAAATACAACGATCAGTTAATTCATTTAGATGAAGACACGGAGATTGTGCGTATTTCCGGATTCGTTGGAAGGCCTGAAATAGCAAAGCGTACAAGAGGAGATCAATATTTCTTTGTGAATCAGCGTTTCATTAAGAGTCCTTTTTTGAATCATGCCGTGCAGCAAGCCTACGAACAGATTCTTCCTTCAGGAAGTTTTCCGTTTTATTTAATAGCCCTTGACGTTCCCCCTTCAACCATTGATATTAATATTCATCCTACGAAAACAGAGATAAAGTTTCAAGATGAAAGAAGCATACACGCCTTGCTGCATGCTGCCGTTCGAAGAGGGTTAGGTAAGAATCAGGTTGCTCCATCGTTAGATTTCGAGCAAGAAAATATTCCATTAACCCAAGTAAGTCCGGGTGGTGTGCGCGTTCCGCAATTAGATGTGAACCACGATTTCAATCCGTTTCAAAAATCCGATTCATGGCAACAGAAATCACGAAATTGGATGGAGCAATTTGCGCAAGCGGGTTTCGGTTTTGAAAAGGAAAGTGAAGTTCAGCAAGAACAAATAGGTTTCGACACAGATGATTGGGAAGGTGGAACACCTTTTCAAATCGGAAGGGTTATCATAGGCTGTGAAATCAATTCCGAGGTAAAGATGTTTCATCAAACGCGATTGCATTGGCAAGTGTTGTTTGAAGAACATTCGAATCAGAACAGTCATTCCTTTGTTGCGCAACAATTGATCTTTCCGATTCAATTGCATGTTCAACCCAAAGATATTTCGTTGCTTCAAGTTCATGATGTTTTATTGGCCTCGTTTGGATTCGAATTGAATTTGGAAGGAGAGCCGGAGATTATTGCGGCTCCTGCAAATCTTGACGAACAAGCCGCATTGAATTTTATTGAATTGGTTCTGGAAAGTTTGCGCATGGGCGTAGAAGGTCCAGACTTGCGAATGAATTTATTGAAAGATTATACGCGAAGATTGTCGGTGAAAAAAGGACAGATGCTTACGACACCGGAAATGATTGATTTGCTTGTTCGATGGAATTCATGCGAGAATAAGAATTTCGCGCCAGATGGAAAATCCATAGCCTTAACCTTCGGAATAGATTTTTTAGAAGACCAATTAGGAAAATAAAATGATGAGAATGAATTTGACTCCTGCCGTTAAGAACATAATAATTATTAATGTTCTTATATACCTGGCGTGTTTTGTAGTCCCCGGTCTAGGAGATGCTTTAACAGGGTACTATTTCGCTAGTCCGAATTTCAGGCCGTGGCAGATTGTTACCCATATGTTCATGCATTCCATGAGTGATTTCACGCACATCTTTTTCAATATGTATGCGTTGTATTTGTTCGGAACGGCGTTGGAGAATTATTGGGGCACGAAACGATTTGTAATCTATTATATGACTTGTGGTGTAGGGGCTTTCTTCTTGCATATGGGTGTTAGCTATTTCGAGATACACAAGATGATGCAGTCTTTAACCGATAAAGAAATTTATCAGGTTATGGTTGCGGGGTTACAAGAAGGAAAGTCTTACAAGGTTCAAATGGTTGATTTATATTCAGCCATAAACACGGGCGTAGTTGGCGCTTCAGGCGCAGTTTTCGGGGTGTTGTTGGGATTCGGAATGTTATTCCCGAACACAGAGTTGATGTTGTTGTTTCCGCCAATTCCATTGAAGGCAAAGTATTTTGTAATGATTTACGGAGCCATTGAATTCTTTTTGGCTATGCGTCAAACTGCCGGTGACAATGTTGCTCATTATGCCCACATTGGTGGAATGCTTTTCGGATATCTTCTGCTCAAATATTGGCAGAAAAAGGGGAGAGCATGGTAGGTCGTTTTCGTACCACTTCCATTGGATTGAAATTACTAAGCGCCTTGTTGGCTCTTGGTTTTATTGTGCGGTTAATTGTTGTTCTACTTTCGGTTAATTATTCAGGAGCCACCTATATAGCAGCCTTTGATTCTTTCGTCGGGTTTTCTAGCAAAAGCGAATCTTTTACGTGGATTTGGACTTGGTTAACCTACAGTTTTTTTCACGCCGAAGTCAGTCACTTTATTTGGAATTATCTGTTGCTCTTACTTTTAATTTATTGGTCGAAAGAGCGGTACTTGGGCTTAAGTGCATTGGTCTATTGGATTGTCGGAGCCGCATGCGGATTGTTGTTTCTCTTAATGTTTGAAAATCAGGTTTCTCTTATTGGTGCTTCTGCTGGAGTAACTGCTCTATGGGTAGGTTGGTTATTTTTCAATTTTGGAAAGAACGGAGAAAGAGGCTTGACTTTTTGGTTGGGTTGCGTTGTGTTTTTATTTTTGGAAGTGATAGACATTGCGAATTACGAAGCCCAGAACTTATCGTTATTTGCGCATATTGGCGGAGCGCTTGGAGGCATCTTAGTGGCTGTGTCGGAAAAAAATAATTGGATGAAAATGAATTGGATTGAAAAAATATTATCGTGGTTTAAGTCTTCGCCCAAGCTTACGGTTGAACGCAGTAACAAACGCTTTCAAACCGATGACGAGTTTAACGCCGAGCGTAAATTGAAGGAAGATTATTTGAACTCAATTTTAGATAAAATTTCGCGTTCCGGATTTGAAAGTCTTTCGTCGAAAGAAAAAACATTCTTAGAGCAGCAAAAAGAAAAATAATGGAGTCTCCAGCGAAGGAAATAAAGAAGTTGAGCCATTGGGGGAAATTCGTGCGATTTGTTTTTCGACTTTTTAGCCTTGTGGTTGTTTCTTTTTATTTGCTTTCTTATTTGTCTTCGCATTTCACGCCAAGTGTATTCATGTTCTTTAGTGTTTTGGGCTTGTTCTTTTGGCCACTGTTATTGTTGTTTTTATTTGCCGCGCTTTTAATGGCAATTCGAAAGGAATGGAAGTGGCTGATTGTATTTGGAATTTGTTTTGCTTTTTCCTTACCTGATTTATTTTCGTTCTTCAATTTTCATTCGGGAGGTCAACCATCTTCGAGTGGTATTGGAATGACTTTAATGACGCACAACACGCATCTTATGGGTTATTACGACGGAGAGAGCGCTAAGAAAAACAGGGATGCAATTTTGAATGAAATTCAAAATGTAAAACCGAACATTCTTTGCTTGCAAGAATGTTATTGGAATACAAATGGCGGTGATTTCTTATCGGAGCAATCGAGGAATGAAATCCTTTCGGGATATGCGGTGCATGAGCGAACCACTCACGTGCTTTCCGATGGTGGAAGATTTGGGTTGGTTATTTTTTCCAATTATCCCGTTGTAAGTCAGGGGCAAGTTCCGTTTGATAACGAAGTAAACAATTTTTGTATTTACATGGATGTTTTGGTTGGAAGTGATACGGTTCGCGTGTACAACGCGCACCTCCAAAGCTTTCGATTGAAGAAGAAATCGCTTCAACTATTCGACGAGAATATTGATATGAATGAAATTCAAAATGAGAGTAAACCACTTTTCATTCAATTGTATCGATCCTCTTTGAAACGCTCGCAACAAGTGAATGTGCTTGCAGCGCACATTGAGTCTTGTAAGTACAAAGTCGTTGTTGCCGGTGACTTCAATGACACTCCCATTTCATACACTTACAATCGTCTTACGCGAAGTTTAGAAGACAGTTTTCAAGAAGCAGGAAATGGAATTGGAAGCACATACAGAGGCCCGCTCTTGGGATTGCGAATAGATTATGTTTTGCACAGCAAAGGGTTACGAGCAAGTTCCTATGGAACCAGTGATGCCGGCGCTTCAGATCACAGACCTGTTATAGTGAAGTTTTAGATTTCCATTTCAAACGGAAATATTCGTAGGGTGTTACTGTAAGCAATACCATTGCTAGTCCATAGAAGAAATCTTCCATTGGAACACTCCAAATTCGAATGCCTAAATTGTATTGATTGTTATATCGCACAATGGCTTCCGTAATGTCAACGCTGGATGTGTTTATTAAATCATATTCGTAGAAATGCAGTCCAGTAAGAATTCCATTCGAAATGAAAAACGGAATTAAAAGAATGAACCAGGCGTAAAGGAAATAGCCTAGAAATTCTGATTTGCGTTGCAAGTGGAAGAGCAATAAAGCTCCGCAAAGAAGCGTAGCGGTGAATGTATACCAAAGTTCTTGAATGCCGGCGTATACGGAAAGACAGGCGGCTGCTATCGCAATGGAAGTTCCGGCGATGGAAGTGAATTTTTTTGAAGGCGGAGATTTTTTGAAGTGTCGAACGCATTCAAAAGTGAAAACGCATGCAAAGGGAACAGCAAGGAAAAAAATCCACTCTTCAATGGGCAACAAGAACCATCTTGGAGTGAGTGTATAGCTTGGATTGAAATTCCAGATTCCCCAATGGGTGAAGAGAATATCCCATGGGAGATAGACGGCGCACATGAAGAGAAGACCCACGCAAAGTGCTTTGAAGTTTTTGTAAAAAGCAACGCTTTTGTGAAAGCTCAGAAAGAAGGGGCCAGCTAAGCAAAAAATGTCTACGAGTATGTATGCGTAGCTCGAATTCATTTGGAAGCTTTGGCTTGTTTGTATTTGATTTCAGACTTGAAATATTTCATGGGAACGATAAGCATTCCGAAGCATTCACCTTCTTCTTTGAATTGATTCTTGTGATGAACTTTGTGTGCCTTTCGAATGGCGCGGAAGTACATGTTATCGGTATTATCGAACCAATGAAATCTGCGGTGAATGAGTACTTCATGAACCAAGAAGTACCCAATGCCATAGGCCAGAATACCAAACCCAATGAAAGTGCGGAAGTCATTGCCATTCATCATTCCGAACATAATTAACAACCAACTTGGAATGGCGTAGATCAGAAAGAATACGTCGTTCTTCTCGAAAAAACCAGGGGTTGGTTGGTGATGATCTTCGTGGAAATACCACATGAATCCGTGCATAACGAATTTGTGTGT
>CANGEF010000004.1 GCA_947452685.1 Flavobacteriales bacterium | reverse complement strand
GTATAGGTTGGTGTTAGGGTTGTTGTTCCCGTAAGGTTGGTTGTTGGTGACCAAGAGAAGGTTTCGGTGCCCGTGCTTGAGTTTGTAAATGACCCGCTCAGATTTACTGTCTGCCCCTGACAAACACTTTGGTTTACTCCAGCGTTTGCATATGGCACATTGATAATTTGAATTTGCGTTACGTCAGATGAAGGACATTGATTTGGCAAATTAAGGGTGTAAGTAATGGTGTGTGGACCTGCTCCAGCAATTAACGGATTGAACAAACCACTTGAAGTATTGATAATTCCCGGACCAGACCAAGTTCCTCCAGGTGTTGCAGCAACAAGTGTTTGAAAGCCGACATTCGAACACAGTGGACCAATATCGGTAATCGTTGCAATAGGAGCATTGCTTACAGCAACAGTAAAAGTAACCGGAGTTCCTACACATGCGCCTTGAGAAGGTGTAGCGGTAATCGTTGAAATAACCTGACTCGTGACAGGACTAGCGGTAAACGAAGGAATCGTTCCCGTACCAGAAGCACCCATTCCCGTTCCGGTATTGTTGTTCGTCCAGGCAACAGTTGCAGTTGCGCTGCTCGTTGTCCAGGCAATTGCAGGGACAGTAGCACCCTCGCAATAAACATTTGATGCAGGTACTGTAATGGTTGGCGCGGGATTTATGGTAATTGTAAAATTACTTGCAGTTCCGTTGCAGGTTCCAAGATGTGGTACCACAGAAACGGTTGCAACAACAGGGTTTGCTGAATTATTCGTAGCTGTAAAAGATGGAAGACCACCACTTCCTGATGCAGCCAATCCTATGCTAGTTTGATTGTTTGTCCAAGTAAATGTAGCTGCTGCCGGTGTTCCGGTAAATGTTTGTGCAGGAACCGTTCCGCCAGAACAAAGCGAAAGCGGTGTAACAGCCGTTAAAGTAGGCGCCGGACTCACAACAACTGGAATTATTTGTTGCGATTGACAACCATTTTGAAGAACTGTAACCGTAAAGTTTCCGCTCATTGCCGCCGTAGCACTGGGGATCGTTGGACAGGCGCTCAATGCAGCATATCCAGGACCTGTCCACGCTACCAAAGCCCCTACCGGTGCTCCAGAGCATAGCGTTAATGGACTACCTACACAAACAGGACTATTTGTGGTGGGGTTCATTGTTGGAGTTGGGTTAACAACCACAGTGGTTGAACCTGTGCACGTTGCCGCTCCTGTAGCCGTTACCGTATAGACACCAGCCATTGTTGCATTGCAGTTCGGAATTGTAACGTTTTGGCCCGTTGCTGTAAATCCGTTCGGGCCAGTCCAAGTATAGGCAGTAGCACCATTCGCCGCGGTAGCATTCAATGTAATCGTTGTTCCTGAACAATACGGACCCAAATTGGAAGCTGTAACTCCACATACCGGAACGCAAGAAAGACTTCCTCCGCCAGCAGCTTCAGAAACGCTTACGCTTCCCGAACAGCCTCCGAAATTTGTTAAAAGCATGATATAAATTTGACCTACCGTGCCTCCTGTAATGGAAATCGTATTGTTTGAAGATGTTGAATAGTCGCAAAATACAGGGGCAGCGGTTAATCCTGCGCAGGCTGCTGACAAGGTATTGAAAGGACCCCAAACCGCAACGTCCTGATCACAAGGCCCAGTCTGCGCGATAGACAGTGCGCCAGAAGAACCAACGGTTAACGTAAACCAGGTTGGATTGGGTTGGCTGCCCAAACAACCATAATTGTTCCCTGCTGGAACGGGCGTTCCACCAATAATAGTTGGAAACGTCGTTGTAACGCTCGAGCAGAGCGGAGTTGCTCCCAAACAATTCGGACCCTGACCAAATGATTGGATATTAACAAAAACAGAAAATATTACTATTAAAAAGAAAATATACTTTTTCAAAACAATCGGTTTTTATTAAGGTGTAAGCTCAAGACAGGAAAAAAGCCACACAGGTTGCTCCTCGCCTTTCACTTCAAAGCAAATATAAATTATAAGGCTCAATGAACAATTGTTTCTACATACAAAACTTGACCGTTTTCATTGTAAGTCGTGACCGTCATTTTACCGTTTAAGATTTCCACCACCATAAAGCCCAAGGAAGATTGCGCAAAATGTGTAAAATCAAAGGGGGTTTGAATGGCCCGCTTGTTTCCGCCGCCGCCAGAAACAAAATACGTTACTGTGCCCGAAGGCTTGTGCACTTGAAGATCGTGTTCGTGTCCACAGAAATAAGCATCTACGTGAGTTTCATTGAACAACCCTTCAAACTTCCGCATAAACTGAATTTGATTTTTTCTCATTCCACAAGTGTAAATGGGATGGTGGCCAAAAACCAATTTCCAAGAAGATGAAGAGTTGCGAAGTCCACTCGCTATCCAGCCATCCTGAATGATTGTATCTTGAGCATTCAACTCGGGGTAAGAGTTTGCTGCAGATAATAAATCCTTTTGATATGGATTAGAGTCCATAAAAAACAGATCAATGGTCTCGTTACTTCCAAAAACAAATTGTTCCCTGTAATATTTTGAAGGAAGTATCCACCGGTTGCTCATTTGAGAATATTGAATCTCTGCTGAAGGAGCTCCTCTGTAATCGTGATTCCCCAAAACAACGTACCAGGGACATTGCAAATGTGCTCCGGTATAAACAAATTCGTATGACATGTTCCACAACACATCTCCCACAGAATCTACACCTGAATCATAAAAATTATCTCCTGTACTAACAATAAAATCATACGGACAGTCTGCGGCTACCTTTTCCAATGCCACTGCCACTTTCATTTGATCTGCCTGCCCCCACCAGCCCCAATCACCAATCACTGCAAAGCGCAAAGCAGAATCTCCTCTGCACTCTGGAGCCACCATACACTCGGGGCCATTCTCTCTGCAACTGATTAGCGAAACGCAAAAAAAAAGAACTATACTGAAGGCTAAAAAAATATTGCTCATGTATTTCTACTCTCGTTTTTTTCAAATCTAAGCATCATTCCCACTAATTTTGGACTGCAATGCTAAAACAAGGTCTTCAACTTAAATTACAACAACGACTTTCTCCTCAACAAATTCAGTTGATGAAAATGTTGCAGATTCCAACTATGGAATTGGAACAACGAATTAAAGAGGAAATGGAAAGTAACCCTGCACTAGAAGAGGGTGAGGAAGAAAAGGAAGAAAGTGAGCGCGACGAAGACAGCAACGAAGAAGAAAACGACAACCAAGAAGTTGATTTCGATTTTTCTGAATTTCTTTCAGACGATGACATACCCGATTATAAATTAAGTGTAAACAACAATTCAGCGGACCAAGAAGATCGCGACATTCCAATTGGTGCGGGAAAAACTTTTCACGATTTACTCTATGCACAAATTGGACTTCGAGACTTAGACGAAGAACAACTGCAACTCGCGGAATACATTATTGGAAACCTTGATGACAACGGCTATTTACGTCGAGAGCTTCAAGCCGTGGCAAATGACCTTTCGTTTTCAATGAACATCATGACATCTGTTCCGGAGTTGGAAGAAATTCTGAAAGAAATTCAAGAACTCGATCCTGCCGGTGTTGGAGCAAGAGACCTTCGTGAATGTCTGTTCATTCAGTTAAAACGTCAAGAAAAAAACACCCCGACTGTAGAACTTGCTAAGATTGTCATTCAAAAATATTTCGATGAGTTCACAAAAAAACACTACGAAAAAATAGCGAAAAAATTAGGTATCACCGACGACGAATTAAAACCATCTATTGAACTCATCTTACATCTGAATCCCAAGCCAGGAAACAGTATGCAAGAGTCGAATAGAACCGTTCAACATGTTACTCCCGACTTTATGTTGGTCGTAGAAAACGATGAACTTCGCCTTCAACTGAATTCTCGAAATGCGCCTGAATTGAAAATTAGTCGCGAGTATAAAGGAATGCTTGATCATTACGCCAAACTCAAAACAAAAGATCAAAAGGCCAAAGAGGCTCTTCAGTTTGTAAAACAAAAAATAGAAAGTGCGAAGTGGTTCATAGATGCCATTCAACAAAGAAATCAAACACTCATGATATGCATGGAAGCCATTCTTACCATGCAACGTGAGTTCTTTCTTTCCGGCGATGAAACCAAATTGAAACCCATGATCTTGAAAGACATTGCGGATCGCGTGAACATGGATATTTCAACCATTAGCCGCATGGCGAACAGCAAGTACATTCAAACACCTTATGGAACTTATTTATTGAAATACTTCTTTGCCGAAAGCCTTTCTACTGACGAAGGCGAAGAGGTAAGCTCACGTGAAGTGAAACAAATTTTGAGAGACGCCATTGGCGCAGAAGAAAAAAAGAAACCTCTTACCGATGAAAAATTAGGTAAATTGCTCAACGCTAAAGGATACAATATTGCCCGACGTACAGTAGCAAAATACCGCGAGCAACTTGGAATTCCTGTAGCAAGACTAAGAAAGGAAATGTAATGAGAGAAAAGTTTATTATTCAGTTTTCGAAATTCCTTTCTTTGATTTTCCATCCGCTAGGAATGCCAATGGTCATATACCTTCTGGTACGTTGGATTGATCCGTATTATATAGCTCCTGCTGAAGCAGATTACTTCGTATTTCTTTTGCTTGGAATTAACATTGTTGCGCCCGCAGCAAGCATCCTGATTATGATAAAATTCAAAATGGTTTCCTCCATTGATTTACATGATCGAAAAGAACGATGGGCGCCCTATTTATTAGTTATCTTCTACTACATTCTATCGTACGGCCTTCTCAGATACCTCGGTCCAACCCTTCCAACAGAAGTATTCTCATTTATACTTTCCGTAATTGTTTCGCTTCTGCTTTCATTAGGAATAAATTTCTTTTGGAAAATTAGCGTTCACATGCTCGGACAAGGCGGCGTATTTGGATCGTTAATTAGTCTGAGTATTTTGCACAGAGCAGACGTTTCCGTAATAATTATCGGATGTCTATTAATGTCTGCTTTAACGGGGTTTTCAAGACTTCGTTTAAATGCTCACACCCATCAACAGGTATACGCTGGATTCTTATTGGGCGTAGTTTGCAACCTTGTAATTCTCTGCGGAGAATGGTTTATCTAATCTGCGTTTTCGTCCAATTCCAGGCATGAGCTAACGCGTCGTCTATTGTCAATTGGCACTTCCAACCCATTTTCTTTTCCGCATAATCGGGAATAGCCCAAATAGCAGGAACATCGCCCGACCTTCTTCCTGTAATTTCTACAGTTATAGAAACACCATTTATCTCTTGAAAACGATCCACAACTTCCTTCACGCTGTATCCTTTTCCAACACCCAAATTGAAAATTTCCAAGTTCGACTCTTTTGAAAGATTAAGAGCCAAAACATGTGCCTTCGCAAGATCTACTACGTGAATGTAATCACGAATGCACGAGCCATCGGGCGTGTCATAATCTTCACCAAAAACAAATAGTTTCGCGCGTTTTCCGGTTGCTACTTCACAAACCAAAGGAATTAAATTGGTTGGAGCGTCGTTCGTTGACTCGCCAATTTTCGCGGACGGGTGCGCGCCAACCGGATTGAAATAGCGCAAAACGACCGATTGAAAAGGAGCACTCTTCGAAGCTTCAAAAATTAAATCTTCACAATCCTGTTTTGTTTGGCCGTAAACGGAAGCCGCCGGTAATCGGGGAGTGCTTTCGCTAACCGGATTTATTTCCGGCGTGCCGTATACCGTGCAAGAGCTAGAGAATACAAAGCGTTCTACCGAAAACTCCTCCATCAATTGCAACAAAACCTTCGTTGAACCCACGTTATTGCGAATATAAGCTTCTGGCATTTTCTGCGATTCTTCAACCGACTTGAATGCAGCAAAATGAATGACAGAATTAATTTTATAGCTTGAAAAAACACGGCGCATTTCAGATTCGTTCGTGCAGTCTACTTCCTCGAAAGCAATCTTCACTCCCGTTAAATCTTCTAAACTACTCAATCTTCCTATGGTCGAATTCGCTAAATTGTCTACAATAACAGGGAAATATCCTGCTGAAATCAATTCTACTACAGTGTGAGAGCCAATGTAACCCAATCCACCTGTCACCAATACCGTTTTATTTTCCATATCTCGAACAAAGATAGAAAGATAAAATCTGGGCTATTCGAAACCTTTGATTTTGTTCCCACGTATCAGAATGAAATTAGAAAATGAACGCGTCAACTCTCCCTTCAAAATCTATAGACAAAAACTATTTGTTCCGATTACTCAACGGAAATAAGAAAATGGTGGAAGCTGTGTTGATTGAAATATATCAGAACATTCCGAATAGCCTTTCAGAAATTAACAGTTGTATTGCAGTCAACAATTACCTTGGCGTTATCACATTCGCTTCTCGCGTTAAAAGCGCATTTTCTATGCTTGGTGAAGTTGAATTGGCCCGTACTTTCGAAGCCATTGAAGCTTCGGCTAGAAAGGGGGAAATGTCGGCAGTGAAACATCTTTTTGATTCCGCTATCCAAGAAAGTCTAGAGAAAATAAACCTCATTTCAGAGGTCGTATAACGCTCACTTCACATATCGTCGCTCCTTTTTATTTAAGTTTGTTGCGTCTTACTTTTCATTATGAAAAATAAAATTGAACAAGCTCTCCATCTACTTGCGTCGAACAAGCCCGCACAGCTTATTCGTCATTGCGGCATTAGCGATGGTATTGTTCAATTAGACGGAGCTCTTTTTCTAGAAGCCATACAAAAGTTCGAATCGAATTACGAAGATTTAGCTATAGAGAAATTCGTTCCAGCCTCTGGGGCAGCCACTCGAATGTTCGCACCACTAAGCGGAGTAGATTTATTGAATCCGAACGACGAGGCTGAATTCTTTTTCCTTCACTTACGCGACTTTCCTTTCTTCCACTCCGTTCTTTCAACCTTCGAAAAAAACGGATTGAATTACAACGATAGCTCTGGTGTTGAAAGGTATACTCGTGTAATGGATTTCTTATTCAACAACGGATACGCAACACTTCCGAAAGGCGCTGTGCCGTTTCACGCTTATCAGGAAGAAGAACGCACAGCATTCGCTGAACATTGCATTGAAAGTACTCACTACATGAGTCCAAACGGTAAACATGAAATTCATTTCACCATACCGGAAGAACATAAGACTAGCGTTGAAAATCTGTTTCAAGCATTTTTTAAAAAACAACCAAACGCAATTCAAAATATTTCTTTTAGTTCACAAGACCCCGAAACGCACATCCCTGTTCTCGACAAAAATAAAATGCCTGCGCGCAATGAAAATGGAGAGGTGTTTTTAAGGCCAGCGGGACATGGCGCCTTGCTCAAAAACTTACAGCTACTGAAAGGTGAATGTGTCTTCATTCAAAACATTGATAACATAACCGAGGCCTCGCACCATGCAGATGTTGCAGCATATAGAAAATTAATGGGCGGTGTTCTGTTAAATCTTGTTGAAGAAAGAAACAACTTGCTTCGTGATCTTTCAAACAAGATTGAAGACGCCGAAATACATGCAATTTCATTCCTTGAAAAATGGTTTAAATCAACCGAGAATAGCTCTTCGGTTTTTGAACAATTGAATAAACCCATGCGCGTTTGCGGAATGGTGGAAAACACGGGAGAGCCTGGTGGTGGACCGTTTTGGGTGAAAGACGACGCTGGTTTCGAATCGAAACAAATCATAGAAAAAGCACAAATCAACAAGGAAGATTTCGAGCAATTGGCAATATTTGAAAAATCTACACACTTCAATCCCGTTGATTTGGTTTGTCATTTCCTAGACCACAACGGAAACAAATACAATTTAGAGGAATACCGAAATCCTACAGCAGCGTTAATTAGCGAAAAACTTATGCTTGGTAACCGCACCAATGTGATTGAACTTCCAGGGCTTTGGAACGGAAGTATGTGGGGTTGGAATACCGTATTTGTTGAAATTCCTTCTCGCGTTTTTCATCCTGTGAAAACAGTAAACGACCTCTTAAAAAGCGGCCATAAGCCGAAGGCTTAACTCAGTGTCCAAACATCTGTGCACCCCGTCAATTCAGACTCTGAAGCGTTAGACGCAACGATAACGGTTTTACTTTTCTTACTTGAAATAACAAATTCAGAAAACCACTTTTCCGCTTCTTTATCGAGATGCGCGCAAGGTTCATCTAGGAAGACGCAGGAAACATTCGACAACAGGGCTGTTCCCAACTTCACGCGCTGTTTCATTCCACTTGAAAAATATTTCAACTCCTTGTTGGCGTGTTTTTCAAGTTGAAGAATTTCAGGAATTTCATTTACTAAATAG
Source organism: Flavobacteriales bacterium (assembly GCA_947452685.1). Classification (GTDB taxonomy): domain Bacteria; phylum Bacteroidota; class Bacteroidia; order Flavobacteriales_D; family Sanyastnellaceae; genus CAIZGX01. The sequence continues at coordinate 35,527 of CANGEF010000004.1, read as the reverse complement.
GTAGACTCAAAAGGTTTCAATCCGTGTGTGAATTGAAGGTGCTCAAGCAACGTAAAGTCTTCGTACAGTCCCATGGCTGGTGAACAGAGTGAAATGTTTTTCCAGATTTGATCCGAAGAAATTCCTTCGTAGGTAATCATGCCTTCAGACGCAGATAGGTATCCGGAAATAATTTGAACCAATGTAGATTTTCCAGAGCCGTTTTGACCTACAATTCCAATGTGATCTCCTGAATGAAAGGTTCGTTCCAAATGACGAAAAATATATTTTCCGCCGAACTTCTTTCCAATATTTTGAAGTTCTATTTGCAACTTATGTGGTCTGTGCGCCGCGTACAATGCCCTTTTCAGAGCGCTCAATAAATGCTAAGACAACTTGCTTTTCATCAGATTCCGGAAGGGTCTCAACAATTTGTTTTACTCCTGCCGCTAAGCTGTTGTTGTGCACAAATAATGCGCGATAGATATCTTCCAATCGGGTAACTTGCTCGTCTGAATAGCCTCTTCTTCGAAGACCTATGCTGTTCACACCAATGAAACTGAGCGGTTCGCGCGCAACTTTAATAAATGGTGGAACATTCTTTCTAACCAACGAACCTCCTGCAATAAACGCGTGATCGCCAATTTCAATAAACTGCTGAACGGCAACAACACCTTCAACAACTACCCAATTTCCAATGGTAACATGACCAGCAATGTTTGCTGAATTCGCAATCACACAATTATCACCAACAAATGCATCATGCGCTAAATGCACATAGGCCATTAGCAAACAATTGCTTCCCACTTTTGTGGTCATGCGATCTTTGGTTCCACGGTTCAAGGTGCAGCACTCGCGAATGGTGGTGTTATCTCCAATCTCTACGGTTGTCTTTTCACCGGCAAATTTCAAATCTTGAGGAATAGCAGAAATAACTGCTCCAGGAAAAATGCGACAGTTCTTCCCTATTCGCGCACCATCCATAATGGTTACGTTAGGACCTATCCACGTTCCATCTCCAATCACAACATCGCCATAAATGGTGGTAAATGGACCTATTTCAACGCCCTCACCAATTTTAGCATCGGAATGAATTTGTGCTAAGTTGCTCATGCTTTTTCTGTTGTTTGTGCGGGTACTTTATCTTTCACCACTTGTGCTAACATGGTTGCTTCACCAACTTCTTTTCCGTTTACATAGGCCACTCCACGCATATTCACTAAACCTCGTCGAATAGGCGATTCAAGTTTTAAATGGAAAATTACAGTGTCACCCGGTAGAACTTTTTGTTTGAATTTCACTCCGTCTATTTTCATGAAATAAGTGCTGTATAATTCAGGGTCTTCAACCTGACTAAGAGCAAAAATTCCACCCACTTGAGCCATAGCTTCAATTTGCAACACACCTGGCATTACCGGATTGTCTGGAAAGTGTCCTTGAAAGAATGGCTCATTCATGGTTACATTCTTCAATCCAACAATACTCTCGTTGTCCATGGCTATCACGCGATCTACCAATAAAAATGGGTAACGATGCGGAAGCATCTTGCTAATTTGATTGATGTCGAAAACAGTTTTGGTTAAGTCAAAGGAAACGGCAGACTGGCGCTTTTTGTCCCAAGCTTTCAAAACCTTTGCAAAAGCTACGTTGCCGTGGTGTCCTGGTCTCGCAGCCAAAACATGTCCGCGTAAGAATTTTCCCGTAAGTGCTAAATCACCAATAATATCGAGAAGCTTATGACGTGCCGGTTCGTTTTCATATTGAAGTTTAATGGTATTCAACACTCCAATTCCCTCCACTTTCACATCTATTTCTTCCCGGCCTAATTCCTTCAAGATATCTTTAATCTGACTCTCGGAATATTCCTTGTCTACCATTACAATGGCGTTATCAAGGCTTCCGCCCTTAATAAGACCATTTTTTGCCAACAACTCCAATTCACGTAAAAAAACAAATGTTCTGCATCTCGAAATCTCACTTGAAAACTGATCCAAATTATACATTTGGGCATGTTGTGTTCCCAATATTGGTGAATTGTAGTCAACCATTACAGTTACTCTGTATTCCCCGCCATTCGTAGGAACTGCCAACATTTCAACACCCTTCTCAGTATCTTCAAATGCGATGTTTTCGTCTAAGACAATATATTTTCTTTCTGCGTTTTGATCTTCAAATCCGCAAGCTTCAATAGCCTCAACAAATGGCCAAGCGCTACCATCCATAATAGGAATTTCCGGACCGGTAATTTGAAGAAGTGCATTGTCTACGAGGCTTCCATAAAGAGCAGCTAAAACATGTTCGGTTGTATAAACGCGCGCACCATTCTGCTCTATAGTTGTACCTCTTTGTGTTCCAATAACCCGATCACAATCTGCATCAATGGTTGGTGACCCCTCTAAATCTACTCGCTGAAATTTGTAACCATGATTTTCTGGAGCTGGGCAAATTGTAAGCGTTACGGGCTCTCCGGTGTGTAAGCCAACTCCGTTGAATACGATTGGCGATTTTACTGTTCTCTGTTTTGAAGACATGCTGCAAAATTAATGTGAATTCGTAGGTAATTCACTTGATTTTCGAATAGATTCTTTCTGTTATTTCCGAATAGACTGAATAATAGCATCTGCCATTTCTCTCACTTCACTCTCTGTTATTTTCTTCTTCTCTACCACCTTCAATCTTACCACTGCAAATACACTTGAAAGAACCAACTCAAACTGAAAAGCAACATTCATTTTTTTGAATTTCGTAGTCTTTTGTCCTTCCTTCAACAAGGCAGTTAAGGCAGAGAAGGCATCTTCCATCTCTTTGTTCTTACTGTACAACGGAGAGTTTCGATACTGAATTACTGCGAAATAGCGCAAAGGCGAAGACGCAAAATAACCATACAATGCTAGCCACGCTTGTGTCAAACGTTGTACTTCTTTTCCTTTCACCGTAAGCGATTCGTGCAGCGCACGAGCAGCTTCTGTGCATGTTTCCACATAAAGACTTTCGAATAAATCTTCTTTACTTGGGAAGTGATGATAAATTGTTCCTACTGCAACACCTGAAAGCTTCGCTAATTCAGACATTGGGGAAGCGTGAAAGCCTCCGTTGGAAATTAATTTTAAAGCTGTGTTTACAACCTTGTCTCTTCTTGAAATTTCTTTTGCCATAACCGAATGTTCGTTCGGTCAAAGATATTTCCTTTTCTAAAGGCTCGCATTGAAACTTTTCACCAATGGCCTTTTAATAAAGAAGAAATTACTAAACTTGCAGAACTAAAATTTGAACACATGTCTATACAAGAAAGAATTAACGAAGATTTGAAATTGGCCATGAAAGCCGGAGAGAAAGATAAGCTAATGGCTTTAAGAGACATCAAAAGCAAGCTACTTCTAGAGATGACGAAAGACGGAGGAGATGGCGCTGTAGACGACACAAAATCGGTTGCTATCTTGAACAAACTGTTCAAACAACGCCAAGAATCTATTGAAATTTACAAAGCTCAAAACCGTCCAGATCTTCTCGAAGAAGAGCAATTGCAAGCAAATGTTATAGCGGCGTACTTACCCGCTCAATTAACTCCGGAAGAACTTGAAGCTGAAATCAAAAACTTCATTGCGCAAGTTGGAGCTAGCTCTCCAAGCGATCTTGGAAAAGTAATGGGTGTTGCTTCAAAGGCCTTAACTGGTAAGGCAGACGGAAAAGCAATCTCTGAAACAGTGAAGAGACTTTTGAGTTAGTCATGAACGTCATTGGTCGCAAAACCATTATTCAACTTCCTCAATTAAGCGGGGTAAATGTTCGAGCCAAAATAGATACAGGAGCATTTCGCACCGCTGTGCATTGCGAATCGTGCACAATAAAAGAGGTGAATGGGAAGGAAGTTCTTGAAGTAACTATTCAATGGGAATCGGGAAATCCTGTTGTGCTCCAATATCGAAAATTTCAAAAAAGGACAATCAAAAATTCGTTCGGACAAACAGAAGAACGGTATTGTGTACGAACGCTGATACTCATTCACAAGAAAAAGATTCAATCGGAAATTTCGTTTACGAACAGATCAGGAATGAGATATCCGGTATTGTTGGGAAGGAAAACAATTGGAAAGAAATTCTTAGTAGACGTTTCGCTGAAGAGTTAAAAAAAAAGAGGCCGCCTCTCCCAAAACGACCCCTTTTTAGAATCACTCTTTATTCATACTAGATGAACGAAGAATGAATAACTAAACCTTACCTATTTGAAAAAATCTACTCTTTGTTTTTTAGGGAGAGTAAAACTTTTGAATGTTCTCTACAGCATTCATAGTCTTATACCCCAAGTGTGAAATAAAGGTTACGTTTTTTTATTATTATTTTTGAATGGCCCAATTTCATTGGGGAAAAACATGACAGAACGAGTAAACGCATACGTGCTTTCAAGCCGAAAATTCAAAGATTCACTTCGTTTGGCGCATGTGTTTACTTTAGAATACGGCGTTCAAACTTTCTTATTTCGAACTGGAAAAAAAGGTGAAAACATTTCATTCTTCCAACCCCTGAACGCCATTCAGTTTTCTGGAAAAAAACAAGATGGAAAGCTAGAAATCGCGAAAGACATGAGCCTCAGCGAAGTCTATACGAGCATTCCTTTTCAAGTTGAAAAATCTACTGTTGCGCTTTTCATTGCAGAGTTTCTCTACCGGTGTTTACCTGAACACTACGTGAACGAAGAGGTATTTCATCTCATTCAAAAAACAACCCAGCGACTCGATTCATCTGAAAAAACAGGCACTCTTCCCATTCACTTCCTTGCACAATTCGCTATGGAAATGGGGTTTCTAAGCGATGAATATGAACTAACATTTGAGAACACACGAACCGATGAAGCATTGCTTCACAAAGCCCTTCAACTCTTCATTTCAAATCCTATAGAAAATGAGGTGCAAAGCGCGTTAAATCGCGATCAGCGCAAGTCCTTGCTAGAAGAGCTTATCGCATTTTGTTCCTCCCATCTAGACACTTCCATTCGCTTAAACTCATTGGAAATGTTTCACGAAATATTCGATTAAACTTCTGTTATCTTCGCAATGAAATGAGGTTCGCAGATATCATTGGACAAAAAGATGTAATTGACCGCTTGCGCAAAGCAAAAGCGGAAGATCGTATCGCGCATGCGCAATTATTTCTTGGGCCTGAAGGTTCGGGGAATTTAGCATTGGCACTAGCCTATGCACAATTTATCAATTGTCCGAATGCCACAACTGAAGACTCTTGCGGCACCTGCCCCACCTGCAAAAAAAACAGCTCTTTGCAATTCGCCGATCTTCATTTCAGTTTTCCATTTTTCAATAAACCGAATCCTAAAGAAACCATCTCAGATGACTTTGGTACAGAGTGGAGAAACAGACTTTTGCTTTCACCCTATTTCGGTGTAGAAGACTGGACCAAAGAACTTTCAAAAGACAACAAACAACTTCTTTTCTCTGTACACGAAGCGGCAAATATTGTGAGAAAACTGTCTTTGAAATCGTTCGAAGGGGGATATAAAATTATGATCATTTGGATGGCCGAAATGATTGGGGAAAACGTTGCAAACAAACTCCTGAAAATTGTTGAAGAGCCACCCGCAAATACTCTTTTTTTCTTTACAGCAAACTCCTCTGAAAACATTCTAAATACAATACTGTCGCGGGTTCAGGTAATTCAAATTCCGAAGATTGATGAAGCATCCCTCTCTGAAGGGCTCAAGCACTTAGGTGTAGATGAACACAAAATTGCTGATATTGCTCACTATGCAGATGGAAGTTGGGACATTGCTATGCGCCTTCGAGAAAACAACGATCCGAATGAATTTTTCGCAATGCAATTCCAAAATTGGATGAGACACTGCTATTCTAAAAATGTTCCTGCTTTGCACGCCTGGTCTGAAAAAATGAATGAGCTGACACGCGAAGATTTGAAACATTTCCTATTGTATGCCTTGGATCAAATGCGTCAAAACCTAATCTTGAATTACACTACTGAAAACATCTCTCGATTTACTTCAAGTGAAAAAGCCTTTGCTCAAAAGTTCTCGCCATTCATTAATCACTTGAACATTGAAGAAATCATGCTCGAGTTAGAGGCCGCGCATCGCAGCGTTGGCCAAAACGTTAACAATAAAATTCTTTTCTTCGAATTGTCCATGCGCATTTTTCGGTTGCTGAACCGAAAAGAAAAGGCATAAAAAAACACCTCCGAAGAGGTGTTTTGTTTTTGAGGTCCCGAGCGGATTCGAACCGCTGTACGAGCTTTTGCAGAGCTCTGCCTAGCCGCTCGGCCACAGGACCCTTGCGAATGGCAAATATACATTCATTCTTGAATAATCCGTATCTTTTCAATACTCTTCGTTGCAAATAATTGTATTTTCGCTGAAAACCTGTCTTATGAATAAAAAAGTTGCCATCATAGTAATAAGCTTATTAGGAGCTATGTGCCTAGGTCTTGCCTTCTGGGTGAAAGTAAGTAGAGATCGAATAGTTACTTTAGAAAATAGCATGGGTGCCTTGAATGTACTAGCCATGGACGCCGCTAATGCTACGCCGGAGCAAATTATTGAATTGTACAAGCTCGCAGAAGATTCGTTAACAAGCATGAAAATGATGTACGACACGCTTACTACAGATAACACAGAAATGATGGCGCAAATTGAAGCCCAAAGAACGCAAATCGAAGGGTTGTTGAAACGTGCGAAAAACAAAGATTACGACATTAAAAAACTTCTGGCAGAAACACAAACCCTGCGCAACATTATGAAGGGATACATTCATCAAATCGACTCCCTTCAGCAAGACAACGACCGATTGTTTGCAGAGGGGCAACAAGCGAAGCAACAAGCTGTGGCCGCAGAGAACAGAAGTAAAACGTTAGAAACCGATTTGAATTCAACCAAAGAAATTGTTAAAGCCGGTTCTGTATTATCCACTGGCGGATTTTCTTCTTCGGGTGTTTTTGCAAGGAACAGTGGTGCTGAAGTAGCAACTGAACAAGCAAGAAAATCTTCCATGATTAAAACTTCATTCACCTTGCGTGAAAATAGAATTGTGAAGCCAGGTAGAAAAACACTTTACCTCAAGGTCATTGGGCCTAACGGAAATACGCTAAATGGAAAAGGAGGTGGAAGCTTTACTGCAACCGGACAAGCCGACACCTTTGGTGCTTCTCGTGAAATAGACTACCAAGGTCAAGACACAGATGTAAGCATCTATTTCACTCCTACTTCTGCGCTCGATAAAGGATCTTACCGTTTAGAAATATACGAGAGCGGAAATTTAATTGGTAAATCAGAGGTAGTTCTAAAATAAGCGATATGAAAAAAGCCCTGAAAATCGTTCTTATTGTTTTCGGAACAATAGGGCTTCTTATTGGAATACTCTACATATCTGGAAACGGATATCTAGCGCGCGGAGTTTACTGCACCTATCTTCATGGAAAAAGTAAGCCAGATATCGATGACTTGTCCATGTTCCATACTCGAAAAATAAATAACGGTAGTGTAACCGAACTTCCTAGAAAATTAAAATCACTTTCAGACCAAGATATTCAGTTATTAACTTCAACGGAGTCTGAAGCTTTTCTGGTTTATAAAAACGATTCGTTGGTTTCTGAATGGTATGGAAATCCTGGTGCAGATACAACACATTGGAACTCATTCTCCATGGCGAAAAGCGCCATTTCTCTGCTCATTGGTTGTGCCATTCACGATGGAAAAATAGCTTCGCTACAGGACCCTATTTCTAAATACATTCCTTGGAGTAGTAAAGATGTAACGATTGAACAATTGCTACACATGAGTAGCGGAATTCCGTTTGGAGAAAGCTACAACAGCCCTTTCGGATACATGGCGAAAGCTTATTACGGGAACGATTTGAAAGGAATAACTAAAGCCTATAAAGTTGAACAAACTCCCGGAACCTATTGGTCTTATGAAGGCGGAAACACCGTCTTGTTGGGAATGATCCTTGAAGCAGCTACACAAAAGAAAATCTCAAATTATTTCGAAGAAAAAATTTGGTCTAAAATCGGAACATCATCTCCAGCCTATTGGAATTTAGATGCTGAAAATGGATTTGAAAAACCATTCACCGGCATTTACGCCACTGCAAAAGATTTTGGAATGCTCGGGCAATGCATCTTACATCATGGAAAAGTAAATGGAGAAGTATTAATCGACTCTTCCTATTTAGCCCAATCTTTCGAGCCTTGGACCATTCAAGATGGCAACAATTCAATTTGCGATTGGTACGGATTACACTGGTGGATGGGCGAAGTAGACGGTGTGAAATTCCAATCGGCACGAGGAATGCGCGGACAATACATTGTAATGATTCCAGAAAAAAACACCGTTGTTGTTCGAATTGGTCATCAACAGTCGAAAGAACGAATAAAACAAATGCCTGTGGATTTGTTTACCTACATTCGAATGGGACTAGCGCATTAATACGCGCGCTCAGTGCGGCCTTCCATATAATTAATAAAGGCCTTGTTCACCACTTTGTTTCCGCCCGGTGTTGGATAATTTCCTGAGAAATACCAATCGCCTTGGTTGTTCGGACAAGCGTTATGAAGACCTTCAATGGTCTGGAAAAGCACACTAACCTTGGCTTTCGTGCCCTCAGGTGTAACTAACTTCGCAACCATCTCAGAAATTTCTTCTTGCGAATAAGCTTCGTAAACTTCCTTCACGTAATTTCTCACTTGCTCTTTTGGAACACCTTCTTGCTCTTTACACTTCAAGTAAACAACATCTAGAATTCCTTCTTTCCCGTCACGTTTCAACAAAGCAACTATCGCCTGAAAGGCAATGAAATCGCCCATTTTCGCCATATCAATTCCGTAGCAATCAGGGTAACGAATTTGCGGCGCAGAAGAAACAATAATGATTCTTTTCGGCTCTAAGCGGTCTAACATTTTTATGATAGATTTCTTCAAGGTTGTTCCGCGAACAATCGAATCGTCTATAACCACAAGCGTATCAACGCCAGGTTTTACGGTACCATGAGTAACATCGTACACATGAGAAACCATTTCATCACGCGCAGAATCTTGCGTAATGAAGGTGCGCATTTTCACATCCTTGATCGCAATTTTTTCAATACGAGCGCGCTTGCGAATAATGGCTTCTATCTCTTCGTTTGACCAAGTGCCAGAGGTTAATTTTTCAATTTTAACATCATTCAAATGATCTTCTAAAGCCTTAATCATTCCGTAAAACGCCGTTTCAGCAGTATTAGGAATGAAAGAAAAGACTGTATTTTCTAAGTCGTAATTCACTTCTTTTAAAACCCGAGGCACAATATTCTTTCCCAGATCCTGACGCTCTTGGTAGATTGAAGCATCATTTCCTCTTGAAAAATAAATGCGTTCAAAGGAGCAGGGTGTTAATGCGGTAGAAGCCTTTATTTCCTTCATGGAAGAACTTCCGTCTTTCTTAACTACATAGGCACATCCGGCAGGAATTTCCTTAATTTGATCAAGCGGAACATTAAACGCGCTTTGAATAGGTGGACGCTCACTTGCAACAACACAAACCTCTTCATCTTCATAATAAAATGCCGGACGAATTCCATTCGAATCGCGGTACACAAAAGCGTCGCCGTGACCCAACATTCCCACCATGGCGAAACCACCATCCCAGTCTTTACTTGCACGCTGAAGCACGCGCTGAATATCTATATTCTTAGCTATTAACTCTGAAATCTGTTGGTTTGAATAGCCTTGTTGATGATACTGGTTGAAAAGAACTTGGTTTTCTTCATCGAGGAAATGACCAATCTTTTCCATCACCGTTACGGTGTCTGTTCGCTCTTTTGGGTGTTGTCCCAATTCAACCAGCAAACCGAACAACTCGTCTACATTGGTTAAATTGAAATTCCCTGCAAGCACCAGATTACGGGTCATCCAGTTGTTTTGTCTCAAAAACGGATGACAATTTTCTATGCTGTTTCCACCGTACGTTCCGTATCTCAAGTGACCTAAAAATACCTCGCCAGTAAAGGCATAGTTATTCTTTAGGTGTTGGGCATTTTTAAGTTTATCTGGATTTTTCTTCGCTAAGTCTGCGAAGCGATTCATGACTTTCGCAAAGACTTCACGAACGGGCTGAGCGTCATTACTTCGAATACGAGAAATGTATTTCTTACCTGGTTCTGGGTCTAACTTAATGTTCGCTAAACCAGCGCCATCTTGGCCTCGGTTATGCTCCTTCTCCATGAGGAGATACATTTTGTTTAGTCCGTAAAAAGCAGTTCCGTATTTATCGGTGTAATGCTGAAGAGGTTTCTTCAGTCTTAAAAATGCGATCCCGCATTCGTGTTTGATAGCGTCACTCATGGAGTGAAAAATAATTTGCGGCGAAGATAGTCTATGCTTCGCGAATGTTCGAAAGAATTAAAATCATTTCTCTGTTTGGAAAAGTAATTTTTCAATATTCTTTGAAAAAATCTCCAAGTTGAAAAAAGTAACTTAGAGAAAATTAACGATTATGAAAACAATTACACTACTAGCAAGCCTATTACTTTCTTTTGGAATGGCAGCTCAATCTCACGGTGAAATCTTCGGTAAAATTCTCGACGAAAACAACAATCCCATTGCAGGTGTGATCGTGCGAGCAGAAAACAACGGAATTGTTGTGGGCGCCGCAACCGACGAAAGAGGCATTTACCGAATCAACGGTGTTGAACCCGGCACGTATTCACTAATCTATGATCTCATTGGTTACAACCAACTTCAGGTAAGTGATGTTGAAGTTAAATCGGATCAGATTCGAAAATTATCTGACTATACTTTAACAACCGCTACCTACGGAACGGGTGGACCTGTTATTATTCACTGCACAAAACCCCTCATTGATATCAACGGAGGAACGGCAATCTCTCTTGGGGCGAAAGAAATAAAAGACAATGCTGCTGCAAATGGCGGTTCTTTAAAGGCTATCCTATCTTCTATGTCTAGCGATATTAAAACAAGCGATCGCGGTGAAGAACTCTATTTTCGTGGAAGCCGCTCTGGTAGCGTTGTCTACTACATAGACGGAGTAAAAATTTACGGCAGTCCATTGAACATTCCTTCAAGCGGAATAAATAACATTACAGTCTACACCGGCGGTGTTCCAGCAAAGTATGGCGACAGCACCGGTGGGTATGTCATTATTGATACAAAGTCATTCCGAGACGCCGCTCGCGAAAAAAAGTAAAGCGGTAGTTTGCTAATTCTTTGTTTTTTCTAAACCTTTTGGTTTAAAGGAAGTTAGGTTATAAATTTCAGCCGTTAACCTTAACCTAATCTCCCCTTTAATTTTGCATAAAGGAAGTTTTCATTGCACGAAGCACGCCGTAATTAATGCGCTCACCGACCTGTTGCACAGAGAGCGTTTTTATATACGCGATATAAATGACAGAAAAGGATTTATATTTGCTCAACAAGGCTTGCGCTTTTTTGCAATAGGCAGAACCTGTGTTATTCGAATTGTTGAAGAAGGTGAAAATGTCGAAGTTGAAGTGCGTTGCTCCAATAAATTGGGAATTGGCGTCCCAGGAATAACCAGGTCCATCGAGAGAAAAATTCTTCAACGCCTCCAAGACGAATTGTAATCTTAGGCGCTATCTTCGAAAAAATTTTCTTTTATGAAAAAATTCGGAGGTCTTTCCACGTGGATATTCATTGCTTTGTTTATTGGCATTGGAGCAGGTTACGCGCTAAATATATCTTATCCGGCTCCCACTCAAAAAACTAAAAAAGAAGCTTTAGATTTACTTGCCAAAGATTTGTCTACTCAGCAAATTCCTGCTACCACTGAACTTTCCGCTATTCTTTCAAACGATTCTATTTCAGAAAACGAGAAGTACGATGCTGCGCTCGCGTGCATAAATAAAGCGAAAAATTCATCCAGTGAAATAGCGAAATACCAGAAGAGTGTTGATGTTTCCGAATCACAAAATGCCACTCTAAAAAAAATTCTTGAAATTCTTTCCATCTTCACCGATGTTTTTCTTCGTCTCATTAAGATGATTATCGCACCCCTCGTGCTTGCCACGTTGGTTGCGGGAGTTGCGAAATTGGGCGATATGAAAACGGTTGGACGCATTGGTGGAAAAACCATGCTCTGGTTTATATCAGCATCTTTCATTTCACTTTTGCTAGGTGCGCTCTTAGTAAATCTATATCAACCCGGAAAATCACTTCAAGTTCCACTTCCTCCGGAAGCAATGGAGTCTGGGATTGATAAGGCTGCTTTAACGCTCAAAGGATTTGTGGTTCACATTGTTCCTTCGAGCGTAATTGAATCAATGGCTTCAAATGAAATTCTTCAAATTGTAATCTTTGCCCTTTTCTTTGGAACGGCCACTGCGGCACTGGGGAAAAAAGGAGAAGTAATTGTGAAGGCCATGGACGCCTTGGGGCACGTTATGCTTAGAATAACCTCAATGGTCATGTATGTGGCACCGTTTGCGGTTTTCGCAGCAATGACGTCGGTTGTTGCTAAAAAAGGAATTGGCGTATTGTCTTCCTACGCGCTGTTCATAGGAGAATTTTACAGTGGTCTATTCTTGCTTTGGGCAATACTACTTTTCGTGGCGTTTCTTATTGTAGGAAAACGCGTGGTGCAGTTAACGGCGAGAATAAAATCTCCATTACTTCTCGCTTTTTCAACCGCATCCAGTGAAGCAGCCTACCCTAAATTATTGGAAGAACTTGAACGGTTCGGTTGTAGAAATCGAATCGTTAGTTTCGTGCTACCACTCGGGTACAGTTTCAATTTAGACGGAAGTATGATGTACATGACCTTCGCCAGTTTATTCATAGCGCAGAGTTACGGAATTGATTTAAGTTGGGCAGATCAAGCGGCAATGCTTCTTACCTTAATGGTCACCAGCAAGGGAATTGCAGGTGTGCCTCGAGCTTCGCTAGTGGTTATTGCTGGAACCCTCGCCACATTCGGAATTCCGGAAGCCGGATTGCTTTTGCTTCTTGGCGTAGACCATGTGCTGGATATGGGAAGATCGGCCACCAATGTTATTGGAAACGCAGTGGCAGCTGTAGCAGTAAATCGTTGGGAAGAGAAAAATTACAATCCTGAAGAAGAAAACGATTAGGCCAATTCCAATTCGTCAATCAATCTTACTCCGCCTATAAATCCTGCTATTAAAGCCACTTGATGCTTGGCGTCGCTGAGCTTTTCCAATGGCTCCAAAGTTTCCGAATTGGCAATGGTGAAATATTGAAGTTCAATTTTTTCTTTTTCAATAAATAACTCTTTAGCCTCTGAAAGAAGAGCGCTCACATCGTTGGTTAATTTATTTTCCTGAAGGAATAACAACGCTTTCGAAAAAGCCGTTGCCAAGATTACTTGTTCATCTGAAAGTCGCTTGTTTCTTGAGCTTAATGCCAATCCGCTCGACGCTCTTACGGTATCGCAGCCGACAATTTCAACATCTATTTGAAAACGTTTTACCCACTCTCTAATGACAGAATATTGTTGGAAATCCTTCTTCCCAAAGAATGATTTGTGTGGAAGAACAATTTCGAACAAACGCTTAACCACAGTAATTACACCGTTAAAATGACCAGGTCTATAGTGGCCTTCCCATTCGGAAGTAAGGGTTCCGAAATCATAGTCTTGAACATCTTGTCCATCAGGATACATTCCAGCAACAGAGGGTACAAAAACCAAATCACAACCAACGTTTTTCAAAAGTTCAATATCCGCGTCTTCCGTTCGCGGGTATAGGAGCAGGTCCTTCGGGTCGTTAAATTGCGTGGGATTAACAAAAATGGAACAAATAACAACGTCGCATTCGGCCTTAGCTTTCGCAATCAAAGACAAGTGACCCTCGTGCAAGGCGCCCATTGTGGGAACAAACCCAATTGTTCGGCCCTCGTTTCTGCACTTCGTGCTAAACGCCATCATCTCATCAACATGCTGTAAAACAGCTATTTCGCACGAAGTTCCCTTCATTTCAGTATTTTAAGGCCAAAAAGTTGCAAAATTCAAAAAAGATTTATAATATCTTTGCAAACTGAATTCAGGCAAACCTAAACATCTCTATGCAAAAAACAAAAGTTCTTTTTGTAAGTCAAGAAATTTTTCCATTCACCCCGGAATCAACAATAGCGAATCAAGTTCGTCAAATTCCTCAAGCCATGCACGAACGAGGCAAAGAAACGCGCATATTTATGCCGCGCTTCGGAAAGATTAACGAACGCAGACATCAACTGCATGAAGTTATTCGTTTGTCGGGAATGAATCTAATTGTAGATGACACTGATCACCCTCTAATTATTAAAGTAGCAAGTATTCCACAAATTCGTTTGCAGGTATACTTTATCGATAACGAAGAGTTTTTCCACCGCAAAGCTTATTTGCATGATGAGGCTGGAAAGCCCTTCTCCGACAACGGAGAGCGCATGATTTTCTTCTCGAAAGGAGTCTTGGAAACAGTTAAAAAACTAGGCTGGGCGCCAGATATCGTTCATTGCCACGGTTGGTTCTCTGCGCTAATGCCCCTCTATGTGAAGCACGTTTTTGCTGGAGACCCTCACTTTGCTGATAGTAAAATTGTGATTTCTTTATACAAAGACGATTTTGCAGGCTCTATCGATAAAGGACTTTCTAAAAAAGTTCAGTTCGATCAAGTTGGTGCGCAATACCTGGGTGATCTTTCCACTTCGAATTATGTTAACCTAATGAAAGTTGCTCTAGCTCACGCAGATGGGGTTGTTGTTCACGAGGCTGATATCAATCCGAAACTTATGGAAGAGTTGAACAATCTCAGCGTTCCTATTCTGAAAGCATATGAATGCGAAGATTTCCATACAGCCATCGATGAGTTTTTTGATACTGTGCACGCTGCAAAACCAATTTTGATAGATTAACTCATGAGGAACACCCTCTTCTTGCTTTGCGCCTTTGCATTAGTCGTTTTCAACGCTTGTAAAAAACCTACGGACTTACAAGCAGATGGGCTTCTTCCTCAAGAAGATGTTCTCAACGCTAATCAAACAGACACTGCAAGCATTGTTAGCTACATTGTTCGTGAAGACACTTTGTCTACCGACGAACTTTCCGCGTGTTTGTTAGGTTCATATTCAGACGAAACATTTGGAAGAACAGTCGCCAGTTTCGCTACTCAATTTGTTCTCTCAGGAGCAAGCCCTAGTTTTCCTGAAACTTTTGAAGTTGACTCGGTTATTTTGTCTGTAGCTTATACAGGATATTCCTATGGCTCGAAAGGAGATGGTTATTTATCGGTAAGAGAACTTAGTGCCGCTTTGCCTAAATCTGCTGGGTTTAATAGTTCTTATGATGCCCCTGTTCTCAACGAAAATTTGTTGGAAAACCCTCTGCAAACGTTTCAATTCAAACCAAAAACGTACTTCTTCGGAGCTCAAGATTCTCTTGCTCCACAGCTTCGAATTCCATTAAAAACGAGCCTTGGAACAAGGCTTCTGCATCCGGCAGATTCTACTGTTTTAGACTCAGATGAAAATTTTCAAGCTTCTTTCAAAGGATTAAAAGTAGAGGCAGCGTCTTCCTCAATGGGAGTTGTAGCCCTTGATTTAACAAATATAAATAGCAAAATAACGGTTTATTACCGTTTCGACAATGGTGGTTTGGCCGATACAACGTTTTATGAATTTCCTGTAACTTCAGACTGTGGAAGATATTCTCAACTTCAACATTTCTATCAATTCGCTGAACAACCAGAACTTCAATCGTTGAATACAGCAGACACTCTTGCAAATCAATCACAGCTATTTTTACAAGCAGGGGCTGGCACGAAAATCAAATTAGAGCTTCCAAATTTACTAGACCTTCAGATGAGTGCGGGTAGAATTGTAAACAGGGCCGAGCTCATTGTTCCCTTTGATGTAGACCTTAGGTATGCGCCATCTTCGCAGATTTTTATTTTCTACCAAAACAATGAAGGGAATCTCGTAGCCTTACCCGATCAGTTCAGTGGAACCATTGGTGGTGGAGTTGAGGCTGCAAATAAGAGATATCGCTTGAACATTACACAATACATTCAAAAAGTTATTTCTGGAGAATTAGAAAACGCTCCGCTCTTCATTGTATCAGGGGCGGCGGGCGTATCTGTTAACAGAACCATAATACACGGCCCTGAATTTTCGGAAGATAATTTCCAAAATTTGCGACTTGTTATTACCTACTCAAATTAAAAGTCATTTACTATGTGTGGAATCGTTGGTTATCTTGGGAATGAACCTGTTTACGAAAAGGTAATAAAAGGACTTAGTCGATTAGAATACCGCGGTTATGATAGCGCTGGTATGGCCTACATTGAAAACGGCGAACTCGTTGTAAAAAAATGCAAGGGAAAAGTTGTTGACTTAGAAAATGTTGTTGGGTCGGTAAAACCTCTTTCACATATTGGAATTGGACACACACGCTGGGCAACACACGGAGTTCCAAACGATGTCAATGCTCACCCACATTGCAGTGGAGACGGCTCAATTGCACTCATTCACAATGGAATTATTGAAAATTATGCTTCAATAAAACAAGAGTTAATGAATCGCGGGCATGTGTTTTTAAGTGACACGGACACCGAGGTTTTGGTTCACCTTATCGAAGATGTTCGAAATGCCGAAAAAGTTAGTCTTTTTGAAGCTGTGCGTTTAGCTCTTTCTGAAGTGCATGGCGCTTATGCCATCGTTGTGTTAGACAAATCGAATGCTGACCAACTTATTGTCGCAAAGAAATCAAGCCCATTGGTTATCGGAATTGGGTCGAACGATGACTTCTATATCGCTAGCGATGCAACCCCGATTATCGAATACACCAAAAACGTAGTTTACTTGAATGATGAGGAAGTTGCGCGTGTTGATCGCACAACCGGGCTTACCATTGTAAACATTGAAAACCAAAGTCAGACTCCATACATTCAAGCCTTAGAACTAAAGCTTGAAGCCATTGAAAAAGGTGGATATGATTCTTTCATGTTGAAGGAAATTCACGAACAGCCTCGCAGCATTGAAGACTCTATTCGTGGTCGTGTTAACTTAAAAACCGGACTCATAAAAATGAGCGGAATAGACGAACACGAAGAGCGTTGGAAAACCGCTCAGCGTATTTTAATCGTTGCTTGTGGAACTTCCTGGCACGCAGGATTGGTAGCAGAATATTTGTTTGAAGACTTCGCGCGCATACCTGTTGAAGTTGAATATGCCAGTGAATTCCGTTATAGAAACCCTATTATTTATCCAACTGATATTGTAATTGCTATTTCTCAATCAGGAGAAACTGCAGACACGTTAGCGGCAATTGAATTAGCGAAAGAACGAGGCGCTTTAATTTTCGGTGTTTGCAATGTTGTTGGAAGTTCTATTTCGCGGGCTACACATTGTGGGGCATACACACATGCAGGTCCTGAAATTGGCGTGGCTTCAACAAAAGCATTCACCGCTCAGGTTGTTGTGCTTTATCAAATTGCATTGAGTGTTGCCCAAAAGCGTGGAGTTATTTCCAACGAAAGAACCACTCGCTTAATGGCTGAATTAGGCTCTCTTCCGTTAAAGGTTGAGCAAGTGTTGAAGACAAATGCCATTACAGAGTCCATAGCGTCGATTTACCAGCATTGCGCGAACGCGTTGTATCTTGGAAGAGGCTACAGTTTCCCGGTGGCGCTAGAAGGCGCTTTGAAGCTGAAAGAGATTTCTTATATTCATGCTGAAGGATATCCGGCTGCAGAAATGAAACACGGTCCAATTGCCCTTATCGATGAAAACATGCCGGTTATTGTTATTGCAACAGAGGGCGCTTCTTACGAAAAGGTCGTAAGCAACATTCAAGAGGTTAAAGCGCGCAAGGGTCAGATCATTGCCATTGTTACAGAGGGAGATAAAACAGTGAAGGCAATGGCCGATCACGTGATTGAAATTCCTCGCACCGATGACAGTCTTGTTCCTATTGTTTCTGTTATCCCATTGCAGTTGTTCTCTTATCACGTTGCAATTATGAGAGGTTGCAATGTAGATCAGCCTCGAAATTTAGCAAAAAGTGTGACCGTAGAATAATTAACCTTAGGGAAGGAACAGTGAAATCGATTTTTGCAGCTTACGTTTTTTTAATATCCGCTTTCTCTGTATCTGCGCAGCAGAGCTATTTTAACACCCCGTCATCAGAACAAACCTCTGCCGGAAAATTTTTTATTCAAGAACAGCTTAATATAAATTCTTCTGCCTATACCTCTAATCTCACGTGTGTTTGGGGATTAAAAAGAAATTTTGAGATAGGTGCAAACCTATATGGTATTACTTGGGATCCCGCAGCAAAGAAAATCGTTCAACAACACGACCCGAATGCAGGTGCGCTTTTTCCGTCATTACTTATTAATGGCCAAAAATTTTTCCATTGGAATAAAAAGTGGGTGACCACTCTTGGAGGTCAGGCAGGGTTAGATCTAGACAAAACCATCGCTTGGCACGGTCAAATGTGGTATTTGTTTTCAAATACCCGATTCAAGAATGAAAAACTCACCGCCACCGGTGGATTGTTCCTGGGAAATCATCAATTATTCGGAAAGGGATATTTATTAGATTTCGGACCTGAGGGTATCCCGCTGGGATTTCAATTCGGTTTCGAATACAAAAGTCCTGTTAAAAATTTCTCTTTGATTTTTGATAGAATCAGCGGAACAAATCAAATGGGTGTTTCTGTATTGGGTTTTGCCTATCGCATTCAAAACAATTATATTATTTCTCTCGGCTTCCAACACCCGAACATTGGGAGTTATAATTCCCCAGGAATGGTTATCGAATTTACGCGTTCGATTGATTGAGAATAATTTCTTCGTTCAGTTTCTTTCTTTCATATTTCGAAAATTGATTTGATCAGCCTTCGGATTGAAAATAAAAAAGGGTCTCTCTCGAGACCCTTTTCATACATAAATAATCTTCGATTAGAAGTGGAAGTGAACCAATACAGCAGCTGGAGCAACTCCAAACGCTCTGTTATCAGTATCAATTCCGAAGTGAGAAGCTTTACCACCTTCAACAGTTCCAATTGGACCTTGAGTTGTAGTAGATGAAGCTCCTGTACTAGTGAAGCCTAATCCCCATCCGAATTCACCACCGATTGAAATCTTAGGCAAAACGAAGTACTCAGCACCTACAAAAGCGCGAACACCCAAACCGAATGTAGAACCAGCTTTAGCTTCAGTGATTTGTCCGTCAACTGCACCAGCACCATACTCATAAGAAGTTTTGCTTCCACCTAGAGAAATCATTGCCATTGCGCCATAGTAACCTTGAAGACGTGTGTTTCCACGACGATTCTCAATACCAGCACCTAACGTAATGTTGTTGTAACTGTTTGTAACAACGTCCTCATTTGTTCCGCTTGGTGTAGTTACTTTATCAGAACCAAACCCAACGCGAACCATTCCGCGGTAAGCCATTTTGTCTGTCATGAATTTCTTACCAGTGATAGCTGTTGCACCATTGGTGAATCCCATACCGAAACCTGTGTTTGTACCACCGTTCAACATGTTTCCGAAATAAGACAACATTGAAGAAGCGTCTGCGCCAATAGCGTAGTCACCAGCTTCTGGTAAGTAGTTCTCACCTTTCTTAGATGTTAGCTGAGCATTCATTGTGCCCACAAGCGCTACTGAAGCGCAAAACAATAAGATTTTTTTCATAATAAAAAAGTTTGATTTTGTCAAACTTATGAGGAAGAAGAACCGATAAACCACTCAAAAAATTAACATTTGAACAACGTAGCGTTAATATATCTAGAATGAAAAAATGCGGGTTGCTTTATAAGATGCGTTGTTTGGTGCGGCAAACAAACTTTCTACCAAAACAAAAAGGGGCCGAAGCCCCTAATTTTTTAAACCGTTTCACCTATTTGATGATTTTGTAAAGCTCTTTCAGGTTCGGCTCTAAAATAATTTCAATTCTTCTGTTTCTAGCTTTATCGTTCACATCCAAGGGATGATATTCACTTCTTCCCGATGCAGATAGCTGAGAGGGATCGATACTGCTATTTGCGGTAATTAATTTTATTACTTCCGTTGAACGCAGAACACTTAATTCCCAGTTGTCTCTTGGAATAGATCCGCCTGAACTTATTTTGTCCGTATCGGTATGTCCTTCAACAATGATATTCAAATCCTTTTCATCTTGAATAATTTTTGCAAGTTGAATAATTGCTAATTTTCCATCAGCATTAATCTCTGTTTTTCCTGAAGGAAATAATAACTGCGCCTCCATACTTACGTATACTTTTCCATTCTCTTCGCGGACAGTAATTCCTTTATTCTTGTAGTTAAGCAAGGCAGCTTCAAGCTTTGCCTTCAACAATTCACTTGCACTTCGTTGAGCTTGCAACAAAGAATCCAACTCCTTTATTTTTACTTCTCTATCAAACAAATCCTTCTGAGCTTTAGCCAATGCCATTTGCTTTTCTTTCACAGATTTCTCCAATTTATAAAGCGAATCCTCTTTCACTTGCAGGGCTTCCTTCGCGCGTTCAAGATCACGCAAGAGTTTCTTATTTTCTTCTAATGAATTGTTGTAGAGCTTTTCATTCTTTGATAAAAGCTCATTGTTCAACTCGTTTACTTTGTCGTACATCACACGAAGACGACGATACTCTTTGCCATAAAGCGTTGTGTCTTCATTCAGTTTGTTTACAGATTTCTTCAACGTTTCTATCGTTGCCCCTTGTTCCTTTGTTGTTGCACTCACATTATCGAGTTGCTTTTGCAAGTCCTTATTTTCTACATCAGACTCTTCTTTCGCTGTTTTCATTTCAGCGAATTTTCGTTGTGGCACACAGCCCACAAAACCAACAGCAACTATTACCGCCAGTGATAAAATCAATTGAATCTTTCTCATAGTTCTTTTAATGTCCTTCAAAATTGCAGCACAATTCAAGCTTCTTTCGTTCAAAGTTTTAGAATTGTTAACCAGGGTGTGTTCGTCAAGTTTCGAAATTCACTGTCTTGTGATCAAAAAACAAGGTCATTTTCGTGGCCATGAATAACATTTCATTCCACAACGAAGGTGTGAATACCAAAACACCTTCAAAGCGTCTTTTAAAAGCCTGGATTAAAGAATTCGTCTCAAATCACGGAAAAAAAGTCGGTGAATTAGCCTTCATCTTTTGTTCCGATGAAAAAATACTGGAGGTAAACCAAAATTTCCTCCAGCATGATTATTACACAGACATTATCACTTTCGATTATTGTGAAGATGAAATTGTGTCTGGCGACATCTTCATAAGCGTGGAGCGTGTTGCTGAGAATGCTATTTCTCATAGTGTCGAATATAATACTGAATTCTTACGGGTTCTTGCTCATGGTGTCCTTCATCTTATTGGTTTTCAAGATAAAAGTCCTATAATGAAAAAAGAAATGACCAAAAATGAAGACTTGTGTATATCACTTTTTTTAACTAAATTTGCTCAATAATTCTAGTGTGAAATTGATTACAAAATTTCGTTTCACGTGAAACATCGCATAATATGAAAAAACATTATAACGTCGTGGTTGTTGGTGCTGGCCATGCTGGAAACGAGGCTGCTGCAGCTGCGGCAAACCTTCAAAACAGCGTTTTATTGATTACCATGGATATGAATAAAATAGGACAAATGTCCTGTAATCCAGCCATGGGTGGAGTAGCTAAAGGACAAATAATCAGAGAGATAGATGCTCTTGGTGGGTACAGTGGAATTGTCTCAGACCTATCTGCAATACAGTACAGAATGCTTAATTTAAGTAAGGGTCCCGCAATGTGGAGTCCGCGCACCCAGAATGATCGCATGTTATTCGCGGAAGAATGGCGCAATGCTCTGGAGCAGACGCCAAATGTCGATTTTTGGCAAGACTCAGTAAATGAGATAATTATTGAAAATAACCGCGTGAGGGGAGTGAAAACCGCTCTAGGAATAGAATTCTCATGCGATGCAGTTGTTATTACAAGCGGAACATTTCTAAACGGTGTAATTCACATTGGTGAAAAACAATTTGGTGGTGGAAGAATCGGTGAAAAAGCATCTCACGGAATTACGGAACAGCTGGTTTCATTGGGTTTCAGGGCGGGAAGAATGAAAACAGGCACACCGCCAAGAATAGACGGAAGGTCACTTGATTACTCGAGAATGGAAGTGCAAGAAGGTGATGTAAACCCCCAGCGATTTTCATTTATTCATCAACCGAAAATAACCAAACAACGCTGCTGCTGGATAACCAATACCAACAGTGCTGTGCACGACGTGTTGGCAACAGGATTCGAACAGAGTCCAATGTTCACGGGAAGAATTACGGGAACAGGGCCACGATACTGTCCGTCTATCGAAGAT
The DNA here is from genome assembly GCA_947452685.1 of Flavobacteriales bacterium. Taxonomy (GTDB): domain Bacteria; phylum Bacteroidota; class Bacteroidia; order Flavobacteriales_D; family Sanyastnellaceae; genus CAIZGX01. The sequence goes on along the minus strand of CANGEF010000004.1, from coordinate 13,219 downwards.
AAAATTACGCGCTTTGCAGACAAAGATTCTCATCAATTGTTTGTAGAACCAGAGGGTTGGAAAACGGTGGAAATTTATCTGAACGGTTTCTCCACAAGCCTTCCAGAAGAAGTTCAGCAAAAAGCGTTGAACCTAATTCCTGGTTTTGAAAATGCTAAAATGTTCCGACCGGGTTATGCAATTGAATACGATTATTTTCCACCAGATCAGCTCAAGCCAACCTTAGAAAGTAAGGATGTTGCAGGATTGTTTTTCGCAGGACAAATCAACGGAACTACAGGTTATGAAGAAGCCGCAGGGCAAGGAATTGTTGCGGGTATTAACGCTGGATTATTTGTTCAAGAAAAAGCTCCTTTTACTCTTCAACGCAACGAGGCATACATTGGAGTTCTAATAGATGATCTTATTACCAAAAGCACAGACGAACCTTACCGCATGTTCACAAGCCGCGCTGAGTATAGAACTTTACTCAGACAAGACAATGCCGACGAACGTCTCACTCCACTTTCACATGCAATTGGTTTAGCTAAGGATGAGCGCATGGCACTTCTCGAAAAGAAGCGGGCAAACATAAAAACGGTGATGAAATCCATTGAAAAAACTTCTACGTCACCAGAAGAAATTAACGGACTTCTTGAGGCGAAAGGAAGCGCTCCTATTGAGCAAAAAATGAAACTCATCACCCTCTTAAGTAGACCACAAATCTCATTAGAGGACATTATTTCTGTCAATAACGATTTAGAGGCCCAAATTTCAACTTTAGGAGAGGATAGAGTAGAAGTGGTTGCCGCGGTAGAGATTAGTGTGAAATACGCTGGATACTTGCAGCGAGAGAAAGACATGGCAGATAAGTTAACAAGACTTGATCACATACAACTTTCTCCAGAATTTGATTATTTAAAGTTAACTTCTATGAGTATTGAGGCCAGACAGAAACTTTCGAAAATTCGCCCTGCTACAGTAGGACAAGCAAGCCGAATAAGCGGGGTAAATCCATCAGATGTTTCAATACTATTGATACACCTTGGAAGATAATTTCATGTGAAACAACTTATTTTTTTTGTTTCAACTTAACCCCGTCTACCTTAAAGAGCTTTCCTCCTTCGTAAGTTACGGTGTTAATGTAATTTCCATCTTCATCGAAATACATCCAATCACCGTCTAGTTCACCACCCTTATACGAACCTTTCATTTCAGGTTTTCCATTCGAATAAAAATACTCGTGTTTTTCAACCGCTACACCAAGTTCAAACTTCCCTTCGAACATTTTGTTTCCGTTTGAATGCGTGAATATCCAGAGACCGTTTCTTTCATCATCTACATATTCACCTTCTTCCTTATGATCGTTGATGAAACGAATCCATTTACCTTGCTTCAATCCATCTCCAAAATCACCTTCCAAAACAACATTTCCGAGACTGTCATTTTCAATGTAATGACCATCTAACTTTCCTTTTCTATAGTATTCTTCTCGCAGCATAGATCCAGAAGGGTAGTACCAAACCCACTTTCCTACTACCAAATTATTCTCGTATTTACCGTATTGTTCTAACTTTCCATTCTCAAAATAAAATTTCCAATCTCCTGATTTCTTACCATTTGTAAAACTTCCGACCGACCGAATTGAACCACTTGGATAGAAGTACTTCCACTCACCAATCTCCCTATTCAATGAGTCAAATTTCCCTTCAGCTTGTTTGATATCATTCAAATAGAGTCTGGAAAAAATGATGTTTCCCGTGGAATCTAGCGTTTGAAATGTACCATGCTTTAAACCGTTTTTCGTTCCTCCTCGCTCTATAACTCTTCCTTTTGAATCATAAAACTTCTCGATTTTTACAAATTCTGTTTCCTCTGAATTTTCCTTCAATACCCCCAACTCATAGAACTCAAACTTCCAAAATTCACCCTGCTTGTTGTATACCTTAAACGTTCCTTCCTTCAATCCGTTCAGATAATTTCCCTCTTCTTTTAATTTTCCATTCTCTCTTAAATCTACCCATAAACCAATACGCTGCTTATTCTTGTTGTATCTGTTGATTTTTTCTTCCGAATAAATTAAGCCATTCTTGTATGTTCTTCTCGTAATGACTCTTCCATCTTCTGCGTATTCCAAATATTTTCCTTCAATTAGATTATTAGAATAATTGAATGTTGAACGATAACTACCTAAAGAAAAAAATTCTTCCGCCGGCCCTTCTTTAACGTCATTTTTGTACGTAACAGAACGTTCTTTTCTACCTAAAGAATCATAGAAACATTCCAAACCAAACTTCAAATTATCCTTGTATTCAATAGACTGTTGGAGGGAGCCGTCTGTTCTAAAAAACTTCCACGTGGAATCTAACTGAAAATCTTTTCTGTTTCCCTCAGACTTTAGAATTCCTGTATCGTAGTAATTCTTCCAATAACCGTTTGGTTTACCTTGCTCTAGAAAACCTTCGCTGCTTTTCTTTCCATTGCCGTAGAAGAATACCTTGAACTCTTTTTGCGACCAAACAGTAAGCTGGCCAGCAAGCAGAAGAGCGATTAATATTCCGAATGATTTCATTTTTCAAAGGTCGGTATGAATTTCAAACTTAAGCGTATTTGCAGTTAACTTTGTTTTCACCAACATCTATTATCTAATTATATTCTTTATAAAAGGAAATAGTAGTAGTAATAGGGCTGTTAATTCAGTCAGTAAGTTCTTTCTGGATTCTTAGGATTTACCGTTATTATCAATGAAGTAACATCTTTTTAACAATTGGAGTGGGTTTAATTATCTGAATTTGAATATGATTACAGATAATGAACATACTTATTAAAAACCAGATGTGTTGATATTCTTACTACAGTAATAACTTCTTTTCTGTTGAAGAATTTCGTTCATAACAAAACTAAAAAAGTGAGAACTAAATTTTGATTAAAAATGATTCTGTATATCGGTTGCAATAATATGAAAGTGAAAATATTGTTGTGAACACTTATTCACAAGTTAAACACACAAAAAATTGCAAGTTGTTAAAAGTCTAATCATTCCATTCACAACACTATTCAAAAGACAAAAGAAAGGAATAAGTTTGTATTAATCTAAAATAATTATGAAACTTTACATAGGGTCGGATCACGCTGGTTTCGAAATGAAAGAAGCTTTGAAAACATGGATGAATACTGAATTTCCTTCAGTTCAAATAGAAGATAAAGGTTGTGAATCTTCAGATAGTTGTGACTATGCAGACTATGCCCACGCAGTAGCAGAAAACATAAAAGGTGATTCACGTGGAATCTTGCTCTGTGGTTCAGCTAACGGAGTTAGTATTGCTGCAAATAAGCATATGGGAGTAAGAGCAGCTTTGTGTTGGACGGAAGAAATTGCAACATTAGCAAGACAGCATAATGACGCTAATATTCTTTCGATACCTGCGAGATTTGTTTCTTTGGAGGTTGCGAAGGCTATGGTTACTACTTTTTTTAATACTCCCTTTGAAGGAGGAAGACATGCGAAACGCGTTGAAAAAATTGATTTATAAAATGAAAAAAACACTAGTAATATTTTTTGTGATTGCAGGTTTAGTTAGCCAGGCACAAAACACGAAGGATGAGTTTGATAAGCGTAATACTTATATGAATTCCATTACGGTTCAGGAATTAAAAGAGCATTTGTATATTTTATCTGCAGATGAATTTGAAGGCAGAGAAACCAGTAAACCGGGACAGAAAAAAGCGGCGGCATTTTTAGAGAACTATTATGAATCTCTAGGATTGGAAAAAGGTTCTATGACTGGTGTTCAGCAACAGAGCTTTCCTTTGCGTAAGCGAAAACTGACATCAACCATTCTTACTGTGAACGGTAAGAATTATGAAAGTTCAAAGGATATTTTTTCTTTGGATGCAGAAGGATTGGAGGGAACAAAAACGTTTTCGAAGATTGTTTTTGCGGGATACGGAATATCTGAAGGGCGTTATAACGACTACGCAGGATTAGATGTGAAAGATGCTTTGGTCGTTGTTATGGATGGCGAACCTAAATCAAAAAAGGGTAAATCATTCATTTCAGGAAATAGCGATCAATTGAGCGATTGGTCATATGATCCGGGTTTAAAAGTGGCTTTGGCCCAACAAAATGGAGCGAAGGCAATTGTGGTGGTGCGTAGAGATTACGCTACATTTTTACCACGTATTAAATTCTGGTTAGAATCTGAGAAGATGGAATTGATAGAAGATGTTGATGTGTCTGTTGCAACAGGAATTCCTTTGATTTTCACGAATGAGAAATCTGCAAATGAATGGTTCAACTTGGACATTGTTAAAACAGCCGGTGTAGGAACAAATAAGAAGATTAAATCTAAGAATGTAAAAACTGTGAATACCCCTGTTTCATTGACTGTAAGTGTAACAGACGAAATTGTTTCCAGTGAAAATGTATTGGCTTTCATAGAAGGAAGTGATGCATCGTTGAAGAATGAAATCGTTGTTGTGTCTGCCCATTATGATCACATTGGTATTGTGAATGGAGAGATTAACAATGGGGCTGATGATGACGGATCTGGAACTGTTTCAGCAATGGAAATTGCAGAAGCATTTATTCAAGCGAAAAAAGATGGAAACGGGCCTAAGCGAAGTATCTTAATACTTCATGTAAGCGGCGAGGAGAAAGGTTTATTCGGAAGTGATTACTACACCAGGCATCCGGTTTATCCGCTTGCGAACACAGTATGCGACTTGAATATTGATATGATTGGTCGTGTAGATGAAGCGCACAAGGACAATGAGAAGTATGTTTATTTGATTGGAAGTGATCGATTGAGTATGGATTTGCATACGATTTCGGAAGAAGTAAACAAACAAACGTCTAATCTTTCGTTGGATTACACCTTTAATGCAGAAGATGATCCGAATCAATTTTACTACCGTTCAGACCATTACAATTTCGCGAAGAACAACATTCCTGTCATCTTTTATTTCAGTGGTGTTCATGAAGATTATCACAAGCCTGGTGACGACCCTGAAAAGATTCTTTATGTTAAGATGTGCAGTATTGCTCAATTGGTCTTCAGTACCGCATGGGAAATAGCCAACGCGCCGACACGAATTAAGTTGAAGAACTAACTATTTTTTTCGGAAGAAAGAAAAAGAACGTACTGAAAAACGCGAAGAATGCCACACCTGGCTGTGTTGTAAGTGTGTCTTCTGTTAGACAAGATAGAAAGGCGATTATAACAAATGCGACGGCTATTTCGCTGTCGCTACCTTGTTTCCACATGAAATAAAAATAAAGAAGGAATGAGATTATTGCAGCCATTCCTGCCGCTATCCAATACGATAGGAATTGATTGTGCACGGCGTGTTGTACTTTTTCATCAAGGTTAGGAGAAGTTTGCTTGTACGCTTCGCTGTAGTTGAATTTCACGTTTCCTTGTCCCACTCCCCAAATCAAATGACGCTGAATGATAAATTTCGCGGCTTTGTAATACTCTAATCGTTGGAAAATGGAGTGTCCGCTTGGGTTTTCGCCACTTTGAAACGTTTGATATTCGAATACAATTTGGTGCCAGCGTTTTTCTAAAGCGTTCCAGTTCGGTTCGTTGCAGTTGGTATATCCCTCAAGAATATTGGAAATATCGTTATCTGTTAATTGTTGAACCCCGTATGCATCTTTCGTTAAACCTCGGCTTGTTAAATAGCGAATGAGTGTTGTTTGAACGAGTTGTCCCCTTGCGTCTTTTTGAAGCATGGGGCGGTTTGTTCGGGCTAGCCAAGCGCTGTCTAATTCAAGTGGAGCAATGTTTATGAAAATACGATTTCCATTTTCAGTTTGAAAACTATTTGATTCGTTGAATTGTGAAAGAAGGAAAAATAAAACTGATGTTAGGGCGAGTGTGCTTCCAACTACAATGAATTTATTCCGTTTTGATTTTGAAGCGAAAAGAAGAACAATTAAGACAATTAAAAACCCCCATCCGGTGAGCGTTCCAACAAAAAAGAAAAACGAACAGAGAATAGCAGTTAGCGCAATTTTCACGTAAGCGGGAACAATATCGGGCATTCTCCAGGCTGCAATAAGCGCCAATACCGCCATTAAACTGAACCGGATGTGTGATATGAATAGCGAAGCGCTTCGAGGCTCAGGAAGGGGGTATTTGAATGCTGCATACACAACACAAACGAGTGCAGACAATCCAACTGAAGCGAAGAATACTCTCCAAATTATTGCTTCGTCGTTTTTAGTAAGGGGTGATAGATTTTGCAGAAAGAGGGGTGCAAGAATCAAAGGAAGAAGTGTTTTGATTTCCTTCAACACCAATGAATTTTCTCCACCTCGGAAGAGTCCAAATGCTATGAGCGTCCAGACAACAAGTAAACTCAGGTAAATTGGGTTTCGTAAGACAGGAAGTAAGACAAATTTCTTGTTTTGAATGGAAGTGATTACTGCAACAAACAGCAGAAAGAACATGGCCACAGACATTCCTACGTTCCAGATCGGGAGCATAAAAGCCCATAGCGCAAGAGCTGCAACTTGTGTTTTAGGATGACTGAAGAATTTCAGCACGGGTTATTTTTTTTCAGAGTCTGCTGGTCCAGCAAGAATGGTTGAATAGTTTTTTTGAAACACTTCTTGTGAAGCACGAATTAGCGGATCGTTGGTTAACGATTGCTTAATTGCGGCTGAACGGAAGTAATACATCTCAACAATTTTGGATTCAAGTTTAGGCGTTATTTCGGTTTGAAGCTGGGTTAAGCTTGATTCGAGCGCAGATGAAATTCCGTTTTGTAAATTGTTGAGTTGATCTTTTAAATTGGCATTAACAGCGGTTTGGCTTGCCAATTCTTTTTCTAATTTTTCAATGTGTTCGAACCAAGAGGGAACGAAATCTTTTGCGTTTTTCTTCGCGAACTGAACAAACTCGTTGTAGTCGTTTTGTGAAATTTTGAAACTTCCAGCAGAATCAATGGAAGGGTGAGTCTTCTTAAACTCGACACCGAAGCGGAAGTATGCAAAGTTTTTTTGAAGTTGCGCTAGGATTTCTTTAGAAGTACTTGCGGTCATTAGAACATCTGGATAAATGCCGCTTCCATCTTTCACAGGTCTTCCGTGTGTGGTGTAGAAAGTTCTAATTTGAGTTGTGTCTATCTGCGTGGCGTGGCCGTCTTTTTTGTTGCCGTAGTCTAACTTTTGAATGCATCTTCCGCTCGGCGTATAATACTTTGCAACGGTCACCTTCATCTTCGCGTTGTAGGAAAGATCCAATGTTTGTTGAACCAATCCTTTTCCAAAAGAAGGAACACCCACTATAACAGCGCGGTCTAAATCTTGAAGGCTTCCGCTTACAATTTCTGAGGCAGACGCCGACATCTCGTCTACTAAGACGACCAATGGAATATTTAAATCGAGTGGCTCGTATTGCGCTACGTACACTTGTTTCCAAGACTCAGTTTTTCCCATTGTGCGGGTAATTTCTGTTCCTTTCGGAACGAAGAAATTCACGATTTTTACCGCCTCATTTAAGAGGCCACCGCCGTTTCCGCGAAGGTCTAGAATAAGTTTATTCATTCCTTTTCCTTTCAAGGTATTGAAGCTGTTTTTTACATCTTCTGAAGCGGTTTGTGTGAACTCATCGAGTTTGATGTATCCAACATTGTTTTCCAGTAGTTGGAAGTGAGGAACATCTGGAGTCTTAATACTTTCTCGCGTTACTGCCAATTCTGAAGCTGCAGATTTTCCTAGTTGAAGAACGGTCAAATTCACCACGCTTCCGGGGGTTCCGGTGAGACCGTCTTCCAGGTTGTCTAGATCAATTCCGTCAATTAATTTTCCGTTGATGTGTGTAATGATATCTCCTGCGCGAAGTCCGGATTTATAAGCTGGGAATGATTCGAACACTTCAAGCACGGTATTTCTTCCCCCAACTAAATCTACACGCGCACCAACACCTCCGTACATTCCAGTTTGAAGGTACATGGCGTCTTCAATTCTAGATTCGGGATAGTACACCGTGTAAGGATCTAAGGAAGCCAACATGCCATTAAGGGCAGTGTTTACAAGGTTTCCAGGCGTAGCCTCTTCCACATATAGCAAGTCGAGTTGACGGAAAACATCTGTAAATATTTCAAGATTCTTTACAACTTCGAAATAGTTTGTAGATGCCGATGGTTGAGCGAAAGAGGAGAAAGCATTGAAAGAGAGCAGTAAGAAAAGTAGAGAAGTCTTAAGTATTTTCATGGGTTGAATGCTCTTGGTTCGTAACGGAAATAAGTTGTCGAATAATGTACTTTATTTTTTGTTCCACATAATCGTAATCGGGAATGCGGTTACCTGTAAAGATAAAGGCTAACGACAATTTTTCTCCCTTGTTGTTTAGGATATCATAAAGCGGCTGTTTTTCTTTTCGATAAACCTCTTTGATTAATCGCTTAATTCTGTTTCTATCGTGCGCTCTTGCGAAACGGCGTTTGGGCGCGGTGAATAGCGCTTGAATAGGAAATTCAGAAATTTCTTCAGAAGGGTGATACAAGCAAATGATTGCTGGTGTTTTAATGCTTTTTCCATGAGCATAAAGTGACTCAATGGATTTCTTTTTGTAGAGCCGTTCCTGTTTGGAAAGCGTTTGCATTAGGGATGATAGAAAAAGGTGTTGTAGTTTTTCGAAACCTCTACAGCCTTAATTAATTCAGGGTCTTCAGCATTCATGACACGAATCATGGCGTTCTCATCGAATAGGGCTCGAGCAATTTGGGCTTTGAAGCGCAGGGCGCATTGCGACTTGAGTTTTGCAACTTCCGCTTTCGTGTATAGGATGTTGTTTTCTTTAGCAGAGAGCAGTGTTTTTTCTATGAGTGCGTCCTCCGTTTTATAATTTTTTTGATATTGATCGAAAGATTTCCAGTTGGAGAGTGCGGCTCTGTTTTGGTCTACAAAATCGAAGCAGAGGTGTCTCAAAATTCCGAAGTTGATAATGTCTATGAGCGCGAACGAAGTTGAGGTAGAATCGAATGGTATGAAGACATCGGGCGTTATTCCACCCCCTCCGTAAACGATTCTTCCTGAAGGCGTGTAGAACTTTAAGGAATCGACGTGTGTAATTTTTTCCTTGTTAAATAATTCACCGCTTGACCATCTTTGATGTGTTTCGTTGAAGTATTTTGAAGAGTCTCCGTAGGGTTTCTGAATACATCTTCCGGTAGGTGTGTAATAGCGCGCGGTGGTTAGTCGAAGTGCGCTTTTATCGGGAAGTTCAATTTCACTTTGAACTAATCCTTTACCAAAAGAGCGTCTTCCCACAACAAGAGCGCGGTCCCAATCTTGCAAAGCACCCGCTACGATTTCGCTAGCCGAGGCACTGTATTCATCTATAAGAACCGTGACTTGAATATCTGCAAAAGCTCCACGTTTCTGAGTGTTGTAATCGTTTCTTCCAGAGTGAGTACCTGCAGTGTACACCATTAGACGGTCTTTTTCTAAGAACTCTTCGGCAATGTTCGTGGCTTGATCGAGCAGCCCGCCTCCATTTCCACGTAGATCTAAAATAAACTTGTTACACCCTTGGTTTTTAAGTGCGTTTCCTGCGGTTAGGAATTCGTCGTATGTTGTTTTCGCGAAGCGATCGATCTTAATGTAACCTAATCCTTCCTCAACTTTATAGAACGAAGGAACACTCGGAAGAGGAAGAGATCCTCTTTCCACATTGAAATTCAAATACTCTTTTTTACGCAGTACACTAATGTTTACATTGCTTCCCGCCTCACCTTTCAGCATTTTCATTACGCCTTCATTGTTCAACGATTTACCGGAAATATCTTTTCCATCTACTTGAACTATTCGGTCACCAGATTGAATTCCGGCGCGGAAGCTAGGTCCGAAAGGCACCACGCGATTCACCATTAGGGAGTCGCGTAGAATTAAAAATTCAACACCAACCCCTTCGTACGAACCCGACATTTCTTCTCGGGCCTTAGCGTATTCTTCAGGGTTTAAGTAGTAACTGTGTGGATCTAAATTTTTCAGAATCGATGCAATTGCATCGTCGATAATTTTCTTTTTGTCTACGCTATCTACGTAGTTGTCTTCAATGAAATCAATGAGGCTAACAAGCTTATTCGGATTGTCTTCTTTACCTGTTTTAATGGTAAGTAAGTTTTTATCGGCAAGGAGGGTTCCGATTAGGATTCCCGCGATTAAAACAAAAGCGTAATACAAGGGCTGCAGAGGAGACTTGCCAGATTTTTCGTTTTGTATTTCTTCAGACATGGTTGTGATTCGAAGTTGAAAAGATAGCGTTATTCTGGAAGTTCTCGTTGAACAACTTCAATTCCTGAATTTTTCAGGAAGTCTATTGCTGTTGTGTCTTTGTATGCGTCTAGATAAACCATGCGCGTAATGCCCGACTGAAGAATAAGTTTACAGCAGTCTTTGCAAGGACTTAGGGTGATGTAGAGGGTTGAGCCGTGAGCGTTATTGGTAGATTTCGCAACTTTTAAGATAGCGTTTGCTTCTGCGTGCAAGACATACCAATGTGTTTCTCCAATTTCGTTTTCACAAGTATTGGGAAATCCGCTTGGTGTTCCGTTGTAACCATCTGAAATAATAACGCCATTTTTCACAAGAAGTGCACCCACTTGTTTGCGGGTGCAATGCGAAAGTTTAGCCCATTCTTTGGCCATGCGCAAATATGCGAGGTCATACCTCAGTTGCTTTTGTTCCTCAGCTGTTGGCATGGAAAAAGACTACGGAAGAGAAATTAATACTCGTCTTCGTTGAAGAAGAAATCTTCTTTCGTTGGATAGTCTGGCCAAATGTCTTCGATGCTCTCGAATACCTCTTCTTCGTCTTCTAATTGTTGAAGGTTTTCAACGACTTCCAATGGTGCTCCTGCACGCATTGCGTAATCGATTAATTCTTCTTTTGTTGCAGGCCAAGGTGCGTCTTCGAGATATGAGGCCAATTCTAAAGTCCAGTACATAGTATTAACGCTTAAGGGTTTTTTACGTTACGCGAATATAACATTTTTGAGCGCGCACGCAAGAAATGATTATTTCGTGAGCTTCGGCATGCGCCCTTTCTTATATACGTTGCGGACTACAGGCGTTTTCTTACGCAGTTCTTTTTGCTCTTCTTCACTCAGATGCGTGATGCTTTGACACTCTTCAGAGCAACAATTCTCGTATTTCTCTTTGCATTTGTCGCATTGGATGAATAAGATGTGACAACCGAGATTCAAACAATTCGTGTGATGATCGAAGGGTTCTCCGCACTGATGACACGTTGCAATAACTTCATCGGAGATGCGCTCAGCCAGACGCTCATCGAACACAAAATTCACGCCTTTGAATTTAATATCCAGGTTATTCGCTTTGGCGTCGCGAGCGTATTTAATGATACCACCTTCGAGGTGATAGACATTTTCGAATCCTTTGTGCTTCATGTAAGCCGAAGCTTTTTCACAACGAATACCGCCCGTGCAATACATGAGCACTTTTTTGTCTTTGTCGTTTTGAAGAATGTCTTCCACCACCTGAAGCTCTTCGCGGAAGGTGTCTACGTCTGGACAAATAGCGCCTTCGAAGTGTCCAACCTCACTTTCGTAGTGGTTGCGCATGTCAACAACCACGGTGTTTGGATCCGAAAGTTGTTGATTCCATTCTTCAGCAGTCAAGTATTTTCCGGTGTTTGACGGATCAAAGTTTGGATCTTCAATTCCGTCTGCAACTATTTTATTTCGAAGTTTTACTTTCAAGGCGTAGAACGATTTTCCCTCGTCTACTGCGGTGTTCAGACGAATGCCGTTGAGGAAATCGATGGTGAAAAGATCTTTTACAAAGGCCTCGAAATTTTCTGTTGGAACAGAAATCTGTGCGTTGATTCCTTCAGATGCAATGTAAGTTCTACCGAGAACAGTGAGGTCGTTCCAACGTGCGAAAAGCCCGTCGCGAAAGCCTTGCGGATCTTCAATCTGATGGTATTTGTAAAATGAAACTGTTGTTCGCGGAGTGCTATCGGCGAGCATACGTTGGCGCAAGACGCGCTTGTCTTCTGTGTTGTATAATTTCTTCACCTGAACAAGTATAGATTATTCTAGATGGTGCAAAGTTAAACCTGAAATTAGATTTCAAACTGAGCGATGTCATCTAATTTCCTACGAATGAAGTCAATGTCCATAGAGGTAACTAAGTCCATTCGGAAAGGTTTGAAGTTCGGAATTCCTTTGAAGTAATTGGTGTAGTGACGTCTCATTTCGAGCACGCCTAACTTTTCTCCTTTCCAACGAAGTGAAAATTCGAAATGACTTTTACACGCGGCAACGCGTTCTTCTATGGTTGGCGGAGGAAGTAATTCCTGCGTTTTGAAGTAGTGTTTAATTTCTCTGAATATCCACGGATAACCAATGCTGGCGCGGCCAACCATGATTCCGTCTACGCCATATTTGTTTTTGTATTCCCACGCTTTTTCAGGAGAATCGATATCGCCATTTCCGAAAATCGGGATGTGTATGCGAGGGTTTTCTTTCACACGTGCAATGAGTTCCCAATTGGCTTCTCCTTTGTACATCTGCACACGTGTTCTTCCATGAACGGTGAGTGCTTGAATACCGATGTCTTGAAGACGCTCAGCAACTTCTTCAATGTTCTTTGAGCCTTCGTCCCATCCCAATCTTGTTTTCACAGTAACTGGAAGTTTCGTTGCTTTCACAACGGCTTCTGTCATGGCTACCATTTTCGGAATGTTCTGCAGAATGCCCGCCCCAGCGCCTTTGCACGTGACTTTCGAAACGGGACAACCGTAGTTGATGTCTAAGAGATTTGGATTTACCGACTCTATGATTTCGGCGCTTTTCACCATAGACGAAATTTCGCTTCCGAAAATCTGTACGCCGATGGGTCTTTCGTATTCGAAGATATCGAGCTTCATTCTGCTTTTAGCAGCATCGCGAATGAGGCCTTCGCTGCTAATAAATTCAGTGTACATAAGGTCTACGCCTTGTTCTTTGCAGACCATACGGAACGGCGGATCGCTCACATCTTCCATGGGAGCGAGCAGCAGCGGAAATTCAGGAAGTTCAATATCACCAATCTTTACCACAGGCTTGGGTTTAGATGGTCATAATGTCTTTGTCTTTCGCGGCTAAGACTTCATCTACTTTTTTGTTGAACTTGTCTGTAAGTTCTTGAACCTTCGATTCACCTGATTTTGCTTCGTCTTCAGGAAGACCGTCTTTCTGCGCTTGCTTAATGAAGTCTAGCG
>CANGEF010000003.1 GCA_947452685.1 Flavobacteriales bacterium | reverse complement strand
GCTATAATTCGGAATCATCATGCCGTTCGTTACCACAACACGCGGTGCAGAAGGGCTAGAAGGGAATAGCCCCATCGGATGACCGCTGTACATCACCAACGTTTGTTCTTCAGTCATCTCACTCAAATATTTCATCACCAAACGATACTGCGCCCAGTTTTGAAAGACAGCACCGTTTCCACCGTAGGTGATTAACTCATACGGATGTTGCGCAACGCGTGGATCCAAATTGTTTTGAATCATGAGCATGATGGAAGCCGCTTGCTCGCATTTGGCGGGATATTCAGAAATCGGACGTGCAAACATGTCGTATGTCGGACGATAACGGTGCATATAAATTCGTCCGTAATTTTTCAATTCTTCTCCAAACTCTGCTGCCAATGTCTCGTGCAACTCCGCAGGAAAATAGCGAAGCGCATTGCGCAAGGCAAGTCCTTTTTCTTCGTTCGAAAGAATTTCTTTTCGCTTCGGAGCGCGATTGATGTTTGAATCCATGGAAGGAATTTCCGGCAAGTAACTTGGGATTCCTTCTTGTATTTGAGTGTGAAATGTCGACATAATTTGAAATGCTAGAATTGCGCAGCAAGCGACAAATTTAATCCGTTAATGTGTTTTTCGTTGAAGTTCTGAAAACTGAACGCATTCACTTTAGAATTCAGGTTACGGTATTCAGCGCGGAACATCAAGTGATCATCTAATTTGTAATTGAAGTTAAAACTGTAACCCCACATTTGATTGGTGTTGCTCAGAACTACCAAGCTGCTCGGATCATTCATCCATTCGCCCCTTCCAACTGCGGTTAATTTTTCATTGATTGCATAAGCCACTCCAATGAATCCAGTAGACCAATTTTTGTTGTAAGATTTTCCTAATGTGCTTTGAACGGAATAATCTACTTGTGCCTGAACATGAAGATTTTCTTTCACTTGAATATCGGCGTAAACATCTTGGTAAAAGCGCGCTTGTGTGCTGTCGGCTACACGCACATCGCCAATGTAATTGCTGTAATTCAGAACGAATTTGTTGTTGGGTTTATATTGAAGTTGCATTCCCAAACCTGGCGAGGTCTGACTGGCAATCAGTGTCATGGTTTGCCATCCATTCAAAAGCAAAGCAGACGCATACCATTTTTCATTTTTGGAAGTGTATTGCAAAGCAACGCCACTCTCGTAGTATGGCGAATTCTCTGCTGCGAGGCTTCTGCTTAGCGATAGATTCGAAAAACCAATGGCAGTTTCTATTCCTATGTGTGAAGGGAAAATTCCAGCCTGTAACCAAAAGTTCCGCGAACCACTGAGCTTGTATGAAATGTTTCCAACGTACAAAGCCCCAAACCCAATCGGTTCCGCCGAGGTCACTTTATTCGCATAGGTTCCTTCAACCAGAGAGAGTTGCGTCTTCACGCGTTCAGAGCTGTACTTGAAATCAATGACCGCTGTATTCAGAGCAAAGTGATTGGTTGAAGTGTGACTGTATAGGAAGTCGGGACGCTGATGGTCATTCCAGTTGTGTTGGTCCTGCGCGAAATAAATCTCGGTGTACCCCGAAAAATGAATGCTGTCTTTTTGAATTTGAGAAAATACGAATTGAGGAAGAAGTAGCCCGAGAATGATTAACGAACGCATACAATTGGTTTTTACAAAGATGCAAGGTTATTTCTTCGTTTTACCTGTTTTTTTATCGTAACCATACGGACAATGCTTGCAGCCACTCAGGCAGCAGTAACCTCTCTTCAAATGATAATCTTCGGTAAAAATAAAATAACCTTCTTCGCTCAAGTAGTAGTCTTCACCATGTACTTTTGAATTCTCTTCTTCTCTCATATGGCAAAAATGCAATTTACTGACTTGAACAAAAAAATTAATTTTCAACTTCCTGTTTACGATAACCTACTTATCGATGAAACGGTGAAGTTGGTTGTCAAGCGTTTTGATAGGATGCATGCAACTGTCAATGGGAACAAGTGGTTTAAGTTAATGTTCAATTTGGAAGAAATGAATAGAAGGGGAGCCAAGCAATTGGTCACCTTCGGTGGAGCTTATAGCAACCACATTTACGCAACAGCTGCAGCGGCAAAGGAATTGGGCATTCATGCTGTAGGAATTATTCGAGGTGAAGAACCGAAGTCGTACAGTCCAACCTTGTTGTTTGCGAAAGAATGTGGAATGGAGCTTTGCTTTATTTCCAGAGCCGACTACGAAGAAAGAAATAGCGAGGAAATGAAAGCTTGGGTCCACGACACATGGGAGTCTGCTTTTTTAATTCCTGAAGGCGGTGCAAATTATTTGGGAATGAATGGCGCCATGCAAATGGTAAGCGAAGAAGATTTTTCTTTCGATCATTGGCTGGTAGCAGCAGGAACAGGAACAACGGCAGCAGGTTTGCTTGTTCAATCGAAGCCGCATCAAAAGGTTTGGATTTACAGCGCGTTGAAAGGAGAACATTACATGCGCAATGAAATTCGAAACAAACTCATTTACTTTTTTCACGACGAAGCAGCGGCAGATGAAGTCCTAGAGCGCGCGGTTGTTTTCAGTGAAGATGAATTTGGTGGATATGGAAAATTCAATGATCAATTAATTGAATTTATTCAAGAAATAAAGCGCAAGCAAGATCTTCCTTTAGATGTGATTTACACTGGAAAACTTATGCATGCGTATTTAGTGGGAAACAAAAAACCGAACGAAGGTTCGGTTTTAATGTTTCATACAGGTGGATTGCAAGGCAATCCGAAAACTATATTCGACTAATCTTAAGCATGTTTGTTGTGCCTTGCTCTGCAATAGGCATAGAGGCTACGTTCACTAAGAAATCTCCGTCTTTTACATATCCGTTTTTCTTCAAGATGTAGCGAATGTCTGCAATGGTTTGGTCTGTGCTTACCATTTTATCATAGTAGAAAGCCTTCACCCCCCAAACCAAATTCAACTGCGTTAGAATGCGCTTGTTTCCTGTGAACACGAACACATGTGCATTCGGTCTCCAACTTGAAATTTTGTATCCGGTATAACCAGAGAACGACATGGTTGCAATACTGGTTGCACCGGTGCGCTTCGCAACACGACAAGCACTGAAGCATATGCTATCAGTAATGAAACGTGTCTCATCCATTTCATACGGTGCTTCTTCCAAATAGTATAATCCAGGGAATTTTTCTGCTTCGTTAATGATGTTGTGCATCATAGTAATGGCAGCAATCGGATAAGCTCCTACGCTGGTTTCACCGCTCAACATTACCGCGTCAGCTCCATCTAACACCGCATTCGCAACGTCTGTAACTTCCGCACGTGTTGGAGTCATGCTTGTGATCATACTCTCCATCATTTGCGTAGCAACAATGACAGGCTTAGCTGCTTCAACACACTTCTTTACAATCATTTTTTGTGCAAGTGGAACTTGTTCAATCGGAATTTCAACTCCGAGATCTCCACGCGCAACCATTACCGCATCGGTTTCGCGAATAATATCGTCGATCACTTCAAGAGCTTCTGGTTTTTCAATTTTCGCTACCACTTTCGCGTGCTTGCCGTTTTCAGCAATAATGCCTTTTAATACGCGAACGTCTTCCGCTGTGCGAACGAATGAAAGACCGATCCAATCGATATTCATGGAAAGGGCAAATTCCAAATCATTCAAATCTTTTTTAGATAATGAAGGAAGAGAAACTTTCGTTTCAGGAAGATTCAAACCTTTTTTCGATGAAAGAATTCCACCTTGAATAATTTCGCACAACACTTCTTTTTTTCCGTCGGTGGAAAGAATGCGGATCGCAATTTTTCCGTCGTCTAACAAAACTCGCTCACCCGGCTTTACATCGGAAGGGAATTCTTTATAGTTCGTGTAAATGTGCGTTGCAGTTCCAATTTGCTCTTCCGTTGTAATAATGATTTGCTTTCCAGCTTCCAACATTACACCGTTGTCTTGCATAATACCCACACGCAATTTAGGTCCTTGCAGATCTGCAAGTAACGCAGTGTTCGTTCCTAACTCTTTGTCTATTTCACGCACGAAATTCACCACACTCGAATGATCATCGTGTGCGCCGTGAGAAAAATTCAATCGGACAACATTCAAACCTGCTTGAATCATTCCTTTCAGAACTTCTTTGTTTGCCGATACTGGACCTATGGTCGCTACTATTTTCGTTTTTTTCATAATCAATCGAAGAACAAATGACTCACGTGTTTCAGACTCTCTTGAGTCAGATGAAATGCTGCAAGCACATTGTCTATTTTTCTAATTTGTTTAACCAATTCTTCTATGTCGTCTCTGCCCTCTACTTTCAGCAGATATTCTATTTGTGCATATTCAGGAATAAGTATTCCCTGAAGAGAACGATTCGAAATCAGATGAATGGTGTAATGATTTTCTTCCGAAACGAATTTGAATAACTCGTGTTCCGAGTTTTGGTCTTTCGTTTCGAGTTTGTGCGGATTCTTACGCTCTAAGCTCCACCTCATTTCACGATTTAAAAACCACGCTAAACGGAAATCTTTCTCTCTCGAGTTAATTCCGATTAACTCGAAATTCAAATACTCATCGTTAGAAAACGTTATGTTTTTAGCGCTCATCTTAGTTAGTGTATTTTTTACACGAACTACGCAAAGGTAGTTATTTCCATGTCAGTTGTGCAGAATTTTCATTCACAATTAATTCCGAATTAATTCCCATGTAAAATGCTCGGTTGTCGTTTAAATGTCCTGCCGGAAATCCAACAGCAATAGGACATTCAGATTTAATTCCCACTTCACGAATCATCTGTTCTACGGAATTTCCCCAAGGATTATTGCTTGAAAATCCAAATTCTTCCGTGTTGTCGCGCATTTGTGTGAATCCTCCGAGAATCAATCCGGAAATATTCTTGAACATTCCTGCACGTTTCAAAGCCGTGAGCATGCGGTCCACGTGATAGAGCATTTCATCTACATCTTCCAAAAACAAAATTTTCCCTTCCGTTTTCAATTGGGTTGAAGATCCGAGTTGGCTGTAAATCACAGATAAATTTCCACCCACTATTTCACCTTCGCATCTTCCAACTTGAATTTGATTTTCATTCCAATTGAATAAAAAAGATTCTCCAAAGAGTGCACACCTTAAATTTTCGAGCGCTACCGCTGTAGCGTGTTCAAAGGAAATAGGCATGGTAGAGTGTATGCAAGCCATGTTTTTATTCGTGCAAGCATTTAATAAAACCGTCACATCTGAATACCCACAAATCCATTTAGAAGGATTCAAATACGGTTCAATTTCATCAATGGTGTGAACGGTCCCATATCCCCCTCGAGCCACCAACAAGGCTTTCACGTCGTTATTGTTCCACAATGAAAGGAAAGATTGCGTGCGTTGTTCAATATTTCCAGCAAGCTGAAACTGCGAAGTGAAAACGTTTTCGGCTAGTTTGATTTTCAAACCCCATGAGGTAATAATGCCCTCGGCAAATTGCCATTGCTCGCTTGTAAGGAATCTCGCAGTAGCAATTATTCCAATCGTATCGCCTTGTTGTAAAAAAGCTGGTTGCATCGCTTTATCTTTGATGCGCTAAATTCGCAGTTTTCTGCGCAAAACACCACAAAAAAGATGAAGTCACCCAAAAGACACCTTGTAACCTCTGCTCTTCCATACGCAAATGGTCCCATTCACATTGGACATATAGCTGGAGCATACTTGCCGGCCGATATTTATGTTCGGTATTTAAGAGGAAAGGAAAAAGATGTGGCCTTTATCTGTGGATCAGACGAACACGGCGCTGCCATTACGCTGCGTGCGAAGAAGGAAGGGAAGACACCACGTGAAATTGTAGACTTTTATCACAAACTCATGGGCGATGCCTTCCGCGATTTCGGAATTTCGTTCGATGAATATTACCGCACTTCTTCTCCTGAACACATCGAGATGAGTCAGCAAATTTTTCTCGAGTTGAAGGAAAAAGGCATTTTCGAAACGCAGCGTTCAGAGCAATACTTCGATGCAGAGGCGCAACAGTTTTTAGCAGACCGCTACATCACTGGAACCTGTCCGAAATGCTCGAGTGAAAAGGCTTACGGTGACCAATGCGAAAAATGCGGATCGACTTTAAGTCCAACAGAATTAATTAATCCGGTTTCTACATTAAGTGGAAGCACACCTGTTTTGAAGGAAACCACACACTGGTATTTGCCTATGCAACACCACAGCGAATGGGTGCGCGATTTTATTGAAAATGGAAAACTAAACGGAGAGCAACACCACGATGCTTCGAAGTGGAAGTCGCATGTGGTGGGACAATGTCTAAGTTGGATCGACGGAGGTCTTCAGGCTCGCGCCATGACGCGCGATTTAGATTGGGGTGTTCCGGTTCCGGGTGAAGAAGGAAAAGTACTGTACGTTTGGCTCGATGCGCCTATAGGTTACATCACCAACACAAAAGTTTGGGCCGAGAAAAACGGAAAGAATTGGGAAGACTATTGGAAGAACGATGAAACTGAATTGGTTCATTTCATTGGGAAAGACAACATTGTTTTTCACTGCATCATTTTTCCAATCATATTGAAATCGCACGGCGGTTTTAACCTTCCGGTGAATGTGCCTGCCAACGAGTTCATGAATTTGGAAGGAGATAAAATTTCAACGTCAAGAAATTGGGCGGTTTGGTTGCATGAATATTTAGAAGACTTCCCGAATCGTCAAGATGAAATGCGTTACGTTTTGGCTTCAATCATGCCCGAACAAAAAGACAGTGAGTTCACTTGGAACGACTTCAAAGACCGCGTGAATAACGAGCTTGCAGATATCGTTGGAAACTTCGTGAATCGCGTTTTCGTGTTAACGCACAAGTATTACGGTGGAAAGGTTTCGAACCCTTCGTTCGATGCTTCTTCACAATTTGAAGAGGCGCAGTCTGCCTTCAATTTAATTGGTGAAAAGATTGAAGCCTATCGCTTCCGCGAGGCGCAAGCCTTGGCCATTCAATTGGCTCGTATTGGAAACAAGTTGCTCACAGAAACAGAACCTTGGAAACTTCAAAAAACTGAACCGGAAAAAACGGAAGGCATCCTGAATGCCTGCATTCAGTTGGTTGCTGCGCTATCCATTGCGTTAGAGCCATTCCTTCCTTACACAGCGAAGAAATTAAAAACAGGTTTGCAGTGGGAAGGAGTGAAGTGGGATGATGTTCTAGTATCGCAATTGATTCCGGCTGGACATGCAATAGGAGAGATGCCCATTCTTTTCCAAAAGATTACCGACGAAGAGGTGGCAAAGCAAGTGGCGAAATTAGAGGCATCTAAGGTTCATCCTGAAGTTGAAATGGAATCGATTAAACCAAATGTTTCATTCGAAGACTTCCAGAACCTGGATCTTCGTATTGCTGAAGTCCTAGAGGCACAGCGCGTTCCAAAGACGAAGAAATTATTGCAATTGAAATTGCGAATCGGTACCGAAGAACGCACCGTTATATCGGGTATTGCAGAATCATACGAACCCGAGCAGGTTGTTGGAAAGCAAGTGTTGTACTTAGCGAATTTAGCTCCAAGAGAAATCAAAGGAGTGGAATCTGCAGGTATGATTTTAATGGCTGAAAACAACAAGGGAGAGCTTTCGTTGCTCTCCCCTGAACGTCCCGTTGAATCGGGAAATAGTGTTCGCTAAAATCAATCTACGTTATCGTGCAAAAACGGATTGTTCGTGCGCAGTTCAATGCGTGTGTTTCCGTTTTCATCTGTCACTTCTCTAGAGATGGTGCGAGAAACGGTGTTTTCGCTTGAGTGAGTTCCTTCTTCTAAAGTTACTTTTCTTCTTAAGTAAGCAGGTTCGTTTTCCAATTCATTCAATCCGTTTGGAGACTTCATGCGCATGGTGTATTCACGAATGCGAGCCTCGCGCTCTTTGTTACGTGCCATGAGCTCGGTACGTGGAGGACGATTCTCTGCAACTACCTCTGGTTTGAACGTCATTTGGGTTTCTGGAATCACACGGTCAGAAGTCTGACGAATGCTTTCGAAACTTGGAATGACAGGCGTTTCAGCAGTTTCGCTTTCTTGAATTTTAAATGTGCTTAATTCTGGAATTGCGGTTTCTTCGAATTCCATTTTCACCATTTCTTCATTCGCTAATTCAGCTTTTTCAAATGCTTCGAAAGAAAACAAAGCGCCTTGTTTTGCCGGTTCTTCAACGGTCGGATTCGATTCAAATGAATTTTCAATTTCCAATTCAATTTCGTCAGCAACAACCAATTTGAAAGGCTCTTCAGTCACTTCTGCAACTGGCATTTCAGCAAGTGGAGCAGTTTCAGCCACTACGGGTGTTTCTTCAACTACTTCAGCAACGGGTGCTTCAGGTGTTTCTTCAACAACAGGAGTAGTATCTAGTGTGAAAACAGGATTCTCTTCAACAACCGGTGATGGTTCAACAACAGCAGCAGCCGGTGCATCTCCAAGAACGAATACAGGCGTTGGAGCCGGAGCTTCTTTCACTGCGTTCAGCGGAAGAAGTGTTGTAATTTCTTTAGCAGCAAATCCCGTTGCAATTACGTTCACGCAAATGTCTTCACCCAATTGCTCGTCTTTACCGTAACCCCAAATGATATCGGCTTCTGGACCCGCAAGTTCTTGAATGAAATCGGTGATCTCTCCGATTTCGTCCATTTTCAATTCATTATTTCCGTAAGTAATATTCAACAAGATGTGCGAAGCACCTGTGATGTCGTCGTCGTTCAACAACGGAGATTCCATGGCCATTTGAACTGCGCGAATAGCCTGGTCTTCACCTTGAGCTCTTCCGCTTCCCATGATAGCCACTCCGCTTCCACGCATCACCGTGATAACGTCGTTCATATCTACGTTTACAATTCCAGTAATGGTAATTAATTCAGCAATGCTTTTAGCTGCTGTGCAAAGCACGTCGTCTGCGTGACTGAATGCGTTGCTTAACGAAAGGTTACCGTATAGTTCGCGCAACTTATCGTTGCGAATGATTAAAAGTGTATCAACT
Source organism: Flavobacteriales bacterium (assembly GCA_947452685.1). GTDB lineage: Bacteria > Bacteroidota > Bacteroidia > Flavobacteriales_D > Sanyastnellaceae > CAIZGX01. Next base: position 35,693 of record CANGEF010000003.1, on the reverse strand, counting down.
GCCTTGCGCATTTCTTCAATACCAGCAGTTGCTTGAGCTGTTCTCTTTTTGTTTTCAAAAGCGAAAGGAACGGTAACGATACCCACGGTAAGGATTCCCATTTCCTTTGCAACTTGTGCAATCACAGGCGCAGCGCCTGTTCCAGTACCACCGCCCATGCCGGCAGTAACAAAAACCATTTGAAGATCGGAATGGAATAACGCGCGAATTTCTTCGATAGATTCCATTGCGGCGTCACGACCTACCTCTGGACGTGCACCTGCTCCGCGGCCTTTCGTTAGTGTGTGGCCCAGTTGCATTTTATGGTTGATTGGGCTGTTGTCCAAGGCTTGCGCATCGGTGTTACACACAACGAAGTCTACGCCGTTAATTCCTTTGTTGAACATATAGTTAACGGCGTTAGAGCCGCCGCCACCCACACCTACAACTTTGATAATGGCGTTTTCTTCTTGTTTCGGAAGGTTGAAATTGAGCAAATCTGACATCTTTAAAAAACTTTTTGAGGTAGGTAATTCAGTAAATATTTTGGTTCTCCGAAGTAAGTACAGAATTGCTCTTGGTAACAAACGCAGTTTTCAAAATAGTGAACCACTAAATGTTAGTAAAGCGCTGTTGTGTAAATGAAGAAATATTATAAGGAAGAGCAATTCTCACGTTGTACATTTGCTCACATGTCTCAACAAGATATTCAAGATAAGGTTAAGGAAATTTTCACGGCGTACCTAGAAAAGCATTTGCATCGCAAAACTCCTGAGCGATATGCCATTCTAGCCGAGATTTATAACATAGATGAGCACTTCGATATTGAAGCGTTGTATGTGCGCATGAAGAATAAGAAATATCGTGTTTCAAGAGCAACACTTTATAACACCATTGAACTGTTGCTGAATTGTGCCTTAGTTAGAAAAAATCAATTCGGACAGAACATTGCTCATTTTGAAAAATCGTATCAAAACCAACAGCACGATCACATTATTTTAACCGATACCGGTGAGGTGTTTGAATTTTGCGATCCACGCATTCAAAATATTAAGGCTACGTTGGAAGAAATTTTCGACATCGAAATTTCCACACATAGTTTGAATTTTTACGGAAAAAGAAAAAGGAAATAGTTTCCTATTTCCTTTCCCTTCTTAAAGTTAACTTCTATTTTATTTTGCCGAAAGCAAAGCCGTTGGTTCTTGATAATAACGATCTGGTTTTTGCACACCGTCGAAATTCCAACGCTGCCAAGATCCTACACGTTGTCCGGCTAAATATGCACCTTGAGATTCTTTCATTCCGTTCGCGAAAAAGTAAACAAACTCTCCCTCTGGAACGGTCAACGCTTCGTCGAGATAAGTGCCTGACATCATTAACTCGCCCGTTTGAAAATTAATTTTCACTTCGAACAAAGATTCATTCACTTTTGTAATTGTGCGAGTGAATTTTGCTGCAGCCTTATTCTTGGTAACGTTCAGTTGTGCATCTAGCAGCTGAGTGGTGCTTTGTGCGAAAGCGCTGGTTGTTAAAACAAGGAGAGCGATTAGGGTGAATAATTTAGTTTTCATGTGACGAATTGTTATGGTGGGTATACCTACCTTCGCCGAGAAAGGTTACAGTTTTGTAAATATTTTTTTTAGAGAGTACAGAAGAATGGATTATTTATTTGAAAAGAAGTGGCAAGAGACGCTGGAAATAGCATCGAAAAATTTTGGGGAAACCCTTGATTATTCAGCTATTCTATTGCTTATAGGGTTGCAGGAATTGGGAATTTTCGATTTGAAATTCAAGAAAGATCAGAAACTAGAACTCATGCACATTGCAGTATGCACGTTACTCGAACCCTATGGCTATTACGAGTTTGAAGGAAGAGATGTAGACGGATGGCCGCATTTTGTGAAAAAAGAAAATCTCCCGGTTTTGAGTCCGGGAGATCAGGAAGTTCTATTAAAAAAGGCAATAATGAAATACTTCGGAAACGAAGCTTAAATTTCAACAGTTACCTCGGTAGTCTTTTGTTCTTCAACTTTAATAATACCCACTCCATACAAAGCACCTTTGTATGCTTCAATGTCTAAGACTGCGAAACCAGCTTGACCCAATTTGTAGTATTCAGAATAGTCCATGGTTACGGTTCCCGTAGCATCTGTTGTTAAGGTAGTGTCCAAAGCAATAGCGTTTGCAGGCGGAGGTGTTTGCGAAGGAGAGCCATATAAACGAACAGTAGCGCCTTGCACGGGATCTCCATTTGCGTCTTTAACATGCACCACTGCAACAGTTGGTTCCTCTTTAACACATGACGATAAAGTCATAGTAGATGCAACTAAAAATAAAATTCCTAAAACAAATTGAAAAGTTCGTGTAGCCTTCATAGACGTTTGCTTAATTTTGTCGCCGGTTAATCGGTTAAGTATCACAAATTAAAGAAAAAAAAATGAATTCACGTCTATCTTTTTGGGGTTTTGCCATTTTTTCTTTCCTTCTATTCATGAATGCGACAGGATGTAAATCGCAGGAACCCGCTAACAAAGGCAATTCGAATTTAACTATTGGAGAGCCTGTACCTATTGAAAACAAAGACAATCAAACAAATAACAACATGCAAACAGATCACACCAACACACGAATTAAGGTTTCAACTTCACTAGGCGATATGGTTATTCGTCTTTACGATGAAACCCCACAACACAGAGATAATTTTATTAAGTTGGTTGAATCGGGTTTTTACAATGACTTGCTCTTCCACCGCTGTATTCGCGGATTCATGGCGCAAGGTGGAGATCCGAACAGTCGCGGTGCAGATGCAGGAACACAACTGGGAATGGGCGGACCTGGTTACACAATCCCAGCTGAATTCAATTCAAACTTCATTCACAAAAAAGGTGCATTAGCTGCTGCTCGTCAAGGTGATTATGTAAATCCTACTAAATCGTCAAGTGGAAGTCAGTTTTACATTGCACAAGGTCAAGCCATGACAGATGCGCAAATCAATCAAGTAGAACAATACGTAAAGCAAAAAAATCCAAATTTTGCTTACACCCCTGAGCAGCGCGAAATTTATAAAACCATTGGTGGTACCGCTCAGTTAGATATGGATTACACCGTATTTGGAGAAGTGGTGGAAGGACTTGATGTTTTAGACAAGATTCTTTCAATGCCTACGGGCGCTGGTGACAGACCGGTTCAAGACATCAGTATGAAAATGGAGGTGATCAAGTGAGTTTAGTTGATCAAATTGAGCAGCTAAAACTTGAAGTTGCTTCCATCCAACTCAACTCCGCTGAAGAAGTGGAGAACTTCCGTGTGAAGTATTTGGGAAGGAAGGGCATCTTGAACGATCTGTTCGAAGCCTTCAAAGCCATTCCAAACGAAGAAAAAAAGGCTGTTGGCGCAGTCATGAACGGATTGAAAACTTCCGTTCAAGAAAAAATAGACGTAGGAACTTTGCAATTCCAATCGAGAAAAGGAAATGTTGAAGTACCTGATTTTACGCGCCCTTACGGCGAGTGGTCTCACGGAAGTAGACACCCTTTGCAATTGGTGCGTGAAGAAATTCTTTCCATTTTTGAACGTATGGGTTTCAGTGTCGAAGACGGCCCCGAGATTGAAGACGATTGGCATGTATTCTCTGGATTGAATTTCTCACCGGAGCATCCTGCTCGAGATATGCAAGATACTTTTTTTGTGGAAGGTCAACCAGACACCGTTCTGCGCACACACACCAGCAGTGTTCAAGTGCGTGTGATGGAAACAACTAAGCCACCCATTCGCATTGTTATGCCAGGAAGGGTCTACAGAAATGAAGCAATCTCTAGTCGCGCGCATTGTCAATTTCATCAAATTGAAGGATTGTACATAGCTGAAGGTGTATCTTTCGCAGACATGAAGCAAGTGCTGCAAATGTTTACTGAAGCCTTTTTTGGAAAAGCGAAGATTCGATTGAGACCCTCTTACTTTCCATTCACCGAGCCAAGTGCAGAGATGGATGTGTATTGGGGATTGGAAACACCGGCTGATCACAGAATTACAAAAGGAACAGGTTGGTTGGAAATTATGGGCTGCGGAATGGTAGACCCAAATGTTTTAATGGCTTCCGGAATTGATCCAGAGAAATATTCTGGATTCGCCTTTGGAATGGGAATCGAACGAATAGCTATGCTAAGATATGGTGTAGATGATTTGAGACATTTCTTTGAAAACGATATGCGCTTCTTGAGTCAATTCAAGAAAACCATATAGTATTTTTTACAATAAGGTAGTGTACATTGTACACTTTTTACAGGAAGTCTTTTTGTACAAGGCCTTCCTAACTATATTTGCAAGGAACAAAAAATTATGGCAACAGCGTCGAAGTCAACAAAAAATGCCTCTACCTCAACTGGAGAGCGCTTTACAAAAGCCACTTACCTGAAATGGTATCGTGAAATGCTATTGATGCGCAAGTTCGAAGAGAAGTGCGGTCAGTTATACATTCAACAAAAATTCGGTGGATTCTGCCACTTGTACATAGGACAAGAAGCCGTTCTTTCCGGAATGATGGAGGCCATTAAGCCAACAGATAAAGTAATCACAGCTTATCGCGATCACGCTCATCCACTTGTGATGGGTTCAGATCCGAATAGAGTAATGGCCGAACTTTACGGAAAGTCAACCGGTCTCTCGAAAGGAAAGGGAGGCTCTATGCACATGTTCGACAAAGAAAGAAATTTGTTTGGTGGACACGGCATTGTAGGTGCTCAGATTCCAATGGGAGCAGGTATTGCTTTCGCTGATAAATACAGAGGTGAAGACCACGTAACTGTTTGTTTCTTCGGAGATGGAGCTGCACGTCAAGGTGCTTTGTATGAAACCTTCAACATGGCCATGACATGGAAGATTCCTTGCATTTTCGTTATTGAAAACAACCAATATGCTATGGGAACTTCGGTTGAGCGTACCTCGAACGTAACCGATTTGAAAACATTAGGTGCAAGTTTTGAGATGCCTTCTGAATCTGTAGACGGAATGAATCCTGAATCTGTTGCTGAAGCATTCGACAGAGCAGTGGCAAGAGGAAGAGCAGGTGAAGGTCCAACGTTGTTAGACATTCAAACCTATCGCTACAAAGGTCACAGTATGAGTGATCCTCAGAAATACCGCACCAAAGAAGAAGTTCAAGAGTATATTGAAAAAGATCCGATTGAATTTGTTTTGAGAAAAATTCGCGACAACAAGTGGATGACTGAAAAGGAAATTGAAGCGGTTGAGGAAGAGATTAAAACCGTAGTTCTTGCTTCTGTTGAATTCGCAGAGAACTCACCACTTCCGGAAAAAGAAGAAATTTATAAAGACGTTTATTCTCACGACGATTACCCTTACGTAATCGACTAATAAAAAAATTATGGCTGAAATAGTTCGTATGCCCAAGTTGAGCGATACCATGACGGAAGGAACCGTTGCGGCATGGCACAAAAAGGTAGGAGATAAAGTTAAAAGTGGAGAGTTGTTGGCGGAAATTGAAACCGACAAGGCTACCATGGAATTCGAATCTTATGTAGACGGAGTTCTTCTTTACATTGGTGTAGAGAAGGGGAAGACCGTTGCGGTAGATGCCTTGTTAGCGGTATTTGGAAAAGAAGGAGAAGATGTTTCGGCCATTGTTTCGGCTGAAGGCGCTGCTCCTGCAGCGAAAGAAGAGGCTCCTGTTGTTGCAACTCCTGCTCCACAAGCGCCTGTTGCTGAAGCTCCGAAGGCAGTTGCTACACCGGCACCAGTTGCTGCATCACATTCGCCAGCCGCTGCTCCAGTGCCTTTCAACGATGGACGCATGCGTGTGAGCCCATTGGCTAAGAAATTAGCAGAAGACAAAGGGCTACCGCTTCAGTACATTCCTGGTTCCGGAGACGGTGGAAGAATAGTAAGAAGAGACATCGATGCATTTATGGCAGGTGCTGCAGTTCAATCTGCTTCTGCTGTTGAATCCTATACTGAAGAGAACGTTTCGCAAATGCGCAAGACCATTGCGCGTCGTTTGGCTGAGAGCAAATTCAGCGCTCCGCATTTCTACCTAACCATGGAAATTAACATGGGAAGGGCTGTTGAAGCGCGTGCGGCTATGAATGCAGCAACGGGTTCGAAAGTGTCTTTCAACGATATGGTTATTAAGGCTACTTCATTGGCATTGAAACAACATCCGAAAGTAAATTCATCTTGGCAAGGAGATACCATTCGTTACAACCACCATGTGCACATGGGTGTAGCAGTTGCTGTTGAAGAAGGTTTGTTGGTTCCTGTTGTAAGATTTGCCGACACTAAGACATTGGCACAGATTAATCAAGAAGTGAAAACATTCGCAGAGAAAGCGAAGAGCAAAAAACTTCAACCATCTGATTGGGAAGGAAACACCTTCACCATTTCAAACTTAGGGATGTTCGGAATCGAAGAATTCACCGCTATTGTGAATCCGCCAGATGCTTGTATTCTAGCTGTTGGTGCTATTCGTGAAGTTCCTGTTGTGAAGAATGGAGCGGTTGTTCCTGGGCACACCATGAAGTTAACTTTAAGCTGCGATCACCGCGTAGTAGACGGTGCATCTGGTTCAGCTTTCCTTCAAACATTGAAAGCAATGTTGGAAGAACCAGTATTGATGTTCATCTAATAGAAGAGTTTACAGAAAATAAAAAAAGAGCACCGCGGTGCTCTTTTTTGTTGATCAGAAATAAAGGTTATTTCTTAATAAATCTTTTGGTGATAGCGTTACCATTCACGTTCACGCTTAACAAATAGGTTCCTGCTTGTAAGGCATTCACATCAATACTTTGTTGTTGTGCTCCAGGGAAACGAGTAGCAGATTCAGTTTGAATTTGCTTTCCAGTTAAATCATAAATGGTGAAAGATACTTTTGAAGATTCTTCCAAAGCGTAATTCACGGTTACGTTTTCAGTTGCAGGATTTGGATAAAATGAGAAAGTGAAAGGGGTATTCACTTCTTCAGCAACTCCTGTTGGTGCCGGGTTCACAACTTGAGAAGCTGTATAAACGTAGTCTCCAGAAGTAGATCCGTTTGCATTACACGCGTCACCTGAGGCATAAAAAGTAATAGCCCCGATGTTGGTGGTAGGTGCAGCCCAGTTAAATGTGAAGGTGTGTGTTCCAGCAGATGCACCACCGTTCAATTGGTGAACAATGTTGCGACGTGAATTTCCACTCACTGTAGCGTTTTTGATTGTTGTACCCGTTCCAGCAGTTAAAGTTCCGGCGTTCGCACCAGACGATTGAAGTGCTTCAAATCCAAGTCCGAATAGATTTTTACCAGATTGGGTAACGGTTACAGAAATTTGGTACGTTTGCCCCGGAACATATTCCCAATTGGTCATGTTCGACGTAATGGTCATACTTCCTAATGTAGAATTCAAAGCGTAACTGCTGTGACAGCCTTTGCAGTTACCTTCTCCAGGTGAACCAGCTGCTCCTGCTTTTCCGTTATCTGAATCTATCCCTGCAAAGAACAACACTCCCGCTGTTCCTAATGCAAATGCTAAATGATAGAATTTTTTCATTTTTATTTTGTAATACGCGAAAATAGGATGAAGCCTATTTTGACATATAAATCTTGTTATGATTAATGTCAGTTATTATCCCCAAGAAGCAATTTTCTCTGCTTTGTATTCTCCAGCTTCGAGTTTTTCGCGAACTTTTGAGAAACACTCAATGGTATAACGAACATCTTCAAGCGTGTGAACGGTTGTTGGAATGAGGCGCAACATAATCACGTCTTTTGGCACAACCGGATAAACGACAATAGAGCAGAAGATGCCATAGGTTTCACGGAGCTCAACGGTTACGTTGGTTGCCTCGCCTAAAGATCCTTTCAAAAATACTGGAGTTACGACACTGTTGGTATGTCCGATATCGAATCCGGCTTCTCTTAATCCAGTTTGTAATGAACGCGCAATGTTCCACAAGTTGTCTTGTAATTCAGGCATGGTGCGAATCATATCTAAACGCTTTAACGCTCCAATAACTATGGGCATTGGAAGTGCTTTCGCGAATGTTTGCGAACGCATGTTGTAACGCAAGAATTCAATAACATGCGCTTCCGATGCTACGAAAGCCCCAACGGTAGCCATTGCTTTCGCAAAGGTTCCGAAGTAAACGTCAATTTGATCTTGAACCCCTTGGAAATCTCCAGCACCACGTCCATCTTTTCCAATTGAACCAAAACCGTGAGCATCATCCACGAACAAGCGGAATGGAATCACCTTTTTGAATTCAGCAATTTCTTTCAACTTACCTTGGTCACCTGCCATTCCAAAAACACCTTCAGTCATAACCAAAATTCCGCCACCGGTCTGATCCGTTACGCGCTTCGCTTGGTTCAACATTTTTTCAAAACTAACCATGTCGTTGTGCTGGAAAACGAAACGCTTTCCTTGGTGCAAACGAACACCGTCTACCATGCACGCATGGCTTTCACTATCGTATACGATAACATCGTGTCTTCCTACAAGGGCTTCAATTGCCGACATGCAACCTTGGTAACCGAAGTTCAACAAGAACGCATCTTCTTTATGCATGAACTCAGCAAGTTCTTTTTCTAGCTGCTCATGATATTTGGTTTGACCAGACATCATGCGCGCACCCATTGGGTAAGCCATTCCCCATTGTTCAGCTGCTTCAGCATCGGTCTTACGAACGTCTGGATGATTGGCCAAACCAAGGTAGTTATTCAAACTCCAAGTCAAAACGGGTTTTCCACGGAAAGTCATGTGAGCGCCAATTTCTCCCTCTAATTTTGGGAAAGTAAAGTAGCCATGAGATTCTTTTGAGTGCTGACCAAGGGGTCCTCTGTTGTTCTTGATTTTTTCGAATATATCCACTGTCGTAATTTTTTAGAACAACAAAAATAATGAGGAATTCTGTTTTGTAACCTGTGAATTATCATATTGTGAACACACGAATGTGATTCTTTTGCCGTTACTTGAGCGCAAAACCCTATTTTTGCGACGGAAATGAAAAGATTTAGTGTACTCTTATTCGCATTGGTGCTGGCAGTTTCAAGTTGTACAGAGTACAGCAAGGCCTTGAAGGAAACTGACCCGGTAAAAAAATTGGCTAATGCTAAACGTTACTACGAAGACGGAGAGTGTTTCAAATCCTTACCTATGTTGGAAGAGCTTATTGGTCTTACCCGTGGCACCCAGCAGTCGGAAGAAGTGTATTATTATTTTGCAAAAACACATTATTGTTTGAAGGACTATTACATGGGTAATTACTACTTCAAGTCATACGCAAAGTCTTTTTCCTCAAGTCCCAAAGCCGAGGAATGCCTCTTCATGGCAGCTCTTTGTAGCTATAGATTGTCTCCTTCATACACGTTAGACCAGACAGATTCAAAGACCGCCGTAGACGAGCTTCAATATTTCCTGGATCAATATCCTGCTAGCGCCTTAAGAGACTCAGCGAATCACATGATTCAGGATTTGAATTTTAAGCTTGAAAAAAAGGACTTTGAAGTAGCGGAGTTGTACGTTCAAACCCTGAAGTACAAGGCGGCCGTGAGTAGCTTGCAAGAATTCATGAAGAAATATCCGCAATCGAATTACCGCGAACAAGCCATGACGCTAATTATTCAGAGCAAGTTTTTATTGGCAGAAGGAAGCATAGACACAAAGAAATTAGAACGTTATAGAGAAACAATGGAATCTTATATTACCTTTGTCTCCGCTTTTCCAAAAAGTAGCTTCTTAGATGCAGCCGAAGAGTACTATCTAAAAAGTGAAAAAATGGTAACGAAATTAACTAGCAAATAGAATTATTATGAGCAACTATAAAAACTCAACTGCAGCCAAAACAACCATCACGCGTAACACGAATGAGTTGTACGAAAAAGTAGATGGAAACTTATTTGAAACCGTAGTTCTTTTGAACAAACGCACGTCTCAAATTGCTCGTGAAATGAAAGAAGAGTTGAGCCAAAAGTTAGAAGAATTTAGCAGCAATCAAGACAACCTTGAAGAGGTTTTCGAAAATCGTGAGCAAATTGAAATCTCACGTCACTACGAAAGACTTCCGAAAGCACACAGCATTGCTATTCAGGAATTGGAAGAGGGAAAAATATTTTTCCGCTACCCTGAACAAGAAGAGAAATAATATTGAATTGAAATCTACAAAACCCCGATATTTCGGGGTTTTTTTATTAGGTTTACTCCGTGTTGAAAGGAAAAAAAATAGTACTCGCTGTTACAGGTTCCATAAGCGCTTACAAGTCGCTCTTTTTGTTGCGCCTTCTAGTTAAAGAAGGGGCCGAAGTAAAAGTTATCATGAGTAAATCTGCGCATGAATTTATTCAGCCGCTATCTTTTAGCACCCTATCCAAACACCCGGTTTGTTCAGATTTTACAGAAAGTAATTTGAACGGCGTTTGGAACAATCACGTTGAAATGGCTCTTTGGGCCGATCTTATTCTTGTTGCACCTTGCACGGCAAACACCCTTGCGAAGTATGCTGCAGGAATGTGCGATTCTTATCTGCTTGCCGTTCTAATGAGCGCGCAATGTCCTCTGTTTTTTGCGCCAGCAATGGATCACGACATGATGGAACATGCAGGCACCCAAGAAAATTTAAAACGCATTGACGCCATGGGGTGTAAGGTATTGGCGCCTGGGTACGGTGAATTGGCAAGCGGATTAATTGGCAAGGGCAGACTTTCAGAACCGGAAGAAATTTTAAGTGCCGTCGTTTCTTATTTCAACCCGAATCAACGGTTGAAGGGAATGCGCGTATTGGTCAATGCGGGTCCCACCTATGAAGCCATTGATCCTGTTCGTTTTATTGGGAATCGTTCAAGCGGAAAAATGGGCATTGCAATTTCACAAGCCCTTCGAGCGTTCGGAGCTGAAGTAACTTTAGTGCTTGGCCCCGTTCACGAGAAACTTCCCGAAGGAATAAAAATTATACGCATTGAAAGTGCACGTGACATGTATGAAAACTGCACGCGGGAATTTCAACATTCAGACATTGCGGTCTTGGCCGCTGCTGTCGCGGATTATCGCCCAGTAAATGTGAGCTCCGAGAAAATAAAAAAGAAAGACTCGCCGTTAGAGCTGCACTTGGAAGAAACAGAAGACATAGCTGCAGCCTTGGGCCTTGCGAAAAAGGCGAATCAAAAATTGATTTGCTTCGCCTTAGAAACAGAAAATGAAGAAGCGCATGCGGTGGCTAAAATGAATAGAAAGAATGCAGATATGCTTATCTTGAATTCGCTTAGAACCGAAGGTGTATATTTCGGTTCAGACAACAACGCCGTAACACTTTTTCATTCCGATGGAAGTAAAAAAGAAATATCTTTAAAATCGAAAACGGAAATAGCTCACCTTATTTCCAATGAAATAGCCGACCTTTTTCAATGAAGAAAAGTATAGTATATCTGATTTTATTTTTAATATCGCTTCATGCTTTCGCGCAAGAGTTGAACTGCGATGTGAAAATTATTCCCCCAAGAATTATGATTTCGGGTCCGGAAGTGTTTCAAACAATGGAACGGGCTATGGAAGAATTTTTAAATGGAAGAAAGTGGTCGAAAGATCAATGGCAACAGGAAGAGCGCATTCCCTGTACCATTCAAATTACCATTGAAAAACAGAACAGCCAGCGCGACTTTGAAGGAACCATTCAAATTGGTTCAAGTAGACCCGTCTACAACACAGACTACAAAACACCATTGGTTTCTGTTAACGACCGAAACTTAACGTTTCAGTTTCAGGAAAACACGCAACTGCAATGGTCTCCCGATCAACATCGAGATAACCTAAGCAGCATCCTTGCGTTTTATGCGTTGTACATCATTGCCAGTGATTACGATTCATTTTCGTTGGAAGGCGGAACAGATTATTTCTTAATCTGTCAGACGATAGTTACCAACGCACAAAACGCACCTGAACCGGGCTGGCGTTCGAGCGGAGAGAAAGGGCAACAAAATAGATATTGGCTCATTGAAAACATTCTAACGGAAACTTTTAGTCCCCTGCGCGAGGCCAATTACAACTACCACCGTCAAGGTTTGGATAAAATGTACACGGAACGCGCAACGGCCACCAAGAATATTATTGATGCCATGAATGGCTTGAATAGCATTCATAAAATAAAACCATCTTCGTACAACATGCAGGTCTTCTTTTATGCAAAGGGAGACGAAATTGTAAATATATTCAAACCGTTACCCGATGAACAAAAGACGCCAATAGCTGAATTGTGTAAGCGTTTAGACCCAGGTAACATTGCGAAATACGATCGTATTTTACAGAAATAGGCATAACTTTTTTCTTTCAGAAATGAGGCATAGCAGTAAATTCGCTGTATGCTAAAATCGCTTCATATCCGAAACTACGTCCTTATTGAATCACTGCATGTGAACTTCAACAAGGGTTTCGTTGCCATTACTGGTGAAACTGGTAGTGGGAAATCGATTTTGTTGGATGCCTTTGCATTGTTATTAGGAGATCGGTCAGACGTGAAGAGTATTCGAGTGGGCCAAGATAAATGCACGGTTGAAGCGGTGTTTGCCATTTCGAAAGATCGTTTCGATTCTTTTTTTCAGGAAAATGATTTAGATTTTTCGGAAGAAACGGTTGTGCGAAGAGAGGTCAATAGCAAAGGAAAAAGCAGAGCATTTATTAACGATACTCCTGTTGCTTTGGCAGTGTTGAAGGACTTTACAGAGCAGTTGGTAGATTTGCATTCGCAACATGAAAACGCGCTTTTGTTCCGAAAGGCTTTTCGATATGAAATGGTCGATGCATTTTCCAAGTCGAAGGAAGTCTGGTCCGAGTATAAAACGAATTTTTTAAATTGGCGTCAAACGCAAGAAGAGTTGGAGCTTTTGCGCGTTCAATTGAATCAAGAAAAGGCTACAGAAGACTACCGCTTGTTTCAGTTGAATGAATTGTCTCAGGAAGATTTTAGTGGTTATGATGTTGCCGAAATGGAAGGTGAATTGAACCTTCAACAAAACTCGGGTGAGTTATTGGAGTCACTTCACCATGTTTCGAATATATTGAGCGAGGGGGACAGCAATGTTCTTCAACAATTGAAAATGGCGAAGCAGCAATTGATGAAGTGGGAAAGTGGTCATTCGAAGTTGGAGCAATTTTCGGCTCAATTGGAATCGGTTATTGCAGAGCTTCGTGAAGTAGATATTGATTTGCAAAAGTTTTCTGATTCGGTTACCCTGGATCCAGAGCGCGCTTCGTTTATAGAGGAGCGCTTGAGTTATGTTTTCAAGATGTTTAGAAAACACAATGTGAATAGCATTGATGCTTTGAATGAATTGAAGTTGAAGTTGGAGCAGGATGCTCAGTTGACGGAAACGTTGGAAACTTCAATTCAGAATAAAGAATTGGAAGTTGTTCAGCTTGAACAGCAATGTAGAGCATTGGCAACGAAGTTGTCTCACTTGCGCATGAAGGGCGTGAAGGAAGCCGAGAAAGCAATTTCTTCTTCTTTGAATAAATTGAATTTGACTCATGCGCAATTTCAAATTGAAGTGACGGGAACTTCGGAATTGCATGTATACGGTGCAGAGAATTTGCGCTTCGCTTTCTCTGCGAACAAGGGTCAGCCATTCGAGGATATAAAGTCTGTAGCATCGGGGGGAGAGATTTCGCGTGTCATGTTAGCAATTAAGGCAGCCACCGCGCATTTGAATGAAATGCCAGTGCTTATTTTAGATGAAATAGATCAGGGTGTTGGCGGTGAAACGGGCAATCGCATTGCTGCATTGCTGCGTGAGATGTCGGCTTCAGCCCAACTGTTGGTTATTACCCATTTGCCACAAATTGCTTCAAAAGCGCATCAGCATTTCCGAGTTACAAAACGTGTGGAAGGAGACTCTACCATTAGCGACTTGCAAGAGTTGAATCTATCGGAACGTGAGCAAGAGTTGGCGCACATGTTAGGGGGTGACCAAGCTGGAGCTGCCGCACTTCAAACGGCTAAAGAATTAATGCAAAAAGATTGATGGAAGACTTTCAAAAACTTTGTTCTGTTGCTCATGCAGATGAATTGTTAGAGGGAAGAATTCTATTGGTTGACAAGCCACTCAATTGGACCAGCTTCGATGTAGTTGGAAAGTTGAAGTGGATCTTGCGAAGTGAAGGGAAATTTCCAAAATTTAAAATAGGTCACGCTGGAACTCTAGACCCTCTGGCAACGGGTCTTTTGGTAGTTTGTACCGGGAAAATGACCAAGTCTATTACAGAAATTCAAGGAGGAACGAAAGAGTATACAGGGCGAATTGTTTTGGGCGCCACAACACCCAGTTTCGATAAGGAAACTTTGCCTGAGAATTTTCAATCGACCGAACATTTGACTATGGAAAAATTACAGGATGTTGCGCTTACTTTTATTGGTGAGCAGCTGCAATTGCCGCCTGTTTACAGCGCCAAACAAATAGACGGTGTTCGTGCTTACGAAATGGCTCGTAAAAATGAAGAGGTGAAGATGCGCGAAAACTTAATTGAAATAGAGTCCTTCGAATTGAATGATTTTGACGGGAAGGAAGTGTCGTTTAAAATTCGCTGTTCAAAAGGAACTTACATCCGTTCCATTGCGAATGATTTCGGACAAAGGTTGGGTGTTGGTGGATACTTGAGTGTCTTGCGCAGAACCGAGAGTTTTCCTTTTCGAGTGGAAGATGCACAAACCCCATTGGACTGGGTGAAGTTATTTTTCCCTACTTATAACGCTGTGAATGAACACTTTAGCACCGACTCGGTGAAAAAGGTCTTTACAAAGGCTTTTTGATTTCGTACTTTCGACCCCCACTTAAATAATAACACCTTGATTTCAACAATGAAATTGGGTCAATTCAAATATGAATTGCCTAAAGAATTAATCGCTCAGCACCCTCTTCCTCACCGCGACGATTCCAAACTTATGGTATTGGATCGTAAGACAGGAAAGATTGAGCACAAGAAATTTCGCGATTTGCTGGATTATTTTAGCGAAGGCGATGTAATGGTGAACAACAACACGAAAGTTTTTCCAGCGCGCATGTATGGCAACAAGGAAAAAACGGGTTCAATGATCGAAGTATTCTTGTTGCGTGAATTGAACGATAAGAGTTTGCTTTGGGATACAGTTGTTGATCCAGCACGTAAGATTCGTATTGGAAATAAATTGTATTTCGGTCCGAACGATGAATTGGTTGCTGAAGTCATAGACAACACCACTTCTCGCGGGAGAACCTTACGCTTTTTATACGACGGACCTCATGAAGATTTCAAGAAGTTAGTATATAGCTTAGGAGAAACCCCACTTCCAAAATACATTGAGCGTCCGGTTGAACCGGAAGATGCTGAGCGTTACCAGACAATTTACGCGAAGTATGAAGGAGCTGTAGCAGCTCCAACGGCTGGACTTCACTTTTCAAAACAGCTTTCAAAGCGATTGGAAATTGCTGGAATTCACATGGCTGAACTAACCTTGCACATAGGCTTGGGTACTTTCAGAACCGTTGAAGTGGAAGATTTAACAAAGCATAAAACGGATAGCGAGCAATTGATTATTCCTGAAGCCACTGCAGATTTGGTGAATGACGCAAGAGCCAAAGGAAAGCGTGTTTGTGCTGTTGGAACAACAACGCTTCGTGCCTTTGAAAGCAGCGTAGGAACGAACAACACGTTGAAAGCGTTCGACGGATGGGCAAGTAAATTTATTTTCCCACCACACGATTTCCAGATAGCAGATAGCTTAATTACCAATTTTCACGAGCCGCAAAGTGTATTGTTAATGATGACAACTGCCTTTGGAGGTTATGATTTTGTAATGGAGGCATACAAAGAAGCGATAAAAAAGAAATATCGGTTCTTCTGTTATGGCGACGCTATGTTGATCATCTAAAAGCACTTCAAAACAGCATGAATCTTGAAAATTTAATGTTTTCATGAAAGAAATGTTGAAAAGTGTTTGCAGATAAGAAAAAAGATTGTATTTTCGCACCCCCAAATTTTAGGGAACTGACTTTAAGAATAGAGATAAAATGGATACGTTGAGTTACAAAACACCATCGGCAAACAAGGAAACTGCAAACAAGCAGTGGTTGATTGTTGATGCAGAAGGAAAGAATCTTGGACGTTTGGCTAGTGAAGTAGCAGCTGTACTTCGCGGTAAGCACAAACCATTGTTTACACCTCACGCTGACTGCGGAGACTACGTAGTAGTTGTAAACGCAGAGAAGATAGCACTTACTGGAAAGAAGTGGGATGAGAAAGTGTACATTCGTTACACTGGCTATCCAGGTGGACAACGTTTCGCTAGCCCGAAAGAAATGATGGCTAAGCATCCAACTGCAATGGTTGAGATGGCTATTCGCGGAATGCTTCCAAAGAATCGCTTGGGTCGTGAAGTATTTAGAAACTTGTATGTTTATGCAGGTACTAACCACGAGCAAGTAGCTCAGCAACCAACAGTTTATACTTTAAAAGGATAATTTAGTCAATGGCAACTACGCAATATACCAATACTTCAGGTCGTCGTAAGACCGCAGTAGCACGTGTTTACCTTTCAGAAGGAACAGGTAAATTTGAAATCAACGGAAAAGATTACGCACAATATTTTCCAACGTTGGTACTTCAGTACCGCGTGAACCAACCGTTCATCCTAACTGGAAATGAAGGAAAGTATGATTTCAAAGCCAACATCAATGGTGGTGGAATGACAGGTCAAGCTGAAGCCGTTCGTTTGGCTGTCAGCAAAGCATTAATAGAACTTAATCCCGATTGGAAACCAGCTTTGAAAGCTGAAGGTCTTACCACTCGTGATCCACGTATGGTTGAACGTAAGAAGTTCGGTCAACGTAAGGCTCGTGCTCGCTTCCAATTCTCTAAGCGTTAATCGCTAGAGAATTTCTGGAAAGCTTATCGAGCTTGTTTAGCATCCAAACTCCAAAGACTCGTATTTCGGTATGGCTACTTTGGAGTTGACTTTTAGAGAACGTAAACAAGAATAAAATAAAAAATGGCAAAAGTTACTTTTGATGAATTGCTAGATGCCGGAGTACACTTCGGTCACCTTAGCCGCAAATGGAATCCAAACATGGCTCCGTATATCTTCGGAGAGAAAAAAGGGATTCACATTATTGATTTGAACAAGACCATTGTTAAGCTTGAAGAAGCTTGCAATGCAATGCGTCAGATCGCAAAATCTGGAAAGAAAATCCTTTTCGTTGCTACCAAGAAACAAGCTAAAGATATCGTTGCTGAAAAAGTAAGCGCTATCGGAATGCCTTTCGTTGTAGAGCGCTGGCCTGGTGGAATGTTAACGAACTTCGTTACCATTCGTAAGGCGGTTCGTAAAATGACTTCTATTGAGAAAATGGAAGCTGATGGAACTGCTGCTACCATGAGCAAAAGAGAGCGTCTTCAAATGACACGTACGGTTACTAAAATGCGTAAGAACTTAGGTTCAATTGCAGACATGAACCGTGTTCCTGCTGCATTGTTCGTAATTGATGTAATGAAAGAACACATCGCAGTTGCTGAAGCAATGCGTTTGGGTATCCCAGTTTTCGCAATGGTTGACACCAACAGCGATCCTCGTAAAATCGATTTCGCTATTCCAGCAAATGATGATGCTACGAAGTCTATCAGCAAAATCTTAGATGTAGCTATTGAGGCTATTGCAGAAGGATTGGCTGAACGCAAAACAGATAAAGATAGCGGAGAAGAAATTCCAGCTACAGCTGAAAAGAAAGAAGATAGAAAGCCAGCTACTCGCAAGCGTACGCCAAAGGCTTAATTTTTAAATGAATTAATTTATTGAACCATGAATATTACAGCAGCAGATGTAAATAAGCTTCGCACCATGACTGGTGCAGGTATGATGGATTGCAAGAAAGCACTTACCGAAGCGGAAGGTGATTTCGAAAAAGCAGTTGAATTGCTTCGTAAAAAAGGTCAGAAAGTGGCTGCAAGCCGCGGAGATCGCGATGCAACTGAAGGAGTTGTTTTGGCGAAAGCTAGCGCAGACAACACCAGCGGATACATGATCGTTCTAAACTGCGAAACTGATTTCGTAGCGAAGAACGAAGGTTTTGTAACGTTTGCAACGACTATTTTGGACGCTGCAATCGCAAACAACGCGAACAGCCCAGAATCAGTAAAAGCATTGACTTTCCCTGGAACGTCATTGACTATTGAAGAAAAGATTACTGAGGAAATTGGTAAAATCGGAGAGAAGATTGATTTGTCTACAGCATCTCAAATCAACGCTGGATTCGTATATTGTTACAACCACCCAGGTAACAAATTGGCTTCTATCGTAGGTTTCAACAAAGAAACTTCAGCGGATGTGGCGAAAGATGTTGCTATGCAAACTGCAGCTATGGCTCCAGTGGCATTGGATGAAACTTCGGTTCCAGAAGAATTGAAATTAAAAGAAATCGAAATTGGAAAAGAATTGGCCATCAACGAAGGTAAACCTGCGGATATGGCTGAGAAAATTGCAATGGGTCGTTTGAACAAGTGGTTTAAGGAAACTACTTTGGTGAATCAAGAATTCATTAAAGACAGCAAATTAACTGTTGGTCAATACGTGAAGTCAGTAGATAAAGATTTGTCTATCTCTGGTTTCTTACGCAGTGGATTATAATTCAATTTGAATTAGAACGGAAAAGGGCTGTCTTCGGACAGCCCTTTTTCATTCGGTGCATTTTGAACTACAACAGTGAAGTTGGACAAACGAAGTTTGAGCACGGAGCAGAGGTCTTTTTTATTTCAGCAAATCCTCCTTCCACATCAACGAAATTGTTCCAGCCGCGTTGACGAAGGATTGAAGCGGCTATCATGCTGCGGTATCCGCCTGCGCAAATCAACAGAAACTTTTCAGTTTTTGGAATGGAAGAAAGGTGAACATTGATTTCATTCAAAGGAATGTTCACTGAATTGAGGACGTGCTCTGAATCGAATTCGCTTTTCTTTCGGACATCAATGACTAAGATTTTTTTTGAACTTATTTCATTGGCAAATTCAGCTGAAGAAATACGTGTCGATTGATCTATTTCTTTACCCGCTTCAATCCATTTATTTATGCCACCTTCCAGATAACCTAATGTATGGTCATAGCCTACTCGCGATAAGCGAATGGCGCATTCTTTTTCTCTTCCGGGCTCTGTAACAAGTAAAATGGGTTGCTTCACATCAGTGACCATCTCACCCACCCATTGCGCAAAGTTTCCGTCAATGCCAATGTTCACGCTGTTTGGAATGAATGCCTTTGCGAATGAATTTGCCTCACGTGTGTCAAGAATTAACGCGCTTGTTTCATTCGCAGCAGCTTCAAATGCATTTACATTTAGTGGGGAAAGAGCTCGCTCCAATACAGTATCGAGACTCTCGTATCCGCGGATATTTAAAAGTACATTTTGTGGAAAGTAAACGGGTGGTTGCGTAAGTCCGCTCAAAAGAATTTCTTTGAATTCTTCTTTCGATAATTTAGGGTCAAGGGCGTAGTTTACTCTTTTTTGATGTCCCAATGTGTCTGTGGTTTCCTTACTCATCATCTTCCCACAGGCGCTGCCAGCACCGTGATTGGGGTACACAATAAGATTATCGCTTAGCGGCATTATTTTATTTCGAAGTGAATCGAAGAGATAACCGGCAAGCTTTTCCTGTGTTAAATCGGCAATCACATGCTGCGCCAAATCTGGTCTTCCGACATCGCCAATGAATAGGGTGTCTCCGGTTATTAATCCGTGCTCCTTTCCTTCTTCATTTAATATGAGATAGGTGGTGCTTTCCATCGTGTGTCCGGGTGTATGAATGACCTTCACCTGACATTTTCCAACTAGAAAAATTTGGTTGTCTTCAGCCACCGTGGCTTCATATTCGGGCTTTGCTGTTGGACCAAAAACGATTTCAGCATTGGCCTTCTTTTTAAGATCTAAATGACCGCTCACGAAGTCGGCATGAAAATGCGTTTCGAAAACGTATTTGATTTTAGCATCAGCTGCTTTGGCTCGGTCTAAATAGGGTTGAACTTCGCGCAGTGGATCGAAGAGCGCGGCCTCTCCGTTACTTTCTAGGTAATAGGCTGCGTGGGCGATGCAGCCGGTATAAATTTGTTCAAGTTTCATTATACATGTTATTTGATGAAACAAAAGTGGAACGTTCGAGTGAATCGAATGGTGGGGAAAGTTACAGAGGTGCTTGATTTTCGTCAGTAAACTGAAAATTCTTAAATCATGGGATTCAATTATTTGAACAGATTCTAAATTATTTTGTCTCGTGTGTAAGTCATTCCGATTGTATTTTCGCACAGCAAAACAAAAACCAACATGGGTCTTTTTACATCATCTCTTATTAAGAAATACTGGATGGCCGCAACGGGCTTGTTCCTTATTTCATTCCTTGTCGTTCACGCAGGAATTAACGCTATGATTTTCTTCAACGATGGAGGGGAAACCTTCAACGAATGGGGACATTTTATGGGAACTAACCTTATCGTTCGAACCATGGAAATTGGTTTGTTCTTGGGATTGATTCTACATATTGTAGACGGATTAATGCTTTATTTCCAAAACAGAAAGGCACGTCCAATTAAGTATGCTTATAACAAGCCATCTGCAAGCAGTACATGGTATTCAAGAAGCATGGCTTTATTGGGAACCTTGATTCTTATTTTCTTGGTGATTCACTTGAAAGATTTTTGGTTGAAGACGCGTATTACTGGGCTTTCAGTAGAACCGAGTCACGTGAAGATTGACGGTGTGATGCACGAGAATTTATTTGCTGAAATGTTGTTGGTGTTTCAAAACCCAGTGGCTGTAGTCATTTATTTGCTTGGATGTTTCTCTTTGTTCTGGCATTTGTTCCATGGGTTCAGAAGTGCATTTCAATCGTTAGGATTGAACCACAGAAAATATGCTTCAACCATTGAATTGGCTGGATCTGTATTTTCGGTTGTTATTTCAATATTGTTCGCATCTATGCCAGTTGCGATGTACCTAGGTTGGGTTAAATAATTCGGATTAAAAATTACTTCCAATGAAGTTAGACGGTAAAATTCCAGAAGGGCCACTTGATCAAAAGTGGACCAAGTACAAAAATTCAGTTCGTTTGGTTAATCCTTCGAACAAAAGAAACATTGAAGTGATTGTTGTTGGAACCGGTTTGGCTGGTTCTTCTGCGGCAGCTTCATTGGCCGAGATGGGCTACAAAGTGAAAGCATTTTGTTTTCAAGATAGCCCACGTCGAGCGCACTCCATTGCTGCGCAAGGTGGTATTAACGCTGCAAAGAATTACATGAATGATGGTGACAGCACGTACCGTTTGTTCTACGATACCATTAAAGGTGGTGACTATCGCGCACGCGAAGCGAACGTTCATCGTTTGGCTGAAGTAAGCGCGAGCATCATTGACCAATGTGTGGCTCAAGGTGTTCCGTTTGCTCGCGATTACGGCGGGTTGTTGGACAACCGTTCTTTCGGAGGAACACAGGTTTCTCGTACTTTTTACGCAAAAGGACAAACAGGGCAACAACTTTTGTTGGGAGCTTATTCAGCTTTGAGCCGTCAGATTGGTAAGGGAAGTGTGAAGTTGTATAACCGCCATGAAATGATGGATTTGGTTATTGTAGATGGAAAGGCGAGAGGTATCATAGCACGTAACATGGTTACCGGTGAGATTGAAAGTCACAGTGGTCATGCAGTCGTGTTGTGTACAGGTGGATACGGCAACGTATTTTTCCTTTCAACAAACGCAATGGGATCGAATGTTACAGCGGCATGGCGCGCACACCGTAAGGGTGCTGCATTTGCAAACGCTTGTTTCACACAAATTCACCCAACGTGTATTCCAGTAAGTGGAGACCACCAGTCGAAGTTGACATTGATGTCTGAGTCGTTGCGTAACGACGGACGTATTTGGGTTCCACTTCATAAAGAAGATGCGGAAGCTATTCGTGCGAAAAAATTAAAACCAACTGATCTTCCAGAAGAACGCCGCGACTATTACTTAGAGCGTCGTTACCCTGCTTTCGGAAACTTGGTTCCTCGCGATGTTGCCTCACGTGCCGCGAAAGAGCGTTGCGATGCTGGATTCGGAGTGAATGCAACGGGTGAAGCGGTTTACTTAGATTTTGCTTCAGCCATTATGCGTTATGGTAAGACCGCTGCGACGGTGCAAGGTGTTCACAACGCTACTGAAGATCAAATTCGTGAATTAGGAACGAAGGTGGTTGAAGGAAAATACGGAAACTTGTTCCAGATGTACGAGCAAATCGTTGCTGAAAATCCATACAAGACTCCAATGATGATTTATCCAGCGGTTCACTACACCATGGGTGGGTTGTGGGTTGACTATGAGTTGATGACTACTGTAACAGGTTGTTATGCTTGTGGTGAAGCGAACTTCAGTGATCACGGTGCTAACCGTTTAGGTGCATCGGCATTAATGCAAGGATTGGCAGACGGATATTTCGTACTTCCATATACAATAGGAAATTATTTGGCTGATGAAATTGGCACAGGTGCTATTTCAACCAAAACTCCAGAATTCGTAGAGGCAGAGAAGGCCGTAAGAGAAAGATTGGAAGGATTATTCAAAACAACAGGAACTGAAACCGTAGATACTTACCACAAGAAATTAGGTAAAATCATTTGGGACTATTGTGGAATGGCGCGTAACAAGCAAGGTTTGGAATTCGCAATTTCAGAGATTCGTAAGATTCGCGAAGAGTTCTACAAGAATGTAAAAGTTCCTGGAGGAATGACCGGAGTGAATACGGAATTGGAGAAAGCTACACGCGTTGCCGACTTCATTGAGTTGGGCGAGTTGATGTGTTTAGATGCATTGGAGCGTAACGAATCATGCGGTGGTCACTTCCGTGAAGAATTCCAAACGGAAGACGGAGAAGCTTTGCGTGTAGACGAAACATTCAGCTATGTGGCTGCTTGGGAGTTTACAGGTGATCCTTCGGCTCCGAAGATGAACAAAGAGGATTTGATATACGAAAACATTAAAGTTCAACAACGATCATATAAATAAGATGAGCAACGGAAACATGAACCTTACGCTAAAAGTTTGGCGTCAGTCTAACAGCACTGCTGCTGGAAAAATGGAGACCTACCAATTGGGCGGTGTATCTCCGGATATGTCTTTCTTGGAAATGATTGACATGTTGAACGAGCAAATTATTCGCAAGGGCGAAGATGCTATTGCGTTTGACCACGATTGCCGTGAAGGTATTTGTGGAATGTGTAGTATGTTCATCAATGGTGAAGCGCACGGTCCAAACCGCGGCGTAACCACGTGTCAATTGCACATGCGTTCGTTCAAGGACGGCGATACCATTTATATTGAACCGTGGAGAGCAGAAGGCTTCCCGGTGGTGAAAGACTTAATGGTAGATCGCGCAGCGTTCGATCGTATTATTCAATCAGGTGGATTCGTTTCTGTGAATACTTCAGGAAGAACCATGGACGCAAATGCAATTCCGATTCCGAAAGACGATGCAGATAAGGCGTTTGATGCGGCAACTTGCATTGGATGTGGTGCTTGCGTAGCAACTTGTCCGAACAGTTCAGCTATGTTGTTCGTGAGTGCGAAAGTTTCACAATTCGCGTTGTTGCCACAAGGACATCCAGAGCGCAAAGAGCGTGTAACGAACATGGTGAAGCAAATGGACGAAGAAGGATTTGGAAATTGCAGCAACATTGGTGCTTGCGAAGTTCAATGTCCGAAGAACATAAGCATTGAAAATATCGCACGTATGAACAGAGAGTATTTCTCTGCTGCTGTGAAACCAGAGAATTGATGAATAGAATTTTTTTAAAGCACCAAGGGCTCGTTTTGCTCTTGGTGCTTTTTTGTTTTAAGTCGAATGGTCAAGCCGCTTGGGATCTGAATCTCTTGGCGAAGATCAATGGCGGTCCTGAAAAGTCTGATCGATTTTGGGAAGCCTACACAAACAGCATTACCTACGTAACTGTCGGAACTCCGCTATTGGTAGGAACTGTAGGCGTTTTGAAAAAAGACGAATTTGTGAAGCGTCAATTTGTAGGCATGGCTGGCGGATTGGCATTGAATGGATTTGTTACCGTTGCATTGAAATATGGAATTGCTCGGCCACGTCCGTTTGCAGCGCATGGTGATTTGATTTACAAGAAGACAGAAGCTGGAAGTTTGTCGTTTCCATCTGGACATACGAGTTCTGCTTTTCAATGGGCCACAAGTTGTGTGTTAGCGAAGCCGAAATGGTATGTTGCCGTTCCTGCGTACATGTATGCTTGTGGAATTGGTTATTCGCGCATGCATTTAGGCGCGCATTATCCGACAGATGTTTTGGGAGGTGCGGTGGTTGGGACGGCGAGTGCATTTGCTTCCTACTACATAAACCAATGGTTTTGGAGCAAACAAGACAATAAGCTCAAAACGAAAGTCACCCTTAACCCTTCTTTCTAAATGAAAAAAGCCGCGAGTTGCGGCTTCTTTCGTTGAAATAATTTCTGTTATTGTTTGAATCCGGAAACGATGCTAATGCATCCGATGTGCTGAACAACGGCGTCTTTTTGTTCGGGAACTTTAATTTTAATTACAAGCTGTTGGGTGTTTTTCATTTTGAATTCAAACGCCTCTTTGTCTTGCGCACCCTTGTTAGTATAAATCTGTTTGCCATTGATGTCACTCACCGTGAATTCAACATCGCCAAGGATAGGGTGAGCAACAACCAACAAACGATAGTCGCGACCTCCAAAGAAAGTGACCATTATTTCAGCGTCTTCACCAGGCGCCATTTGAGCAGAGTTGTAGCTGTCGTTTTGAACGTATCCATTCAATTTTGGAAGGACTTTGTTTTTCGTGAAGGGTCTACATTGCGCAGAGGCGAATGAAGGAATAAAGACCAATAAGAACAGGAGAATTTTAAAAGCTTTCATGATATCTTCTGAATTTTTTATTGAATGTATTTGTTACGAATGACAACAACTTCGGCAGCTATTTTAGCTAGTGTTGCATCGTTCATGGTTACCGTTTCAGTGCTGCCAATGGTGGTTACACCGTTGCCATCTTTTTCAACTGAAGTTTCGCCTTTCACAACAACTACATCTTTGTAGATCGTTTGAAGTTTGGTAAGGTCTTCTTTCATGCGATTAACGCGGTCGCTCGTGGCGAACAGATTCAAGTAGCTTACCAATTGGTTAAGTGAATAGGTCTGTTCTGCAACGCGTTGCTTCATGGCTTTTTCACCTTTTTTACCTGCGTATTGAGTAGACAAATACAACGTTTCAACCCAGGCGCCTGCAACAATTAGCGCGCTCACATCTGTGCGCTTTCCTTCTTTCAAGTATGCGTTCACATTCTGATAAGAGAGCGTAACGTAACTTAAAAGAGAGTCTTTGTTGTTTTGATTTTTTTGAACACGCTCCATGAATTTTTCATCCAAGGCGCCTTCAATACCCAGTGCGCTTGCCAAGGTTTTCGAAGCTGCTAAGTAATTTACAGACTCTTGCTTCTGTTCGAAAACGGTGCTGTAACTCAGATCTGCAGCGTAGATTCCCAAATTGATTGCACGATTTTCTTCGTCGACGTATTTCGAAACTTTATCCACGGAATGCAGCATGGCTTTATCAAAGCTGAATCCGGCATCTTTAATCATGTCGGCCATTTCAATTGGAGCGGGAATACTGAAGAAAATTTCCTTCAACGCTTGCTCACGGTCTTTGAAGAATTCGTCTTTGTTGGTTAATTCGCTTGCTCCAGATTCGAGTGGCGCTTTATTTTCAGTCTTTTTTTCGCTTCCGCCGCATGCAACAAATGCAAGGCTGCCTAAGCATACACTGACGATTGCAGTGAGGGAGAGGTATTTTTTAATCATTTGAACTGAATGAATAGTTTAGCACTTTGGTACGGGTTATTGCGAATATAGTTACAATGCCAAGTAAAAAAAATGATATTAATGTGCCTCGAGCCAGTTGTTGCCAGCTTGAATTTCAACTTCTAAAGGCACCGAAAGCTTCACAGCGTTTTCCATTTCATGCTTTACCAAAGCAAATACTTGTTCAACTTCTTCTTTAGGCGTATCGAAGAGCAATTCATCGTGGACTTGCAAAACCATTTTGGTTTTAAGGTTGGCTTGTTTCAGTGCAGATTGAATTTTGGCCATAGCCACTTTAATAACATCGGCTGCCGATCCTTGAATTGGAGCGTTCACTGCATTTCGTTCTGCGAAGCTTCTTGAGATGGCGTTTGAAGAGTTGATATCTGGAAGGAAGCGACGACGTCCGAGCACAGTCTCTACGAAGCCCTTTGCGCGACAATCTTCTACCGCTTGATGCTGGTAAGTCTTCAGCGCTGCGAATTGGGTGTAGTAAGCTTCAATGATGTTTTTCGCCTCGGTTCTTGAAATGCCCAGCTGCTGCGCCAATCCGAATGGACCTTGTCCGTATATAATTCCGAAGTTAACGGCCTTCGCTTTGCTTCGCATATCCTTTGTTACTTCTTCCAGCGGAACGTTGAATACTTTCGAAGCCGTTGCTTTGTGAATGTCTTCGCCTTGCTGAAACGCTTCGATCATGTTTTTGTCTTCGCTTAATGCTGCAATAATTCGAAGTTCAACTTGCGAATAATCGGCGCTCACTAACACGTGATTTTCATCGCGAGCAACAAAGGCTTTTCTAATTTCCTTCCCGCGCGATGTGCGAATAGGTATGTTCTGCAAATTCGGCTGATTGCTACTCAATCTTCCCGTTGCTGCAACCGCTTGCATAAAGTTGGTGTGCACACGTCCGGTGATTGGATTAATCATATTTGGAAGTGTATCGATATACGTGCTCTTCAATTTTCTTAGTTCACGGTAATCGAGAATAAGTGGAACAATTTCGTGGGTGTGCAAGTAGCGTTGAAGGACATCTTCACCGGTGCTGTATTGACCGGTTTTTGTCTTCTTCATTTCAGTTGTTATTTTCAATTTCTCGAAGAGAATAACACCCAATTGTTTTGGAGAATCGAGGTTGAATTTTTCTCCTGCGAGCTCCGTTATTTTTTCTTCAATGATATCGAGTTCCTTTCCAAGCTCAACGCTGTAGGCGTTTAAGAAATCTTTATCAACGCGAATGCCTTCCCATTCCATGTTAGCAAGTACTTCAATGAGCGGCGTTTCAATGTTTTCTAGAACAGAAGTGGTTCCTTGTTTTTCCAATTCAGGTATAAATATCTCTGAAAGTTGAAGGGTCACATCTGCGTCTTCTGCTGCGTAATCTTTAATGCTTTCGGCTGGAAGGTGCGCCATTGAGTTTTGATTCTTTCCCTTCGGGCCAATCAACGATTCAATGGAAACCGGTTTGTAATTTAAATAGCTTTCGCTGAGCGCATCCATGCCGTGTTTTCCGTCTGCGTTAATGACGTAGTGCGCCAGCATCGTGTCGAAGATTTTATTTTGAATCTTCATACCATACTTCTTCATCATCTTGAAGTCAAACTTGTAGTTCTGCGCAACAAGTGTTTTTGATTTGTCTGAAAAAATTTCTTTGAAAATTTCCAATTGCTTTTGTGCTTCTTCGAAGTTCGAAGAAATGGGAACGTACCAACCCGTGTGCGCTTGTGTGCTGAAAGAAAGTCCAACGAGGTAGGCCGAATGTGGCTCTAGATCTGAGGTTTCGGTGTCGAAACTAAAGAGGGTTGCGCGCTGTAATTCTAAAATTAATGATTGAAGTTCCTGTTCGGAAGTAGCCATGAAATATTCATGATCTGTATTTTCAATTGTGTTTTTTGGTGTTGAAGGAACAATCACTTCTTCACCAGCAGAAGAAAATAAATCAGGTGCTGAGTTGCTGTTTGAAGAAGCATTGGCTGTTGCATTCGTTTCAGGTTCCTCGTTCAGGACACGTTTGATTAACTGACGAAATTCGAGTTCTTCGAACACTTCGCGAATGGCATCTTTATTTATTTCGCTCACTTTTAACGCTTCTTCATCGAGTGGAGTAGGCGCGTCGAGCATAATGGTGGCGAGTTTCTTTGAAAGAATTCCTTGCTCGCGGAAGTTCTCTACGTTTTCTTTTTGCTTTCCTTTCAGTTTATCTGTGTTTGCGAGAAGGCCTTCTAGACTTCCGAATTCAGCCAATAATTTTGCTGCAGTCTTTTCACCGATACCCGGAATTCCAGGGATGTTGTCTACCGCATCTCCCATGAGACCGAGCAGATCAATAACCTGACTCACATTTTGAATATTGAATTTTGCGCAGACTTCAGCTTCACCTAGGATCTCTGCTTTACCGCCTTGGTAGCCGGGTTTGTAGATGAATGACTTGTCGCTAACCAGTTGGCCGTAGTCTTTATCGGGAGTCATCATGTAGGTATGAAATCCTTTTTCTTCGGCCTTTTTAACAAGCGTTCCAATGATATCATCCGCTTCATATCCCGGAGCAATGAGCATGGGGATATTGAATGCCTCAACTATTTTTTTAATGTACGGAACTGCTAGTTTAATGTCTTCAGGAGTCTCTGATCGGTTTGCTTTGTAGGCTTCGTAATCGATCTCTCTCAGTGTTTGTTCAGGCGCATCGAAAACGACAGCGATGTGTGAAGGTTTCTCGTTGTTTAGGATGTCGAGAAGCGTGTTCGTGAATCCGAACATGGCCCCAGTGTTCAGCCCTTTGCTGTTAATGCGGGGTGTTCTAATGAATGCGTAATAAGCACGGAAAATAAGTGCGTATGCGTCGAGAAGAAATAGTTTTTTTTCGTGTTCTGAAGATATCATGTTACGAAGATAGTGCAGCCATATACGCGGCCACATACTTCCCCATAATATCGAATTCTAAATTAACCATTGTTCCATTTTCAATGAACTGAAAAGTGGTGTGCTCGAAGGTGAACGGAATAATAGCTACGGAGAAAGAAGTCTTCGAACTGTCTACAACCGTAAGACTTACGCCGTTTATGGCAATGCTTCCTTTCGGAACGGTAATATGTCCGAGTTCTTTCGGAGCATATTCAAACGTGAATTTCCAACTGCCGTTATTTTCTGTTCTGGAAATACATTTTCCAACGACATCTACATGTCCTTGAACGTTGTGACCATCGAGTCGATCGCCCACTTTTACGCACCTTTCAAGATTAATCGAATCCCCTTCCTTCCACGTTCCAATGGTTGTTTTCTGAATGGTTTCATCTATTGCAGTGACGCGATAAGTATCATTCACAATTTCAACCACAGTTAAACAAATTCCGTTGTGAGCGAGGCTTTGGTCTATTTTCAATTCACTGGTAAAATGGCAAGAAAGCCAAAGTTCTAAATTGCTTCCAACAGTTTCTGTTTTTACAATTTTTCCGAGCGACTCTATAATTCCTGTGAACATGTTTTATTGTTGAGGTGTGGCCTTGGTGGCGTCCAATATCTGAATGTATCCTTCTTTCGAGACAGGAACAATGCCTTGCAATCGAATGGTGTTCACGACCAAGGTGTAGTAATAGGTTCCAGAGCTGACCAGGTTTTGTGTATTCTCGTCGGTTGCATTCCACAAAATTTCTGGGTCGGTAGTTTGGAAAAGTAATGTGCCGTATCTATTGAAAATTTTCAGATCAATGCTTTCAATTGAGCGGTAAGGGAATGGTTTCAATAAATCATTCAACCCGTCGAAGTCTGGTGTAAGAATGTTCGGCATTTCGTAGGTAGGACAATTGTCTACACAAACCACATTGGAAGGCAGACTTTCATTCTGGTGCAGTTCTCCGTCTGGCCATAAATTCAACGAATCTAAAGCGGTAATGTAGAAGCAACCTGCGATGCTTTCAAGACCGTTTGGATGAATGAATTCGAACTCTGTGCTATTGATTCCGTTAAGCGTTCCAAGTACCGTGTACTTGCTTGTGTCTGTGGGCGCATAATAGATGTTATAAGCCGTAATGTCTTGGGCACACGAAGGGTCTAGGTTGTTCCAAGAAATTTGGAGTGCGGGAATTTCACAATTGCTTATCTGCGAAATAAGCGGCGCACAAGGTGCGGTGGAATCGAAAGGGCTTGCGCAAATTTCTTGACTAAAATTATAAATAGAATCGGGAACATTCGGTGCGCCGTAGGATCCAAGCGTAAGAATCTTGTAGCAATAGCTAGCATTGTTCACCAATCCGGTATCTAGGTATTGCGATGCTGTGGTTTCATTAAGCAATGAAAAAGCGAATTCGCCCGGTGCTTTTCTGTAAATGAAATAGCGCGAGTTTAACCACGGAAACTGTCCGCCCAAATTCAATTGAATAGCGTTATCCTGCGGTGTACATGTAAGCCAGGGTGAGGTTGCTGGGGAAGAGTAACCCACAACATCTTCGTTCGAATAAAATTTCACGCGGTATTTTTTCAAAGAAGAAGCCGTGTTAATGTTCGAATGATAATAGATGGTATCGCCGGTATTTAGGATTGTAAACGGATTTGAGGCGAAGATGGTTTGCCATGTTCCGTTGTTGTCGAATTCCAATTCGTAGTGATACGGTGGAAGGAAAGCAAGCGTGTCGAGTTGTGAAGGTGGCGACCACCAAACGGTATCGCTTCCAACTGAAATATCGGTTGTTTCAATACTCACTTTAGTAATCACAGGAATGTCTTTTAAGATTTGAACACACGCTTCATCACTGGCGTAGCTCAATGCCCCATCTGGCCAAACTGTAACAACGCGATAGCAGAAAGGAACGCCAAATCCGGGCGCATTGTCGTGGAAGGTTGTGCTGTTTGCACCCAATGTTTGTCCAACATAGACAAATCCGGTATAAGCAGGCATTCCCACTTCACAATTCGAAGGATTGAAATTAAATCCGTTTTGTTTTCTGTAAATGAAGTAGCGAACATTCGCAAATTCATACGGTGAAAAAGTGCCACTACACGGCGTTGCATTCCAGGTTACGCTTACTGTTGAACCCACGGCGTTGGCTTGTACATTTTGAACTTTGGGAGCTACAACGG
The DNA here is from genome assembly GCA_947452685.1 of Flavobacteriales bacterium. GTDB lineage: Bacteria > Bacteroidota > Bacteroidia > Flavobacteriales_D > Sanyastnellaceae > CAIZGX01. The sequence continues at coordinate 4,790 of CANGEF010000003.1, read as the reverse complement.
TGATGTTCACAGTTTCTATATCTGCTAGGGGAACATAGCCGTCGTCTAACGCTTCGAAGCTTACGGTGTAGGGTGTGGCGCGTACCTCTTTGCATTCCGGATGCCAGTAGAAGGTGTCTGTGAATGTGTTGAACTCTGCTTCGTGAACCACGTTTGTTAAAGGGCCTCCGTATGCGCTAATGAACACGGCATTTCCATTCGGGTCGGTTGCGTTTACATCGAATTGAATGGTGCTTCCTGCTTCCACGCAATAATCTGGAAGAGGCGCAATCACAGGCGGTTGGTTGTTGCATGTAATAACCGTGATTTGCATGTCACGAATGACATAACCGACTAACATTCCGTTTCTATATTCTTCAACTTTAATTGCAATATTGAATTCGCCGGCCAATGGCGGAACCACCCAAGTAACATCACCGGTATTCACATCAATACTGAAAACATCTGAGCCATTGACGGTGCTAGCGTCTGGAAGCAACCATCCGGTGAGCGGATCTGCTCCTGCACCCATGCAGGGGACAAGAGAATAGACCAAAGAATCTCCATCTGGATCATAAGCAACGGGATTGTGTATCCAGGGCTGATTCAGGCAAGCGTCTTCGATGGGCATTTTTAAAAGTTGAACGGAATTGTTGTGCCCTGTTGCCGGGGAAATAACAATCATGGATTGAATGGTGAACACTTGGTTCACGGAATTCAAGATATTAATAACGCCTTCATTTCTATTCGGATCTTCCATGGAGAGGTAATACACTCCAGGACCTGCGTAGGTATGAAAGCCGATGTATTGATTTTTTTTCGCATCACCCGTTCCCAGAATTTGTTCCACAGATCGGGGTAAACTATCGAGTTGATTGTCGGGTGTTCCGGCGGGTTCGTCTCCCCATCTAATTTTCAGAAAAGGTCTGTCGGCCGCGAAGCTACTGGCTTTCGTAATGGTGTTAATGGTAACCTTGTAGGTGTAACCACTCACATGCTCGTAAATAATTTCTCCCGCACGATTATGCGTAGCCCAAGCAGCAAAAGCAATGAGCCAAGTGCAAAAAGTGAGAAGGAGTTTACGGGTCATCATGAGTAAGACAATTTATTTTGTCATTTGGTTCGCTTATTCAACACAAATTTTTGTTCGAGCAATTCCATTTTCCGAAAGTACTTCAAGAATGTACCAACCCGATGCTAAATCATTTACATCAATTGTTCGTGAGTCTGAAAATAGTTGCTTCACACATTTCCCCTCGTTCGATAAAATTCTCAAATTGAATTTTTGAATGTTGGAAGGAAGTGTCAGGTAAATGGATTCGTTTGCGGGGTTCGGATAAACTTGAAGATTCAGAGGGGCTGCCATATTTGCAACAGCATCTGACCACTGAATCGTAACGCAATAATCTTCGACTTCGCCATAGCCATAGGCACCGCATGCGGTAGGTGGTGTTCCTGCGCCGAAGGTTCCTACGTAAGACATGCCCACACGCATGCGGGTGCTGCCGGGTGAAATGGCTAAATTTATAGGCACCGTTATGGTACCACTAACGGCTGCTTGAGACCCGCTGCCTGAATCAAAGGCTAATTCCATGGGCTCGTCAAATGTTCCGTTCGCATTGTAGTCGATCCAAACTTTGAAATATTCGTTGTAGCTGCCTGCGGCAAATCCTGGAGTAAGTGTTATCGGATAGGTATTTCCCCCAACAAGCGTGAATGTGCTCAAGCTTGTGTAGTCTGTATAATTGGCGTTTGTTGCACTTGTGTTTGTGAATGTGTCAACGGATACTGCGCCAATAAATTCCGCACTTGCATCGCCACCGTTTGCATCGCAATACACAATGTCGGTGCATGAACCGCAACCTGTTGTGGCAAACTCAAAAGGTGTAATCGGATTTTCAGGATTCACACAAACAGATGAAACTTGAATGGTGTAAGTGGTGCAAGAGTCTAAATTGGTAAAGAGGAAATTGGGTTCAGTGGATTGAAAAATGTTAGTTCCATTTGGTCCTGTTAACTGAATGGTGTAACCCGCAGCCGCGAATACATCGTTCCATGCTACCGACGCCGTTGTTGCCCCTTGTGCATTCGGAACCGAATAAACGTTCGGGTTTACACAACAGCCTTCAGTATTTAGAACAAACGAATTTGTCCAGTTTCCTTGAACACCGTTGCAAACAGAAGCCAATTGAATTTCGTAAACGGAACAAGCAAGCAGGCCGTTGAGCATAACGCTGTTTGCGTTAATGTTTTCTATGAGTGTCCATGTTCCCGAACCTTGCAATTGATATTGACAAGCGAAGGTGGTAACGTCTGGCGTACTACTCCAAAAAACAGAATAATCAAGGGTGTTTGGCGATTGCAATGCGCCTATTGCGAAAGGCGCAACACATCCACCGTTCGAACAATCATTCAAAATTAAGTCGAGGCTGTTTCGAACGTTTAGTCTTCCACCTGTAACCACTTCGGCTTGCAGATTCGAAACAAGATCTACTCCATTGAAAATGTAATCACGAATGAGTTGAGCGCCGGTTGTGGGATTTGCGTTCACAATAGACATGAGCGAGTTGCAGGGCGCAGAATACAAAAGTGCTACACTGCCTGCAACACATGGACTTGCGAACGACGTTCCTGAAGTGTTTCCATAAGTTGTGTTTCCTGCGAGGTATACCGCTTCTCCGGGGGCTCCAAGGTCAATGGCTGTTGTTCCGTAGCCGCTGAACGTGCGGACATCGGAGCTGTTCGTTGCTGTTACAGCAATAAGGTATTCACTTGGACAGGCTGTAGGAAGGTCCCCCACAACATCTACGTTCACGTTGTTGTTAGCGGTTGCTCCGCATGAAAGAATTCCCGCTACGCCTAACGTGTCATACATGGCACACCAGAGTGGTGCTTGCGAAGGTTGTCCGTTATCGGTACCCCAGCTGCTGTTCGTAGCAACAACGAAGGCGCCTTGCGTACCACCGGTTTGATTGTACAAGCGACGCATCTTCAAAGGATACGTGTAGGCGGTAATGACATTGGCTTCTGTAACACCACCCATGTCTACTTGCATAATTTTTACATTCCAATTCACACCGGTAATACCTAGAGCATTGTCGCCTTTTGCGCCAATCATGCTGCTCACTTGTGTGCCGTGATTTCCTGTTGCAATGACGTCGTTGAAGGAAGTGGTATTCCAGCCGTTCACATCGTCTATGTATCCGTTGTTGTCATCGTCAATTCCGTTTGCTGCAATTTCATTGGTGTTGGTCCAGTGGTTCGCAACAATATCTTCTTGATCCCATTTGGCGCCTCCTCCTTCAACCACGCAGACAACAATTTCATCGCCGAATGCGGTTAGTCCGCCAGTAGTAATGTCCCAAGCTTCTGGAGTGTCAATGTCGTTGTCTGAAGCATCGTTGTGAAACCATTGTTGTCCGTATGAAGGATCGTTAGGCACAAGACGTTCTGCAATTTTATGGTTGGCCTGTGCCAATTGAATACTCGAGCACGTTGGGGCGAAGCGAATGATTTCATTCAATGAAACATATTCTTCTTTGAATGTGAAGAGCCAGGCGCGCATGATGTCGCTTACTTCGTAACCTATTTTTATTTCCGGAAGAATTCCGAAATGTTGAATCAATTCTTCTTGCGCTTCAATTGGCGAATATCCTTTTTTAAGTTGAAGAATGAATTCATTATTCATTCGTTCGGCTTGTCCGAAGGATACCAATGAAAACGAGAAAAAACAAAGTAGAAAGAAAATTGATTTGGTACGAGAAATTTTGTTTGCCATGCTTTAGTTCTGATATGGTGTAAATATCGGAATGAAAAGGTCTTACATCTTCACAGAAATGTCTTTTTCCTTGCGAAAATTAGGCTTCGTTTACAATTACACGCTTCACACGTTGGGGAATTCCAGTGAGCGTTTCGTAAGCAATGGTATCGCAGTCTTTGGCGAAATCTAGAATGGAGTGTTCCGAATTGAAGACAATGGCTTCATCGCCTTCTTGTGCAGGGACTCCTGTAATATCGATCATGGTCACGTCCATGCACACCCTGCCCACAACAGGGCAGGCTATTCCGTTGATGAAGACTTTCCCTTTTCCATTGGAGAGTGAGCGGCGGAATCCATCTGCGTAGCCAATCGGAAGAACGGCAATTTTCATTTCTCGGTTTGAAGTGAATGTTCTTCCGTAACCTATGGTTTCATTCGGAAGCACAGATTTAATTTGAACAATACGGGTTTTCAGGCTTCCGACATTGCGCAACATTTTTTGCTCTTCTTCAAAAGCAGACACACCGTAAAGTCCAATACCCAAGCGCACCATATCGAACTGCGCATTTTTCCATCTTTGAATCCCACCGGTATTTGCGGCGTGAAGAATGGGAGTGTAGCCTAGCACCTCTGAAATTTTCTGAGATCGATTTTCAAAATCATCGATTTGATTCTGTGTGAAGGCGTCGTGCGTTTCATCTTCTGAAGCCGCGAAATGTGTGAAGATGCTTGCTATTTCAATGTGCGAATTTTCTTTCAATAACTGAAGCAACTCCGAAGTTTCTTCTTGCTTGAACCCAAGACGATTCATGCCTGTGTCTAATTTCAAGTGTGCTTTGAATGATTTTTCAGCATTGAAATCGTTGGCAGCTTTCGCGAACGCTTTGAAGGATCTGATGGAAAATAATTCAGGTTCTAAACGGTGTTTGAAAAGCGGAGTGAAGTCGGTTACGTTCGGTTCAAGAACCAAAATAGGAAGTGAAATTCCTGCTTCACGAAGTTGAACGCCTTCGTCTGCATAGGCTACGGCCAATGCGTCAATGCCGCAATT
>CANGEF010000002.1 GCA_947452685.1 Flavobacteriales bacterium | reverse complement strand
GAGCGCACGCCCGATGCAAACATCGTCGTTGCGCCAAGCGATCACCTTATCACACGTGAAGCTTCGTTCATTGAAGACATTCAAATCAGCATGAATCAAGCGAACAAATCGGGTAACCTCGTAACGCTTGGAATTAAGCCTACACGCCCCGACACCGGTTATGGATACATTCAATGGGCCGATGCGAAAGACGTAGACAACGATCGCGTGAAGAAAGTAAAAACCTTCACCGAGAAACCGAATTTAGAATTGGCGAAGGACTTCATTGAAAGTGGAGACTTCTATTGGAACTCTGGAATTTTCGTTTGGAATCTTGAGTCAATCATGAAAGCGTTCCAATCACATCTTCCAGAAATGTATGCACAGTTCGAAGAAGGAAAAGGGAAGTACGGAACAGCAGAAGAAATGGCTTTCATCAACAACATGTACAGCAGTTGCGAAAACATCAGTATCGATTACGGTATTATGGAAAAAGCAAAAAATGTGAATGTGGTATTAAGCGATTTCGGATGGAGTGACCTTGGAACTTGGGGATCTCTTCATACACAATTGTCTTCTGATGAGCATAACAACGGAGTAGTGGGAGAAAACGTAATGTTGTACAACTGTTCAGACAGCGTTGTGCACGTGGGAAGCGACAAGTTGGTTGTTCTTCACGGACTAAACGGATACATTGTCGTAGACACAGGCGTTTCATTGTTGGTCTGCAAAAAAGAAGACGAACAAAAGATTAAGCAATTCGTTAACGACATTAAGCTGAACAAAGGCGAATCATGGGTATAGTGAAATATATCTTTTCATTCTTGTTTGTTGTGGGTGCTTTTTATTGCGCTGCGCAACCTGATCCAAATCCGGTTCCACCGCCTCCGCCGCCACCTCCGGTTATTGGAGGAGTTCAGGGAGAAGAGCCGCTGGTATACCCTGAGGTAATGCCCGTGTATCCAGGAGGTGAAACGCAAATGATGAAAGATATTTCAGCCGCAATGATTTACCCTCAAATCTGTTTAGAAAACGATTTTCAAGGAAGAGTATATGTTCAGTTTGTGGTTGAAAAAAACGGTGAAATTTCAAACGTAAAAATTTTACGTCAGCCTGAAGGCGACTAAGGAAGTGTGCTCGGAAAAGAAGCAATGCGTGTGGTGAAAACGCTAAAAGATTTTACTCCGGGAAAACTTAACGGAGAGCCGAAACGTGTGTTCATGACCTTGCCCATTGTATTTAAGATCAAATAATTTATGCGTAATAATTTAATCCTTTGCCCAAACGAAGAATGGGTGTTGAACGACCTAGTTGCTGTTAGAACAGGTGAAACGAATGTTTCACTTTCCGATGTGGCGAAGGAAAAAATTCAGGCATGTAGAACTTTTTTAGACTCGTATTTAGAGACGAGCGAAAATCCGGTTTACGGAATCAATACTGGTTTCGGTTCGCTTTGCAATACCGAAATTTCCATGGAAGATTTAAATCTTCTTCAAAACAATTTGCTTCGTTCCCATGCGTGCGGAATGGGCGATCAAGTGCCCGAAGAAATTGTTCGCTTAATGTTAGTGTTGAAAGCAAAGAGCTTGTCGCACGGACACAGCGGCGTTCAATTGGCAACCGTTGAATTGTTGTTGGAATTTTATCACCGAAACATTTTACCCATCGTTTTCACGCAAGGTTCATTGGGAGCAAGCGGAGATCTTTCTCCCTTGTCACACTTGTGTCTTCCGTTAATTGGTGAAGGGAAGGTGATCTACAAAGGATACGAACGCAATGCTGCCGAGGTGTTGAAAGAAGAGGGATTGAAGCCCATTGCGCTTCAATCGAAAGAAGGTTTAGCGCTTATCAACGGAACACAATTCATGTTGGCGTATTCAGTAGAGAATTTAATTCGCGCTGAACATTTGTTCGATAAAGCCATAACCATTGCAGCCATGTCTGTAGATGCATTCGATGCACGTCCTGAACCGTTCATTGATCTAACACACCGTGTTAGAAATCAAGAAGGCCAGCAGATTGTAGCCATTGCTATGCAAGACGCATTGAAGGGAAGTGAAATTCAAGTTCAGAAAAAAGCGCACGTTCAAGATCCCTATTCGTTTCGTTGCATTCCGCAAGTGTTGGGTGCTTCGCACGACGCCATTGCATATGTGCTTACCATTGTGGAGCGCGAGATCAATGCGGTAACAGACAATCCAATTATTTTTCCGGAAGAAAATCAAATCATTTCTGGTGGAAATTTCCACGGTCAGCCGTTGGCTTTAAGCATGGATTTTTTAGCCATTGCTTTAGCAGAAGTAGCGAGCATTTCAGAAAGAAGAACGTACAAACTTATTTCAGGTCAACGCGGTTTACCCGCTTTCTTGGTGAAAGACGCTGGACTGAACAGCGGCTTCATGATTCCACAATACGCGGCAGCGTCTATTGTAAGTCAGAACAAACAACTTTGCACACCTTCAAGTGTAGACACCATAGACAGCAGCAACGGTCAAGAAGATCACGTAAGCATGGGTGCGAATGGCGCAACGAAATGCTATCAAGTCGTTAAAAATCTTCAGTCAGTTTTAGCTATAGAGTTGTTGAATGCCGCGCAAGGGTTGGACTTTAGAAGACCGTTGAAATCGTCGAAGGCTGTTGAGGAATTGCATGCACTAACAAGAACCAAAGTTGCGCATTACGTTACCGATCGCATGCAACACAACGATATGCAAAAGGCAAATGAAATTTTAGATCTTACTTCCCACTCCCTTTAAGCACAATCACAACCGTGTAAAAGAGAATTTTAATGTCCATAGCTAAGGACATGTTTTCGAGATACAACAAGTCGTAGCGAAGACGTTGAACCATTTGCTCTACGTTTTCTGCATAGCCGTATTTCACTTGTCCCCATGAAGTAATTCCCGGACGAATGCGGTGAAGTTTGTGGTAATGCGGATTGATTTTAGAAATCTGATCAATGTAAAATTGGCGCTCGGGTCGAGGGCCAACAAGAGCCATATCTCCTGCAAGCACGTTAATGAATTGTGGCAATTCATCGAGGCGAGTTTTTCGCAAAATCTTCCCAATCTTAGTAATGCGTGAATCGTTGGTTGAACTTAACTGAGGACCAGATTTCTCTGCATCAAGGCGCATGCTTCGGAATTTTATTATTTGAAAGGGAATTCCATTCCTTCCGATTCTCTCTTGAAAAAAGAAAACGGGCCCCGTAGAGGTAGCCTTTACGAGCACCCCAATAACAATTAGAAGAGGGGCCAAAATAATTAATGCATACGCGCTGAAAACAATATCAATGATTCTCTTGATACTAAACTGCCAGCTCGGCATCAATAGCGTATTCAATCGAATAAGAGGAACACCGAAAACACTGGTCATCTTCACATTTCCAGATAAAATATCGAAAGTGTCTGGAATAATATTGATCCGAACATTGTAGTTTTCCAACAGCGCTAAAATGACTTCCAATTCTTTATGGTCGCCACTTTCAACAGAAAGAATAACCTCCTCAATCTGGTACTTTTCAATGATGGAAGGAAGGCTTGGATATTTTCCAAAGAGCGGTAATCGTGAGGAAAGTTGTTCGTCGGCCCCATTAATTTTCAAGTAACCTTTAAATAAAAATCCGGGAGATTTTTTTAATGCGTTAATCTCATCAACAAGGTTCAAAGCGCGTGCGTTTCCACCAACAATAACCGTAGGGAAACCCCATTTTCTCGACTGAATTTTCTTTACTGTCCGCGAAGTAATGGACAATCGAAGAATTAACGTTAAACTCAAATGCGCCAGCAAAAGAAAACTGAAGGTGGTGTAATAGTAATTGTAATTAGGAAGTTCGTCGTCGAGCAAAAACAAAAAGAAAATAACAATGTTACCAATTAAAGAGGTGGCTAGCACCTGACCGATCTCTCGCAAGCGGTGTCTTCTTAAAACATCGGAATACATGCCCCACATGGCGTAAAAGCAGATCCACGCCAAAGGAATAAAAAGAAGTGCTGCAATGAAATTCGAATCCGTGTGAAAGCCGAGGTCGTATCCGTATTTAATCGATTCAAATTTTTTCCGCAAAAAATAAAGACTTGTCCAAGACAATCCTGCTGCAATCCAATCTGCGGCTACGTATGAAAATATAATTCCCTTGTGCTTCAAATTCTTTTCGCCTTTACACTTACCAAGTCACCCACTTCAAATTATCTACAAAAATGTTAACGGGTGTTGTTGCGCTGGATGGAACCGCTTCAATATATAATTCATGAAATTGGGCATTCGGATTTTGCTGAAGGATATACCCAAAATCAATGTAAATCTTTTTCCAAACCGGTGTTAACCCATCTCCACTTGAAGAAGGATTGATAATGAGCGCTAAATTTTTTGCGGACAATCCTCCGGTGGTCGTAATGAAACCAACAGAGAAGGTGTTGTTGCTGCTGTAATTCATTTCAAGAAATAAATTGCTGCCGCTCGGATAAGTCAAATTATCGTCGTCCTTAAAATACAAATGACTCATACCAACATCTATATGTCCCCAACCACTTCTGTTTCCTTCAAACACTTGCGCGGCTGCGTTGGTCACTGAAAACGTTCCGTTATTCGTTCCAGTTTGAATAAGAAAATTCCCGCTTTCAAATCCTTTTTCCGAAATAACAGCAAGGTTGTAATATGAAAAATGAGGGACGATGGTATCAATTTGAAACGACGAAATGGTAAGTGTGGTGTCAAACGGAGCGTAAAACGGATAACGAATTCGCGTATTGGAAATTCCGTTGTTTTTGATGCCTGCGAACATGCGAATGCTTTTCGTTCCTAAATCAAGAATGGGCACTTTAGCCGGAAGATCATATACTCCAAGACTTTGATCGTCTGCATATACCCAGACTTCCGTAATTGCTTCGCTTGAGGTTCCTTGGGTAGCATTGGCTTGAAAGGTAAACGAGGGAATGTACAGGTAGGCCGGCTCTTTTTCCTTGGGGTTAATAATATCGCACCCTTGCAGAAAAAGAACAGCTAATCCTAGAAAAATAACGAGTGGTTTCAATGTTTGTGTTTTGGGTTGCGAATATACATTCGCCAAAAAAGGTTACGCAGAGAAACGCAATAAAAATGAGATTATTGCCAATGAGAGAAATCAGTGGCTTAGTCTTCTGACGTGAATACGTTCAGTCGTATTTTTTCTGCAATCATTTCGGCTACAGCAAGTGCCTTGTGCCCATCTTCCAATGAGACCGTTGGTGCGCTTTGGCTTAACACCGCCTTTCCAAAGCTGGTCAGTTCTTGCTTCAGTGCATTGCTATCCGGTACCACAAGATTCTTTTTAGTTATTTCATTTTCTTCGTTTTCGCGAAGTAATTCATAACTGTGTGCTGTTTTATTCAAGAAGTCTGAAACGAAACATGCATCTTTTTGATAGAATCTCATTTTACGCATAGCGTCAGTTGCAACCCTACTGGCAGTAAGGTTCGCAACGCATCCGTTGTCTAATTCTATGCGGGCATTGGCAATGTCTATGTGCGGGGTAAGCACAGATGCGCCATTGGCAGAAACCCTTCTGACATTGGCTTTCGTGACGGCCAAAATTAAATCTATGTCGTGAATCATTACATCGAGAATCACAGACACATCGTTGTTTCTTCCTTTGAATTGACTCAATCGGTGAGCCTCAATGTACTTGGTGTTTTCCAATAATGGAGAAACAGCGAGATAAGCCGGATTGAATCGTTCAATATGTCCGACTTGTGCAATGACTTGCGCTTCCTTGGCAAGCTTTATCAATCGATTACTCTCCTCTAAAGTAGAAGTAATAGGCTTCTCTATAAAGACATGTTTTAAATTTCGAATGGCATTCGAAGCACATTGAAAATGCGAGGGTGTGCTCGAAACAACATCAACAACGTCTACTTCGTTTATTAACGCATCAAGACTATGGCAGGGCTCTATTCCAAAACGCGCTGCAGCTTCTTTCGCGGCTTTAATATCTGGATCGAAAAAGTGGATAGATTGAAACAGCTCCGGTAATTCCGAAAGCACTTGCATATGAATCTTCCCTAAGTAGCCCGTTCCTAAAACTCCTATTTTCAACATAAATAAATCTCTTCTTTTGCAAATGTGATTGAAATTGATGTCTACATCACTTGGTTGATTTTTACTTTTCAACACTGAAAAGCGGAAGAAATAGTCACTTACCTTGGCGGTATGATTGAGGATAATTACAGACACAAGGGGCTGAGAAGAAAATTGGTAGACGAAATGCGCGAGAAGGGAATTTCAGACACCCGCGTATTGGAAGCCTTGAATAAAGTGCCGAGGCACGCTTTTTTAACGAGTGCTTTTGTAGAGTTGGCCTATGAAAACAAGGCACTTCCCATTGGAGCGGAGCAAACCATTTCTGCACCTTATACCGTGGCTTTCCAAAGCCAGTTGTTAGATGTGGAAAAGGGAATGAAGGTGTTGGAAATAGGAACCGGTTCGGGCTATCAAACTTCTGTTCTGTGTGAAATGGGGGCGAAGGTCTATTCCATCGAAAGACAGAAATTGCTTTTCGATACTTCAAAAAAAATGTTGGCGGAAATGGGATACAAGTGTCATTTAGCCTACGGCGATGGATACAAGGGCATTCCGGCATTTGCGCCTTACGATAGAATTATCATAACATGCGCAATACCTATTGTTCCGGAAGAACTGCTTATGCAAATGAAGCCCGGCGGGAAATTGGTTATGCCCTACGGTGAAGGAGATAAACAAGAAATGACCCTAATTCAAGAAGATGCTGAAGGGAATTTTCAGAACACCTATTTCGGTGAATTTTCCTTTGTTCCTATGCTTGAAAAAAGAAGCAACACCAAATCATAGTATTATTTAATTCGAAGGGAAAATACTTTTTCTTCGAAAAGGTATCCTTCCAATAGATCGCCCGAAGCAACAGGGCCAACGCCCGCTGGAGTTCCTGTGAAGATTAAATCGCCGATCTTCAACGTGAAAACTTCAGAGACGTTTTCAATGAGCTTATCAATGGAATGAATCATATGCGAACTGTTACCTTCTTGAACAGTGACTCCATTTTGTTTCAAAGTAAAAATAAGGGGGGAAGGAAGGGTCGCTACTTCGAAGAATTTTTCACTTACAAAGGCAGATCCGTCGAATGCTTTCGCGCGTTCCCAGGGCAGTCCTTTTTTCTTCAAATCATCTTGAACATCTCTCGCTGTAAAGTCTATTCCTAAGGTCACTTCGTTGTAATAACGAGGAGCAAAAGATTCTTGAATGTGTTTGCCCAATCTGTTTATTCGGAAAACCAATTCCAACTCGTAATGCACATCATGGGTGAAGGCTGGAATGACAAACGGATTTCCTCGCTGAATAATTGCAGAGTCTGGCTTGCAAAATACCACGGGGTTTTCAGGAACTGCGTTTCCCAATTCGGCGGCATGTGCCGCATAGTTTCTGCCGATACAAATTATTTTCATTAGGGACGAGCAATAAATTCAACGATCACTTTTCTATCTCCGGGGTTTTTTCCAATGGAACCAACGTCACCCACGAACTTTGCTACACAACGGTTGGCGTCAATACCTGAATTCACAATAAAATTGCGCGCTGCTTTCGCGCGTTTCTCGGATTCTTTCCAATTCTTTTCGCTACTGCCATTTCGATCTGAATAACCCGTTATGAGCACGCCTGTTTTCCCGTTGCGTGCGAGTTTTTCAACAACATCATTCAACTGCTGTTGCGCTGTTGTGCTCAAATCAACACCCGATTTTTCGAAGTAAATAACAATGGGTTGAATGGGCACCGGTGCTGCAGTGAATTTGGGCAAGCTAGATTTATCGCTTCCATTCAGCCATTGCCTAGCGGCACCATCTGAAGAGTAAGGAACTATGGGTAGCAAAGAATCTTGGGGCGCGGGATCTTGACCAAACACGGTCATGCTTGAAACAAAAAAAAGGAAAATCAGCAACGCGCGCATAGCACGTAAAATTAACACACACGAAGGAAGGGAACTCGTTGATTTTATTCACCATTCATTCACAATGACGGGAGTTAGTCTTTGTTCATGACGCCATTTTGAGCGCGAATACTTTCTTTGTGAATCGCTTCAAGATAAGCGGAAAGAAATGTTTCCGTTAGGTTTGCCGATTTGCCCCACGACTCGCGACTGTCGAGAATTTCCTTCCAACGTTCCAATTGGAAAATGATAATGCCTTCTTCTTTTTTCAAAGCTCCCATCTCTCTAGCAATATTCATTCGCTTTCCCAACAAATCAATAATGTCGGCATCCAACGCGTCTACTCGGTCCCTCAAAGTTTGCAATTTTTGAGCAGAGTCGGTTGTCAGTGAAGTGCTTCGATAATGCAGAAGCTCGGCCATTTCAGCCACTTGCTCCGGAGTAATTTGTTGTTGAGCGTCGCTCAGTGCTTGGTCTGGATTCGGATGGCTTTCGATCATGATACCATTCATGCCCAAGTCTATGGCTCGTTGGCTAACATCTTTCAGCAATGTTCTGTTTCCGCAGATGTGGCTAGGGTCACAGAGAAGCGGAATGTCTGGAAATTGTGTTTTAAATTCAATTGGAATTTCCCAAAGTGGTTTGTTGCGGTAAGGTAGTTTATTCGCCACCGAGAACCCGCGGTGAATGGCACTTAAATCGGTTTGTCCAACTTTTTGAAAACGTTCGAAGGCCCCAATCCAAAGCGAAAGGTCAGGATTAATGGGGTTTTTAATGAATATTGGAATGTTCACCCCACGAAGCGCTTCTGCAATTTCTTGCACTGAAAACGGATTGGTAGTTGTTCGTGCGCCAATCCAAAGAGCGTCGAAATTGTATTCTAGACAAAGTTCAACATGCTGTGAAGTGGCCACCTCAGTAATGATTTTCACACCTGTTTCTTCTTGAGCTTTTTTCATCCAAGGAAGCCCTGCAGCTCCCATTCCCTCAAAGGAATTAGGGCTGGTTCGTGGCTTCCATAGGCCCGCGCGGTAATAGGTCAAGGGTAATTTCGAACTTAGCGCTCGAGCGGTATTTAATACTTGCTCCTCCGATTCCGCGCTGCACGGTCCTGCTATCCATGTGAAATTGCCTTTGTTCTTTTCCATTTCGTCCTTTCAATCTTACTGCGAAAGTACCTTATTCCAAGAGGCACACTCTGTTTTTAAGCATAAAAAAAAGGGGAAAATTTCCCCTTTGTGCCCTGGACTGGACTCGAACCAGCACACCTTACGGAACCACCCCCTCAAGATGGCGTGTCTACCAATTTCACCACCAGGGCTAAGAGTGCAAATGTACGCATCTCATTTCTTTCTCACTACTTTCGTTCAATAAAAAATAGCGACATGAAAAAACTTCTTATTCCTTTTCTGGCTGCAATTGTTTTGCTACCAGCGTGCACCGTGGTTAGACCGGGCGAAACAGCCATTAAGCAACGCTTAGGTAAATTAACCACGAAAACCTACAAGGGTGGCCCCGTGCTTTTCAATCCGTTTATTGCGAAGGTGATTAAGATGGACACCCGAACGATTGAGAAATTCAATGTATTGCCTTTGCCAACGAAAGAGGGGTTGAGTGTTAAAGCAGAAATAACCTTGCTTTATCACATAGATCCTTCAAGAGCACAGTCTATCTACACACAATTTGGAAGAAATTACGAAGAGATTATTGTTCTAAGTAATTTCAGAGCCACGGCACGAGAGATTTCTGCTCGTTATTCAGCGAAGGAGTTGTATGCGACAGAGCGATTGAAAATTGAAAAAGCTATTTTCGATGAACTATCGATGCACATTGAGGTTCACGGCTTTGTGGTAGACGCAGTATTGTTGAAAGACATTGATCTTCCAGATCAAATGATGAAGGCCATTGAAAACAAGGTTATGGCAGAGCAAGCAGCTCTTCAAATGGAATTTGTAATTGAAAAGCAAAAGAAAGAAGCCGAAAGAATGATCATTGAAGCAACTGCCGTTAAGCAGGCGCAAGACATAATTAATTCTTCCCTTACAGAGAAGCAATTGCAGTACAATCAAATTGAAGCGCTAAGAAGTTTAACGAATTCGCCGAATGCGAAAATAATAATCACAAGTCCCAATGTGGGCAATGTGCTCATTAACACAGATGGCAATCCTTAATTGGAAAAAGTTTCGGCGTAAAAAAAACCTCTCAAATTTCTTGAGAGGTTTTTTGTTTTGTGATCCCGCTGGGATTCGAACCCAGGGCCCATACATTAAAAGTGTATTGCTCTACCAGCTGAGCTACGAGATCATCTTTATCTAAAAGCGGGTGCAAATATACACATATTTTTGAATATCCTATTTTTTTGAAAAGGAATTTCAAGAATAGACAACTATTTTCTTAGTGAAATTGTCAAGACATTACCTATTTTTGTTTTTATGGAAAAGAAAATTCTGCTCTCTCTCTTTTTGTTCCTTGGAACAATTGGAATTTCGTTCGCTCAATCGAACATAACCAACCGTCACAACAGTGATGCTTCTTGGTTGAATTTTTTACAGAACAATATGGTTTCAGTGACCCTTGCTCCAGAGAAAGCGGCAACCGCTCCAAAGCTGAAGTTAACATCGGGCCAATCACTTGAGTCGGTTGTTCCAACCTCGAACATGTTGTTCAATGCTTTAAATAATACACCGGCTTTGCAACCCGATGAAATTGAAACCAAAACCTACCGTTGGATGAATTCGGATTATGTAATCACGGTTTTTTCAGCAAAGCGTTTAGAGACTTTGTACAAAAGAGAATTGATAAACAACAAAGCCAAGTAAAATGAAAAAAGTTTTATTCTCCCTTTTCGTAGCGGCCTTGTCCGTTTTTCAAGCAACAGCGCAAGAGTACCCGGTGGGAACTGCAGCAATCAGTGATTGCGGTGGTTTCTTGGTGGATCCAGGATTAAGCGCTGCAGATTATGGCCCGAATGTCGTGGCTATTTCAGTGATATGCTCAGATAATTCCATTCCTGGACAAGTAAACTTAGAGTTTAATGTATTCAGCCTTGGTGCCGGTGACCAAATAGCCATCTTCAACGGTGGAGATCCATCTGCACCGTTAATTGGTACATACACCGGCGTAGATTTAAGTGGTGTGATTATTTCTTCAAGTAACCCAACGAATTGCTTAACAGTCTTGTTTACTTCAGATGGCGATGCAAGTGTTGGAAACTTTGGTGCTGAAATCTCTTGCGGTATTCCTTGTACTCCGCCGGTGGTAGCGGTAACAACCGATCAATTAGATTTCCAACCCACACATTTGTGTGTAGGTGAAACCATGACCTTCGACGCAACACCAACCGTTTTCGCTCCAGGTTCTGTGATGGGAAGTCACACGTGGGATTTCGATGACGGAACAACAGACGATACTTCATGGCCAATAGTTTCTCACTCATTCTCTCAGCCAGGAGCTTACATGGTAGAGCTAAATGTTTTAGATACGAACGGTTGCGGAAACATTAACTTAATCGACGCACTTGTTCTGGTAGATACAGAGCCTTCAATAAGCATTGCTGCAGATGATTTTCAAGCTTGTCTTGGACAAGAGATCAACCTTGCTGTATCGATTACACCGACCTATTGGACTGCAATTCCTACCGCGAATTTCGGAGGAGCCTTGTACATTCCAGATGATCAGACACAGTGCTTTTCAGACACACTATTGTTTGGCAGTTTCAATGCTGGTCAAACCATTCAAAGTGCAACCGACATCGCCGACTTCTTCATCAACTTTGAGCACAGCTTCATGGGTGATATCGTTATTTCATTTATTTGTCCAAATGGACAAACCATTGTTGTTCACCAACAAGGTGGAAGCGGAACGTTCTTAGGAGTGCCTATCGATATCAACGGTCCTGCAGATCCTGCCGGAACAGGTTATGATTACTATTGGTCACCAACTGCCACAGCAGGCACTTGGGCGGCAAATGCAGGGTCAACATTGCCAAGTGGAACTTACAACTCTGTTCAGCCCTTCACAAATCTTATCGGGTGTCCGTTAAACGGCGCTTGGATCATTGAAGTGTGCGACATGTGGGCTTCTGATGACGGTTGGATTTTCGACTGGTCAGTAGACTTCGCTCCGCAATTGTATCCGCCATTGATGTCGTTTACGCCGTCTTTCGGATTCACATGCGATTCTCTTTCTTGGACAGGTGCTGGAATTACAAACACTGTAGCCAATTGTGGTGGTGCAGTATTCAACCCAACTGCTCCTGGTGATTACTACGCCATTGTTTCAGCTTTGGATAATTTTGGTTGTACCTATACAGACACTATTGGTGTAAATTATTTCGCACCTCCAGTTTTAGACCTAGGAGGCGACTTACCTTATTGCTTGAACACGGTAAACCTAACGAGCAATTTATCTGGACAAGTATCAGGAATAAACTACATCTATGATTGGTCCATTGTTAGTGCGAACGGCGGTTCATTGAACGCGACCAATATACCATTCCCAAGCTTTAGCGGCGCAACAGGGACTTCGGAGGTATCGTTATCCGTTCACCCGATAGACGATATTCAATGTACAGTCACCGATAATGTAATGCTGGTAACCCCATTAACACCATCAAGCGCTCCGCTTTCTACTGACTCTATTTGTATGGGTGAAGACATGTTACTGACGGCTCCGTTTATTGATCCAACTTATTTGTATCAGTGGTCAGATGCAACAGGCGCCGTGGCCGGAGCAGTAGGAATAAACTACCCTTCGAATGCGAATGTGCCATTCACTCCTTTCCAATACAGTGTTACTATTTCTGAGCCCATCTGTTTGTTCAACAGCACTTCGAACTATGAAGTAACTTCACTTCCTTGCGAAGTATTCTTGCCGAATATCTTAACCTTAGACAACGACGTGTTGAATGAGGTGTTAAGCTTCGGAAGTGCGTTGCAATATTTCCAAAATGCGGAAGTGCAAGTGTTCAGTCGTTGGGGAGATTTGGTTTATGAAAACACAAACTACCACAACGATTGGTCTCCGAAAGACCTGAACGACGGTGTGTACTACTACATCTTGAAAGTGACTACCCCTGCAGGAAAATTGGAAGACTACACCGGTTACTTCCACCTCTTGAGAAAATAATCATTCAATAGTATTGAAATAAGGGGCGATATTCGCCCCTTATTTATTTGTAGCCATGACCATTCAAGAAAATTTAGCATATTTCGGAAATCTTGCGGAGCTTCTAAAAATAGAGCGCGATGAAGATTGGGCGCGCTTTCAAAAACAATTGAAAGAGCAACCGGTGAATGCACGAATAAAAGAAGGACTCACTTGGTTCCCCTTGAAAATTGTGGAAGATGGATTCGGTTTCGGTTCGTATCCGTTTTTAGTCGTAGAAAAAACAAACGGTCCTGCAAAACATTCCTTTCAATCCGGTCAGCCCGTTGAATTGTTTTCCAACCATGAAAACCATCAAGGTGAATCACTGAAGGGAACCATTGCTTTCGTAGATCAGGCGCGAATGAAAATTCAATTCAGAGTAGATGAATTGCCCGACTGGACAGACGATGGAAAAATAGGACTGAATGTTTCCTTCGATGAAAAATCGTACAAAGAAATGTTTGCCGCTTTGAACAATGTCATAAACGCGAAGAACAATCGCCTGGCTGAAATTCGAGATGCCATTACTTCCGAAGAGAAACGCCTTTCAGAAATTGAATACAACGGCTCACACGGAAACTTGAACGATTCGCAGAATGAAGCTGCACGAGGTGTTGTGAATGATTTGGTTGTGAGTGTGGTTCACGGTCCTCCCGGCACAGGAAAAACCACCACGCTCATTCATGCCATGCAAGAGTTAGCAAGGTTAAAAAAGAAAGTCTTGTGCTGTGCGCCAAGCAATGCGGCGGTGGATCATTTGGTGGAAGGGTTAGGGGAGAAAGGAATTAGAGTTTTGCGTTTGGGCAATCCGGCGAAAGTTCATTCCAAAGCCAATGCATTTACGGTTGATGTGAAATTGGTGGAAGACAAAGATTATTCGCGCGTGCGTGAATGGAAAAGAAGAGCGAAAGAATTGCGCTCGTTGGGAAGTAAATACAAACGTTCGTTTGGCAGAGAAGAAGCGGAGCAGCGCAAATTAATTTTCAAGGAAGCAAAAGAAATGATGCGCGAAGCGCGCGAGACGGAATTGTTTTTATTGGATAGACTCATAGATCAAGCCGATGTGATTTGCACCACGCTCTTAGGGTCTGCGAATGATATGCTTCGCGATCGCGTGTTCGATGTGGTTGTGATCGACGAAGCAGGGCAGGCGCTGGAACCAGCCTGTTGGATTCCGATTGCGAAAGGAAATAAATTGGTTTTAGCTGGAGATCACTTGCAACTTCCTCCAACTGTTTTTTCGAATGAAGCAGCCCAGAAGGGCTTAGCCATTTCGTTAATGGAAAGAACTGCACGCATAGAAAAAGGCGTGCATTTTCTGAATGTGCAATACCGCATGAACGAAAAAATTGCGGCGTTTAGCAACAAGCATTTCTATGAAGGAAAGCTCACTGCAGATATTTCCGTTGCACGTCGCATGTTGGAAGGCGATTTGAATCCAATTCAATTCATTGACACTGCTGGAACAGGATACAACGAAGAAGCAGGAGCAGAGGGAAATTCGCGCATGAACAAAGGTGAAGCTGAATTGGCCATGAAAATGTATTCGATGTTGAAGGAACAGACGCAACAGTTTTTTTCATGCGCCTTAATTTCACCGTATCGCGCGCAGATTGAGTTGTTGGAGCGTGTGTTTAAAGAAGCGGAGGTGACGATTAATACGGTGGATTCGTTTCAAGGGCAAGAGGCCGATGTGGTTATTATTTCTCTGGTGCGAAGCAACGATGAGAATGAAATTGGATTCTTGAAAGACTACCGCAGGATGAATGTTGCGCTCACTCGCGCTAGGAAGAAGTTGATCGTGATTGGCGATAGCGCAACGATTGGTGGAGATTCATTTTATCAGGAGATGCTTCAGTTTTTTGAAATGCAAGAATCCTATGAAAGTGCGTGGATTTACATGAGTTGAGTTTCGAAAAATATCTTATTTTCACTTTATGAAAAAATCGAATTTCCTTTTTGCTTTTTTAATGATGATGGTTTTGGTTTCTTGCGACCGTTGCAAAGACGACCCAAGATCATTAGAGGTTCCAATGGTCTTCATAAAAATTGTGACAGACTCAACGCAGGAGCGATTGAACAACTTAGGTGCGCCTTCAGCCGTGCCTTCTGGACATGCTGCATTAAGTCCGTTGTTTCATAAAATATCTGCGCATTACATTGAATTCGCGCCGAACATGTACACAGCATTAGGCGCCGGTAAAGTTGTATATCACGCAGCCGAAACAACCGCTGGTGGCGCCAATGCAATTGATTTTGCTCAAGCACGAATTGATGCGCCGGGAGAAATTTTTGTAGCTGTTCCCATCAGTTCATTTACACCAGGTACTTATGAATACGTTCGTGCTTCGTTGTTGTATCAGAATTACGATGTGAACTTGTTGGCGAATGGATTCGATTTAACAGGACGTGTGGCAAGCTTTGTTGGTTTCAACACGTATATCACGAACTACTTAATCAATACACAATCGGTGGCTGTGAACGACGATGTGTTGCAAGGTTATTGGGGATTCGAGACGAGCGTTTTAGGAACTCCGTACGTGTCTTCAGGACAAGCCCCTCCGGGTGCAACCACTGTTCCGAATCCATTGTTCGCTACGTCTCCAATTCCTCAAGGGAGTTGTGTTGTAACTGGCGGATTTTCTTCACCCTTGGTTATTACCGGAAACGAGACAGAAGATATTTATGTGACGCTTTCACTTTCGACCAACAAAAGTTTTGAATGGATAGACACCAATCCAGATGGAAAGTGGGAGCCAGGTGCTAACGAATCTGTCGTTGATATGGGCCTACGCGGAATGATTCCGAGTTGGAATTAATTTGAATTCAACAGCCAGTCTACTTCGCGTCTATTTTTTCTTGAATTAAAAATTCTTTAGCAGAAGTCCAATTGACGTTTGAATATCTGTCGTTGTCATATTCTTGGAATATTATTCTTCCTTCCATCATGTCACGCATATACTGCATTCCTTGCCAAGCAGGATAAAGTTCATTTTTAGAGGGTGAAAAGAATCGTGTTAATGCGATAACAGTATTCAGAAGACCAATACCTCCAGGTCTGAATAATTTATATTTTTCGTTGGTAATTTCTGAAAGGAGTTTCACAAAGTCGTTGCAAGAAAGTCGGTCACCAGCAATTCGTAAAAATCTTGGAGTGCTGCTGTCGAGGGCCGCTTCAGCGGTGAAGTCAGCCACGTTAAAGGTGGTAGTGAACTCTACAATTTGATCTGGATTTCCCCAGCACAGAATTCGTTTTTGTTTAAAAAGTATCAAAGGCATGTCGGTGGTTAACAAATCCATAAATGGTCCGTTAAAAATCGTAGTTGCTTGAATGGGTTTCGAATCGAGATACGTGTGGAACTCTCTTCTGAAATCTAAATTTCTGTTTTGTCCCTTTACGAGATTTGTAAAATCACTGGAGTAGTCGCTAGGAATAAATCTTGGAACTCCGGCTTCAACCGCTGCGTCTAGAAATACTTTTTGAGCATCTATAACCGTTTCTCTTAATCCAGCTAGCGCAGAAACCATGCAGTGTGCACCTGCACAATGTTTTGAAATTTCAGATTTACTACTCGTATCAACTCGAAAGACTAAGACACCTTTTTCTTCTAAGTTTTTTATTTTTATCGCATCAGTTTCGTGTCGAACGATTGCTCTGACCTCTGCGCCTTTCGCTAATAAAGCAGTTGCTATTTTACCACCTAAATTTCCTGTCGCACCAGCGAGTATGATTATTTTTTTCATTGTAAATTGAGATTCTTTGCCCTCATTTTTTTCTTCCTAAACGGCAACAACACCAAGAAAAACAACAACGCTCCCAAACATTCGAGCGTGATTAAATAATACGGATAAGGACCGAAGAAATCCATGGCGCTGCCGCCATCGGGTTTGTGCATGAGGTATCCGTAATTGCTGCCGATAATTTTATTGACTGAAAAGGCAACTGCGAAATAAATTTGTGACGCAAGAACAACACGCAACCATGATCCTTTTTCCGGATACAATTTCATTCCGAAAACCAAAAAAGATGTAGCGATGATTAAGCCTGCATGTCCGATAAAGAAAGAGACATAAGGTACTTCCGGAAATACACCCATGAAGTCGGGTGTGATTAATCCATTCAATGTGCCGGTCATAACCCAACACCATGCAATTTCCGCCATGCTCCTTCGCTTCAATAACAGAGCTAACGCTGCAAGTATATTGGCAAGGTTGCATAACTCTAGAGGAAGATCGTGACGAACTTCCCACAAGCCTGTTTGATAACGATACGTCTGATAAACGACCATATTCGTCAACAACAATATCCCGAAAAACCAGCGCAGTATTTCCCGCGATTTATCGTATTTCCTTCCAACCCAAACAAAAAAAAGTGAGAGGAAAATCGTTAAGCCAATAATAAAAAAGTGCTCGTTGGTGAACAGTTGAAATTTCATGAAGAACGGTATTTTTCAGTTTCGCTTTCTAACATAGATCTATAACTCATGTAACGCGATTCTGCAATCTCACCTTCACTCAATGCTTCTAGAACAGCGCACTTCGGTTCGTTAATGTGCTTGCAATTGTTGAACTTGCATGCAGGTAATAATTCTAAAAATTCAGGAAAATAATTCGCTAACATTTCCTCTTCGAAATTCACCAATCCGAATCCTTTGATGCCGGGCGTGTCAATTAAAAACGAAGTTTCACTCAAGGGAAATATTTCAGCAAACGTTGTAGTGTGTTGTCCTTTCCCGCTCCAGTCGCTGATTTCACCAATGCGAATGTCTTCGTTATTAGAAATTTTTCCAACCAACGAAGATTTCCCAACACCGCTGTGTCCCGAAAATAAAAACGTTCCGGTTTCAATGAGTTCTTTCAATTCTTTCAGTCCTTGTCCCGTTTCAATGCTTGTAAATAACAACTCGTATCCAATGCTTTTATAAATGGAAGCCAAGTCAATGGCCTTCTCTTTTTCCTCGTCTGAAAAGACATCCCACTTATGAAAAACCAATGTAACGGGAATGCGATAGGCTTCCGCCGTAACTAAAAATCGATCGATAAATCCAGGTGTGGTTTGCGGACGGTCAATGGTAACAAGCAAGAAAGCACGCGTAATATTCGCTGCAATAATTTGTGCTTCTTTGGAAAGGTTCACCGATTTTCGAATGATGTAATTGGTGCGGTCGTGAATGCGATGAATACTTCCGTTGCCGTCGCTGTCCATTTCAACATCTACGTAATCTCCAGCAGCAATAGGGTTTGTGGTGCGAAGGCCCTGCAGGCGAATTTTTCCTCGCAGCGAACACACCACAATCTTTCCGTCGATTAATACGTCGTAAGATTTTCCTGTTGTTTTGAATACCAATCCTTTTTTCACTTGTCTAAGGTAATACCTTTCTATATTTGCGCCGTTCTCATAGGGGTGCCATTCGAAAAAAAATGGCTGAGATTAGACCCTTCTTGTTTCAGAACAAGAGGAACCTGGGCGGGTAATGCCGCCAAGGAAAAGATGAACAACGTGCACCGCAACCCCTGTCGTGCGCATAAATTAAAAGACATGTTTAAGAAAATTATTTTTGTTTGTGCTGCGCTTTTTGTTGCGTCAAGTTTATTTGCGCAAGAAAAAATAGACACGACGGTTGTTCCAAATTTTGTGCTCGACGCTGTGAGTATTCGCGATGTTTGGTCGGCGAATAACACCGCTCCTTTCGCATTGACAAACCTTCAGCCGAAGGACATTGAAAAGATTAACACAGGTGTTGATCTTCCTTTTCTTTTAAGATTTACGCCTTCGTTGACCGTTACTTCAGATGCTGGAAATGGAATTGGATACACAGGTTTGTGGATCCGCGGAAGTGATCCCACGCGCGTGAACGTTTCCATCAATGGCGTTCCACTCAATGATCCTGAGAGTCAGCAAGTGTTTTGGGTGAACACGCCTGACTTAGCGTCTTCCAGTTCGAACATTCAAATTCAACGCGGAATAGGAACTTCGGCGAACGGAACAGGTTCTTTCGGTGGAAGCATACACATAGATACCGATGCACATTTGGAAAAGAATTTCGTTCGGATAAAATATGGTATTGGTTCTTTTGGTGCTACGAAAGCAACATTGGAATTGGGAAGTAAGATTGGAAAGAAGTTCGAGTTGAACGCGAGAATGAGTAGTATTGCGTCAAAGGGATACATAGATCGCGCAGAGACAAAATTATTTTCCTACTTCACGAAGGGAAAATTGAATATTCTTCAGGAAGAAAATCGTTCGAAGGAATTAACGTTTTTTGTTTTTGGTGGAAAGGAAAATACCTACCAAGCGTGGAACGGAACACCGTTCGAAAAACTTTACGGCACCACTGCAGACATTCTAGCTTTTGCCGCACGCAATGGTTCTTCGCAAGCCGACATTAACAATTTGTTGAATTCAGGAAGAACGTACAACGCCTATCTCTACGAAAATGAAATAGACAACTACGCGCAGCATCACGCGCAAGCGCATTATTTTTCTTCGAAGAAAAAAAATGGCGCAACGCATGAATTCAGAACCGCATTTCACTTCACGCACGGACAAGGATATTTCGAGCAGTTTAAAGTTGATCAGGAAGTAGCCAGTTACAACATGCTTCCGAATATAATCAACGGAGACACCATTAACACTACAAATTTGGTTACGCGTAGATGGTTGAATAACAATTTTTATGGTGTTACCGGTTCGTATGTTTTCAAGAAAAATAATTTCACGAGTACTTTCGGAGTTGGCGCGAACCACTACAACGGTCAGCATTACGGAAGAGTCATTGCCACTGGAGACCCGTTAATTTTTGTAGTCGATCATCAATATTATTACGGTCAATCAGACAAATACGATGTGAATGCATTTTCAAAAATGGAATGGGCATTTGTTCCAGAGAAATTCATTGTGAATGCAGATATTCAAGCCCGCTATGTAGCATACAACACGAAAGGCGTAGACAACGATCAACGTTCATATGACGTAAATGTGACGAGTAAATTCTTGAATCCGAAAATTGGTTTGCGTTATTTCATAGGTAAATCTTTTTCTGTTTATGCATCTGTTGCACATTCAGGCAAAGAGCCGAACAGAAGTGATTATGTGGATGCTGCACCTGGAAATTTTCCGAAGAATGAATACATGACCGATTATGAGGCTGGACTTCATTTTGGAAATGGGAAGAAAATTCTTTTCGATGTCAATGCATATATAATGAATTACACCAATCAACTTGTTTTAACAGGAGCCTTGAACGATGTGGGTGCTCCGCTGAGAACCAATGTTGCTAAGTCTTACAGAAAGGGAATTGAGTTTAGTGCTTCAGCAAATCTTTCACGAAAATTGAAAGTTGGTGGAAACATTACGTTAAGCGAAAACAAAATTTTAGATTTTAACGAGCGTGTTTTCAATTACGATACGTATGCTGAAGAAGTTGTATCGCGCGGTACTACCGATATTGCTTTTAGTCCGAATATGATTGCAGCTTTGAATGCAGATTACAAGATGTTGTCAACGGAATGGAAAAGAAGACAATTGAATCTTTTGTTCAATGAGAAGTTTGTAGGAAAGCAACACCTGGATAATACGGGAAGTAGCAGTGCTGTTTTAACAGCGTTTGCAGTCAGCGATATGGGAATTCAGTGGACTGAAAAAAGAGCAAACGGCTCTTCGATGAAGATTACTTTTTGGGCAAACAATGTTTTGAATCGAATGTATTCGAGCAACGGATACGCTTATTCATACATATATGGAAGCCCTGTAACAGAGCGATTTTACTATCCGCAAGCGGGAAGAAACTACATGATAAATTTCGTCTTCGAGTTAAATTAACGAATCGTCACGGAAGAATTTTTTCCGTCCATACTCACAGTCACATGTTCCTTCAGTGTGGTCGACAATTTCAATCCAACGAAGTCCGCTTTGATGGGAAATCTTCGGTGCTTTCGTTCCACTAACACCGCTGTAGTTAGGCGATGAATATCTTGCGAAACAAGGAATGATGCGGCGTGCATAAGTGTGCTTCCAGAGTTGAAGACATCATCTATGAGTACAACACATTTGTTTTTGAGTGAAAGGGGAGATGAAAGTTTTGCACTTCCAATGGGGTGGTCTTTTGAAAGTTGAATGCTACTGATTTCACAAGGTATAGTCACAATTTCTTTCACCAATTCAAAGAGTCTTTTCGAAACAGCAGCTCCGTTTTCTTCAATACCAATAAAGACTATATTCTTCTCTGTGTAGTGACGCTCGGCTATTTCATAAGCCATGCGCGTTAACTTTTGCTCTATTTCTTCTGAGTTGAGTAGTTCGGAATTCTGCATGCTCAAAATTACACTTTTTTAGAGTGAAATGCTTGGATTCTGATATAATTGAAATTGTTTAGATACATTCGTAAAAAAAAGAACATGCCATTATACATTTTACTCGCAATTGCTGCGCTACTTATTTTCTCTGGATTGAAAACGGTTCAACAGGGAAATGTTGCCGTTGTTACTGTTTTTGGAAAATACCGTCGCGTAATTCGTCCAGGATTGAACCTGCTGATTCCATTTGTTGAAACTATATTCAAACGAATTTCAACACAGAATCGTTCGGTGGAATTGGAGTTTCAAGCGGTAACCATTGATCAAGCCAATGTTTATTTTAAAAGTATGCTTTTGTTTTCTGTTCAGAACGATGCAGAAGAGAGTATTAAAAAAGTTGCCTTCAAGTTCATAGATGAAAAGAGCTTGATGCAAGCTTTAATTCGAACCATTGAAGGAAATATTCGTGCATTTGTTGCCACGAAAAAACAAGCAGAAGTTCTTTCTCTTCGCAATGAAATCATTGATCATGTGAAAGAACAAATCGATAATGTCATTGAAGAATGGGGATATCATTTGCACGATTTACAGATTAACGACATTACGTTCGATGAAGCCGTAATGCGTTCGATGAGCCAGGTTGTGGCTTCAAGCAATTTGAAGGCAGCAGCAGAGAATGAAGGTCAAGCCTTGTTGATTACGAAGACAAAGGCAGCAGAAGCAGATGGAAATGCGATTAAGATTGCCGCGCAAGCGGAAAGAGAAGCTGCGCAATTGAGAGGTCAGGGAGTTGCGTTGTTCAGAGAAGAGGTGGCTAAGGGTATGCAAAACGCAGCAAGAGAAATGCAGCAAGCGAACTTAGATACTTCAATGATTATGTTTTCCATGTGGACCGAAGCCATTAAGAATTTCGCGGAATATGGAAAAGGCAATGTCTTGTTTTTAGACGGGTCGCCTGATGGAATGCAAAAAGTAATGAAGCAGATGATGGGTATGGATACGCTTTTAGATACTTCCAAGAAAAAGGATTAGTTCAGAAAGAACAAAGCTGAAAATACAATCGTAATTAATCCGAAAATAATCATCAGAAATTTTTGAAATCGAGCAGTCCTGCGATTGGAAATAATTTGATCGAGAGCGTTTTGAAGTCCTTCAACCGGAGCCTTCTTTTCCTTTAGTTTTTGTATGCAAATTTTCAGTAAAGTTTCATCTTTGGAAAGAACAGCCTTGCCAGCAAGTAATCTGTAATGTCTTACACTGATTTCATTTAAAAGGGTTTCGAATTCTTCCTTTTCCTCGGGCTTCAGATCATTATGACAGTTTTGAATAGCCTTTTCCGCTCGGTAGAGATTGCCTTCTTGCAGCCAATGTTTAATTTCCTGTACGCGATTCATTTCAAAAAGTATTGGCGCAAATGAATTGCTTTGCAAAAGCGTTCGCTACAGAATTCGCGTGAATTGGGTGGCCGTTCCACTCTTCACCTATTTCATGAATTTAAAATTTTGAAAATGAATTACTTGAAGTTAAGAGTGGTTTTGACTGATTCACCTATTTTTCGGAAGGTGTATTTTCGTGTTCTGTGTTTCCTTTAAGGATGCTGTTCATTTTGTATACAAACATGCGCTTATCTGTTTCCTGTCTTTCTCGAAGAAAAGCTTCTTCCTTAAAACCGATTGAATTAAAAAATGAATTCATACGCTTAATCCATTCAGCGCGTTGCTTCTTTTGATTTTCGGGCTGCTTATTTTCTAATTGAAGCCAGTCGTTTAAATCAATGGTTGAAGCATCTTGAAGCGAAAGTTTTTGAATCACAAAGTAATCTTCAGAATCAATTGGATACATGGCCCCTTGGAAGATGATTGTGTTGGAAATAGTCAGGTCAAGTGTTTTTGAATAGGTCAGAGCGCTTTGAATTTGTGTTTTTCCCAGTGCTGTTTTTTTTCGTTTGTACAAATACAGGAGAAGAAGGACTCCGAACGTTAGTCCAATTGCGCTTAGAATGAGATAATACTTGAAGGCAACCGTGGTTGTTGGCGGGTCGACTAGATTGGAAGTTTCCAACGGTTGAGCAAGTGCTTCGCTCCATGAAATAGAATCTAGAATGTCAATGGAATCTGTAGCAAGAATTTTCAATCCGTAATTGTCAGAAAAGGCTTGTTGATTCAAAGGCAATTCTCGGAAAAAATAAAAAAGTCGCGGATTATTTTTTGAATTGTAAATGGAATATTCAAGTGTTGTGAAATTCAAAAAAATGGCAGTTGAATCGGAGCTAATGGGTAAGACAAAACATCCGGAATTGTTAGCTAACGTATTCAGTCGGTAATGCAGGTGATACTTATCTATTAGCGCGTAATTGAGCTTTCCAAGGTTCTTCCATTTCATGGTAAGTAAATCAATTCGGTAAAGGCTGTCGAGAAATTTTTTCTCTTCGCTCATCGATTGATTAAAAATGAAATTGCCAAACGAGTAGAGACTGTTTTCTTTTCTGCTGAAGTAAGCAAGCTTGCCACTAAACGGAAGGTCACGATCGCTGGGTTGAATTTGCCAGTCGCCACTTGGTTCATGGAAGTACACAAACATTCCATGAGTTCTCCAGAAGCCGTATCCGCCATACTTCATAAGGGTTCCATTGCAATCGAATAAGAAAGCACTGTAATGGTATCCTTCTAAACGAGTCTTGTCAATTCTTTTCCATGCTTCGTTTTCAGGTGTGAAAACTTGGCCGTCTCCATTGCCGACTGCATACCATTTTCCATGAGAAAGAATAAGTTCGTAATTGAAATTAGGCTTAGATTGTTGAAGGGTATCTAACGACAGGAAATTAACTAGCGAGCGATTGGGCTTAATTTGCTTCAAACGTAATGGCATACTTTCCTGAGCACTTGAAATCAAGCAATAAAAAGTGAACCAAAGCAAAAAGCATATACCTTTCATTTCCCAATTGCAAAGGTCAAAGATAATCGTCGACCAAAGTAAATTAGGAAATGTTAAAAAATAAATGAAGTGTTTATTTCTTTTTCGATTCCAACAATAACATTCCGCTCAGAGCGAAAAGGATGATCGAAAAAAGCAAATGTAAAGGCTGAAGGGCAATCGGTAACCCTAGATAGGCAAGGCTTACACCGAAGAGTATTTCAAATACAAGAACAATAAACAAGAAGGAAAATTTTCTTGGTTTAATGTCCAAACGCTTGTATTGGAAGTACATTATGGTTGCCAAAATAACAATTAAGATGGAAAAGCTTCGGTGTATTTTAAATCCAACGGGCAAATTGTCTATGAGAATATTTCTTCCAACACCATTTTCAAGAAGTAAATCAACAGACTCTCTTACCTGGGTTCCCAGTAAAAGTTGAACCAAGTGAATGATGAAGAAAAAAGAGAGTGCTTTTCGAAGAACAGGTGGAATGTGGTAAGTAGCTTTTTCGCTGGTTCTGCGAATGAGAAAGAGCAAACTCAGTAAGATTCCCAATGACCCTACCATGTGTAAAGTAATGGTTGAAGTATTCAAATTTTTGTCAACCACCATCTTCCCCAACCACGCTTCAAAAAGAATCATGACAATGGCAAATACAGAATAAAGAACAGGCCAATAGTCATTTGATTTTTTGTAGTACAGCATTGAAAGAAACACCATGACTAAAATGGGCAACCCAAGTAAGCCTGTTAGAAGACGGTTGATGTATTCGGTCCAAGTGTGAAACGCATTGAATTCTGCGTATTGATGCTTGGGATAAACTTTCAGTGCAGCTTCTTTTCCGATATTGGTTTTCCAGAATTCAGATGTGTAGTTGAAGTTTTGTTGCGCTATCCAAAGGGTATCATGATAAATGACCATTTGACCTTTGGAATAGGCTCTTCCTTCTTCCAATTGAACGGTTGAAATATCAGTGGGCGGAATGTAATAGCCAAAACATTTTGGCCAATCTGGACAACCCATTCCGCTGCCGGTGATGCGCACGAAACTGCCTGCAATAATGATTAAGAACATGCAGACGAGACCAATCTTGCCTGCTGCGTTCAGTCTTTTTTTTGTTTGTTGAAGGGTTGACATTAGGAAGCTTTGTGCGAAATTATTTCAGCTTTCACAACATGGTATTGACCATCGGCAATGGTGTTAACGATATTTGTCATGTCTGTTTCTTTCACCACATTCGGATCGAATTCCACCTTCACAACATTCACATCTCGATCTTCAACGAAATCCAATGAAGTTGCAACAACTCCTTTAATTCCTTGCAGTTCTTTTTGAATTTTCCCACCACAACCGGCAGCGCAAGTCATTCCACTTATTGAAAGAACTGCTTCCGTTTTGTTTGTTCCGTCTACCACTGTATTCGTGGTAGCAGAAGGAGTTGCTTCAGCGTTTGGCGTGGCGTTTCCGCATGCGAAGAGTGTTAAAGCAAGAAAGAGATACAATAGATTTTTCATAGTGCGAAGATTAAAAAAAAAGGACTTTAACAAGTCCCTTTTTTTATTTTTAAAGTGATTTTCTTATTAGGTTTAAGGCGCCGCCTGCTTTGAACCATTCAATTTGTTGATCGTTGTAGGTGTGGTTTACAAGAATGTTTTCTTTCGACCCATCTTCATGAACCAACTCCAATGTCAAAGGTTTTCCAGCTGTGAAATTCACCAAATCAACGAAATTGATTTTATCGTTTTCTTGAATTTTATCGTAGTCTGCTTCATTAGCGAAAGTGAGCGCTAGCATTCCTTGTTTCTTCAAATTTGTTTCGTGAATACGCGCGAAGCTCTTTACAAGTATTGCTCGAACACCTAAGTGACGTGGTTGCATGGCAGCGTGTTCGCGTGAAGAACCTTCACCGTAATTCTGATCGCCTACAACAATAGACGGAATACCTGCAGCTTTGTAAGCGCGTTGTACGGTAGGTACTTCAGCGTATTCACCGGTGATTTGATTTTTCACTTTATTCTGTTCTCCGTTGAAGAAGTTGGTTGCTCCAATTAGGGTGTTGTTTGCAATGTTGTCTAAGTGACCACGGAAACGCAACCATTGTCCAGCCATAGAAATATGATCTGTTGTGCATTTTCCTTTTGCTTTAATCAAGACACGTGCGTTCTCAATGTTGTGTCCGTCCCAATCTGCGAATGGAGCAAGTAATTGCAAGCGCTCGCTGTCAGGTGCAACAGCAATTTCAATTGCACTTCCATCTTCAGCAGGGGCTTGGTAACCTGCATCTTTCACATCGAATCCAAGTGGCGGTAATTCATATCCGGTTGGAGCATCGAACATCACTTGCTCTCCTTTCGAATTCGTTAATGAATCGGTAAGTGGATTGAACGTTAAGTCTCCGGCAATGGCCAATGCCGTTGTTATTTCTGGAGAAGCAACGAATGCGAGTGTATTCGGATTTCCGTCTTGACGTGCAGAGAAGTTTCTGTTGAATGAATGCACAATGGTGTTGCGTTCTTTCTTTTCGGCACCGGCTCTTGCCCACATGCCAATGCATGGTCCGCAAGCGTTCGCGAATACTTTCGCGCCAATCTTCGAGAACGTTTCAATAAATCCGTCACGCTCAATGGTAAAACGAACTTTCTCTGAACCAGGCGTAATGCTGAATTCAGCTTTCGGCTCCATTCCTTTTTCAGCCGCTTGCTTCGCTAACGATGCTGCGCGTGAAATATCTTCATAAGAACTGTTGGTACATGAACCAATAAGTCCAGCTTCAACCTTGGTAGGCCAGTCGTTTGCCGCAGCAGCTTCTTTCATTTTTGAAATTGGCGTAGCCAAGTCTGGAGTGAAAGGACCGTTGATGTATGGCTCTAATTCGTCTAAGTTAATTTCTAAAACTTGATCGAAATACATTTCAGGATTTGCGTATACTTCAGCATCTCCAGTTAAGTGTTCGCGAATGTTGTTCGCAAGATCTGCCACTTCCGGACGACCGGTAGAGCGCAAGTATTTCTCCATGCTGTCATCGTAACCGAAGGTTGAAGTGGTTGCTCCAATTTCAGCACCCATGTTGCAGATGGTTCCTTTACCGGTGCAAGACAACGAAGTAGCACCTTCACCGAAATATTCTACAATGCAACCGGTTCCACCTTTCACGGTCAGAATTCCAGCTACTTTCAAAATAACGTCTTTAGCAGAACACCAGCCGCTTAATTTTCCAGTCAGTTTAATACCGATCAATTTCGGGAATTTCAATTCCCAAGCCATGCCGGCCATAACGTCCATAGCATCTGCACCACCCACACCAATAGCAATCATTCCCAATCCGCCGGCATTCACGGTATGTGAATCGGTTCCAATCATTAATCCGCCAGGAAAGGCATAGTTTTCAAGCACCACTTGGTGAATGATACCAGCACCAGGTTTCCAAAAACCAATTCCATATTTGGTTGAAATGGTTGAAAGGAAATTGAATACTTCGTTGTTTTTAATCAATGAATCACTCAAGTCGGTGGTAGAACCCACACGAGCTTGTATCAAATGGTCGCAGTGAACAGTAGAAGGAACAGCAACTTTTTTTCTCCCTGCTTGCATGAATTGCAACAGCGCCATTTGTGCCGTAGCGTCTTGCATAGCTACACGGTCTGGAGCGAAATCTACATATGAATTTCCGCGCTCGAAAGCCACGTCAGTTGAGCCTTCCCAAAGATGTGAGTAAAGAATTTTCTCGCTTAGCGTTAATGGTTTTCCAACAACTTTTCTTGCGCTTTCCACTCGTTCAGCAAGTCTGCTGTAGTGGCTTTTAATCATGTCTAGGTCGAATACTTGACTCATTATTTGTAGATTTTTACCTTGCAAAAATAGTTAGGAATCGAGGGAATTACAACCCTACTTTTGTTTTATGATTCGAGTTTTATCGACATCTTTCAAAGAAAATCTCAGAACGGCTATTGGCTCGGTAAGAAGTCAGAAGCTTCGAGCCACTTTAACGGTCTCAATTATTGCTATTGGTATCACAGCTTTGGTAGGCATGATCACCGCTGTGAAGTGTATTGAACGTAAGTTGAGCGAGGAATTTTCCAGGTTAGGCTCGAATACATTTTCTATTCGCTCGGGTAATAACGCGCGTCAAGGCATGCGACGCGGTCAGAGCAGCAAACAAGTTGAAGTCATCTCTTATGACGAAGCCCGCAAGTTTCAAGAATTATTTAAGGAAGATGCCATTGTTTCGCTGAGTGTTTTTGCTTCGGCAACTTCAACGGTTTCAAGAGGCGGTTTGAAAACCAATCCGAATGTATCGGTCTTAGGCTGCGACGCTAATTATTTCGAACTTTCTTCCTACGTGTTGAGCGACGGCCGGAATTTTTCTTCCTTCGAAATTAAAGACGGGACAAATGCTATGGTTTGCGGAGCAGATATAGCCAAGGAACTATTTAAAGGTGGCGTTTCACCCATTGGACAAACGGTAGATGTAAGTGGAAGGTCTTACGTGATTGTGGGGGTTTTGAAGGAGAAGGGAAACACATTTGGATTTGCAGGAGATAACCAGTGTTTAATTCCGTTGACCAATGTTCGCAAAACGTTCGGCGACGAGAAATCTGAATATCAAATTAGCATTGCTGTGAAAACAGCGAAGCAATTGGAAGCGGCTACTGAGTCTGCTGTTGAAGCCATGCGAGTGGCTCGGGCCGATGCTCCTGGTGAAGACAATTCATTCGAAGTAAATATGAGCAATGGATTGGTTGAGCAATTGATGGGCTTGATTTCAGGAATTACGTTGGGTGGAATTTGCATAGGAATCATCACCTTAATAAGTGCAGGAATAGGTCTCATGAATATTATGTTGGTTTCTGTTACCGAGCGAACGCGAGAAATAGGCGTTCGCAAATCCATTGGGGCCAGCTCAAAAATTATTCGTCAACAATTTTTAATTGAAGCCGTTGTTATTGGTCAAATAGGCGGTGCAATTGGAATTGTATTAGGTGTGTTGGTAGGAAATGTTGTTTCCTTGGTTGTAGGTGTTGGATTCACCATTCCATGGTTGTGGTTATTACTGGGTGCAACAATTTCTTTTATTGTATCTGTGGCTTCCGGATATTATCCGGCGAAGAAGGCCTCGAACCTCGATCCGATAGATGCTCTTCGGTATGAGTAATAAAAAAGGCCACCCGAAGGTGGCCTTTTCATTCAAAAAGAAAATATTATTTCTTAACTGAAAGTGTTTTGGTGAACATTCTAGCCCCACCAATTACTAAAGAAACTTCATAGTTTCCAGCGTTTAAGCCAGCTACATTTAATTCGAAATTGTTTCTTCCTGGAGTGTATTTACCTAAGTTTTTGAACTCGATTAATTTTCCAGTGATGTCACGAACTTCGTAAGCAACGTTCGCAGCAGAAGTTAACTCGAAATTAACGCGAGTTGAAGATACTGCTGGGTTTGGAGCGAATTGGAAGAAAGTAAGATTGTCAGAGTTGATTTCGTCTACAGCTACACGTTCTGAAAGAATCATACGAACAGCAGGAGAGAAGCTTTGGCTACCGAACCATACGAAAGTACCGTCACCAGCTTTTTCATACACTGAAGTAGAGTTGTCAGAGTCGCTGTTCGATTCTGCAGCGCAAGTTAATTGAAGTGCACTTGTGCTTTCGTTCAATACTCCACAGAAATAAGAAAGACCATTTGCTTGTGTATCCAAAGCATATGGAGCATCGAATGGGAAGTACTGATATCCGTTGTCAATCCAACCGGCATTCAATACATAATCTTGAGAAGCCAATACAGCAGCATTGTTCGGTGATCCTTCGAAAAGAATTGCAGTAAAGTCTGCGCCACCGTCTGAGGTTGGACCGAAAACTACAGTCAATCCATAAGCCAATGAACCTGCGTTAGGGCAAGTGTAAAATGCACCATATCCTGTTGGATCGAATTCGCCTGGGCTAGTATCGCTAGCGCGTGGAGTCAATTCAATGTCAAGTGCAGCTTCGTCTTCATGACCGTACTCATCGGTTGAATAAACAATGATGTGGTCCATTGTATTGTTCGCTGGCGTCTCATCTGTAGCATCTAAGCTAAGAATGCTTGCGCGAACGGTGTAGGTTCCAATAACACTTGGCTCCCAACCGGTCTGAATGTATAACGTATCACTTAAGAATGATGGACATTCTGGAGTGTGACCAAAAGATTCCATGGTGAAAGGGTTAGAAACTGCGTTTCCAACAACAGCACCAGAAGCATCTAAGATGTCAATGTTTATTGAAGTGTTGGTTTGGTCAGCACTTCCGTTGTTGCGGTAAATAACCCCAACATTTAAACCTCCGTCAGCAGCGAAAATACGTTGCTCGAAAGGCGTAACACGGTATTCCCAAATGTTTAGAACATCTCCGTTGGTTACTTGAAGAATTTCAAGATCGTTGGTGCTTCCGTTGTCGTGAATTTGAATATCATCGATTCCCCAGAAGTAGTGACTGTAGCCCGTTGCAGCAGCAGTGTTATATCCCCAACGTACCAAAACGCTAGATTGTCCAGCAGCAGCACAAGAAATGTCAACACGTGTGTTCAATGGGTTAGCAGAAAGTGAGTTTGCACTTGGAGTGAAATTTCCGTTTGCAGGGAAAACAGTCCAGTTAGTTCCACCATCTGTAGAAACTTCTAACGTCAATGGTGACGCCGAGAAGCAGCAGTAGCGGAAGTATTGTGACCACTCTACAATTACAGAAGTCAATGCGCTACAATCCATGGTTGGAGTAGAAAGGCTTCCAGTAACATCTTCAACACCGTTTGAAACAGGCGTGTTGTATAAATCACAATCGAAAATTACCCATCCGTTAGCAGCAGTTGGAGAAGCTAAAGCAGGAAGTGTAGAAGAGAATTCACCAGCAGGAGAGCTTGCGTTTGCAACCATCCAAATGGTTCCAGCAGGGCTGCTGTCTTGGTGAGTCATATCGCCAAATCCAGTAGAGAAGTTTTGGCTGTATACAACAACACGGTCTGCAGTGTTCGATGGAGCAGTTGCAGTTGAATGAGCAGAGCGTTCCATCTCAGCGTTTGAAGGAGCTTTTAGTGCAGCCTTAATATCTGTAGTTGGCGTAATTTGCGCCGTTGCAGAAAAAGCGAGACCAATAGCACCACAAAGAGTAAAAAGTTTTTTCATCTTATCAGGTTTTATTTTAAGGTGGGAAGTTAAGAAATCTTTCTATATCCAAATCTGTAAAGACAAAAAAAAGTCCCGCACTATTGCGGGACTTTTCCTTTCTATGAAAGAAGATGAATTATTTCACCATCATTTGTTTTGTCAAGCTTGAAGAACCTGCAGTGATTGTGTAAGTGTAAACACCTGCACCGTAAGCAGAAGTATTCAATGTGATCATGTTCTTACCTGTTGGTTTAACACCTTCGTTAGATACTGCAACAACACGTCCAGTTAAATCGCGAACGGTTAAAGTAACACGCTCGTTGCTTGGAAGGTTGTAAACAATTGTTGTATTTCCGTTAGAAGGGTTTGGCATGTTTTGAGCCAATTCGAAAGAAGCAGCGCCAGTAACAGAAGCTACAGCTGCAGTTTCGTCAGAGTTCAAACGAACCATTGGAACAGATCCAGTTGCTCCCCAAGTAGAAGTACCGCTATCGAATAGCCAAGAAGTAACCCAGTCATTGCTTCCAGAAACAGGAATACGAGTTCCAGTTACACATGACACAACTACTAAGTAGATGTTACCTGCGTTCAACGTTACAGCTGAAGCGAAAGGAAGAGTTACGAAAGTGTTTCCACCAACGCTGTTGAATTCATTTCCAGTGAAGATGTACTCAGTTGTTTCAAGCGTAAGGTCAGTGAAGATTGGAGCGCCAGCAGCGTCAAATCCTTCGAACAAATAGATACGACCGATGATTGGGTCACCTGCAGCTGATCCAGCTCCGATTGCAACATCAATACCACCGAATTGGTCGTCAGCGTAGATATCAAACAAGTTACCGTATTCGAAATCAGAAGTAGGACCAGAGAAAGCTTGAGCAGCGTTTGCATCACGACCGTATGTGAAGTCAGTGATTTCAATTGATGCTGTTCCAGTGTTGTTAGAAGCAACGTCATCTCCAGTAGTTGAAGTCGTTGTTCCAGTGATTTGGATTGTACCTACTGCACTTGGAGTCCAAGGAGCAGAAACAGAAATCGTGTCTTTGTCTAACGACAAGAATGCAGCAGATGTTTGGTCAGCAGCGAATGGAGAACCAGCAACTGGAGTTCCGTTGAAAGTTACTGCGTAGTTCATTGTAGCATCAACTTGGTCGTTCGTACCACCGTTAAAGATAACAGATGTAGCGTGCACAGGGCTAACTTGAGTAACTGGTACTCTGTTGTAATCCCAGAAACCTAAACCGAAGTTTGCTTGGTTCCAGTCACCTACTTTAGTTTTTACCACACGGATATCGCTTGCAGGAAGCTCACCAACAACAATGTTGTCAACTGCAAATCCTGAAGCCCATGATCCACCGTCAGTCCATTGGAAACGAATGATTACGTTAGATGCAGTAATGTCGTACAATGGAACGATGATAGACTGCCAGTAATCTTGATCTGCAGGGAATACATCAATGCTAGCACCTGTTGCATCCGTTCCGATAGAACGAATAACAAAAGTTGCTCCACCGTCTGTAGAGATTTGCAATGTAGCATCACCACCACCGAAGTTCATGTCGTGGAAAATGTCAAATGAAATTGCAATATTCGTTGCAGTTGAGAAGTCCATTGATGGAGATTGAACATAAGAATCAATGTTGTCACAATCACATGGAGTGTTATCGTCGTTCACACCAGCGAATTTGTTACCTGTTCCAACTTGAGGAACTGGCCAGTAACCACCACCGTTTGCACTGGTGCTGTTGTGTACGAAAAATGCATTACCGTTGGTATCATCTGTGGTAGCAGCGGTACCTTGAGTTTGACTCACAGTATTGGTTGACCATCCAGCTGGTAAACCAGCAGGCATTGCACCAGAAACCCCTTGGAAGTCTTCTGAAAGAAGAACAACACGGTTACTCCAATCAACAGATGGAGCCATTTCTTGACGATTGCTAGCTCTTGGGGAAATTTCATTTCTAGTGAAAGTTCTGCGAGCAGGTGATTGTTGCACTGACCATTGTGCGAATGATACACTCGCTACAGCTGTGAACAAACCTAATAAGTAGATTTTCTTCATTTGATTAAATTTAAGTTAACTTTTAAGGCTACGAATATAAGGAAATTCTCAATAGAGATAACAAACCAAAAACATCTACCAATTGGATTTACAATTTCTTTTTTTCAACGCGCTGAGCAACACGAATGCTTATTTCATAAAGCAAGAGCAAAGGAAGGGAGACCAGCATTTGACTGGTTACATCTGGAGGTGTAATTATTGCACTAACAATGAGGTTAATTACAAAAGCGTGTCTTCTATATTTTTTAAGGAAGGCAGAACTTACCAATCCTATTTTCGCAAGGAAGTATATCACCACGGGCATTTGAAACACCAAGCCGGTTCCTAAAATTAAGGAAGAACAAAGCTTGAGATAAGACAGAATGGTTGCATTTACTTCTACATCGGCAAAAGCAAAATTTCCTAAAAACTGAATAGATAAAGGGGTTAGCACGTAATAGCCAAACAATATCCCAAGAAAAAATAACAACGAGACATAGAATCCAATTCCTCGTACCGATTTAAGTTCTGTTTTTTTCAATCCCGGACGAACAAAGGCCCATATTTGGTAGAAAATGGCGGGAAATGCGAGGATAACTCCACCGACCAAGACAACGGTCATGTAAGCAGAAAAATTACCGCCCATGGTTGTGCTTTGTAAAGTGAAATTAGCATCTGAAAAGCACAGCTGGTCTTCTAGTCCTAAGAGGTGACCCAGCCAACAGAAAAAACGATAAGTAGGAAAATCGGCTCTTCGAGGAGCCATGATAATATTCTCAATAACGTATTCATCGAAAATAAATACAACGATTATCCCGGCAACAGCGAATAATACGGCACGGAATAGTCTCTTTCTAAGCTCTTCCAAATGCTCTAAAAAACTCATGTTTTTTTCTTCAGCCATCTTACTCAATTAATTCCTGCACTCAACAGGTCGTGCAAATGTATGATGCCGCAGTATTTATCTTCTTCATCAATCACAAGCAACTGGCTTATCTTGTTGTTTTCCATCAGTTGAAATCCTTCAACGGCCAATGCGGAAATTTGAATTCTCTTAGCTGAAGTGTTCATTAGATCAGACGCACAAAGGATTTCAAGATTCTCATTTCGCTCAACAGCTCTTCGAATGTCTCCGTCGGTTACAATTCCTAAAAGAACATTGTTCTCTACAACTGCTGTGGCTCCTGCACGCTTCGATGATATTTCAATCAATAAATCTCTGAAATTACAATTGGGCTTTACCTGAGGTAGAGCGTCGGTTCGCATGACTTGACCAATGGTTGTGAAAAGTTTTTTACCCAACGCACCGCCTGGATGAAACTTAGCGAAGTCGAGTTTGCTAAATCCTCTTTCTGTCATGAGCGCCACCGCAATAGCGTCGCCAATCGCCAACTGAAGGGTGGTGCTAACGGTTGGCGCGAGGTTGTTCGGGCAAGCCTCACTTGTCATGGGCGTGTGAACGAAGTAGGTCGATTCCTTCGCCAAATAACTCTCCGGGTTCGCCCCAACACCAATCAATAATACGTTCATCGATTTCAACAAAGAAACCAAATACTGTATTTCAGGTGAATCGCCACTCTTTGAAAGACAGAATACAAGACTGCTGTTTTGAACCATTCCTAAATCGCCGTGAATGGCTTCAGAAGCATGAAGAAATTGCGCAGGCTGTCCGGTACTGTTGAAGGTAGCAACCCATTTTTGCGCAATAATGCCACTCTTACCAATTCCAGTAATTGTAATCGGTTGTTTGGTGGCAAGCACCGCCATTACCACAGATACAAAAACACTGTCTAAGGACGTCCCTAGTGCGGAAAGCGCATCTGCTTCTAACCGAATGGCCTCCTTCGCAGAGTCTAAAATTGTTGTTTGGGAAGTCAATTTCACTTTGCAAAGATGCAAAGAATCGATAGTTTTTCAGGTCTTTTTTTTCGAATGAATTTGTTGGTGTGCATGTGCTTTTGTGCTTACATTCGTTTAGCGAATTTTACAGTGACGTTACTTTTTCATAACGTTCAATTACAAAAGAGAATGACAACAGCGACAGATATGGCTCCTAAGGATGCCTTGAAATATTTTTTTGGATTTTCGAACTTTAAAGGTCTTCAGCAAGATGTAATAGACAACGTCTTAGCTGGAAAAGATACGTTCGTCATTATGCCAACCGGTGGCGGGAAATCACTTTGCTACCAACTACCTGCACTCATGTCTGAAGGAACAGCCATTGTCGTTTCTCCTCTCATTGCGCTCATGAAAAATCAGGTAGATGCCATGCGCGGATTTTCCAATGAAGAAGGTATTGCTCATGTGATAAACTCATCTTTAAACAAAAGTGAGATTGCGCAAGTGAAGAAAGATATGCTCAGCGGCAAAACCAAACTGCTTTATGTGGCTCCTGAATCTTTGACGAAGGAAGACAACATTGAGTTTCTTCGAACTTGTAAAATTTCATTCGTTGCCATAGATGAAGCCCATTGCATTTCCGAATGGGGCCACGACTTCCGTCCGGAATACAGACGAATAAAAACCATTATTCAGCAAATTGCCGATTTACCCGTAATGGCGTTAACGGCTACTGCCACGCCAAAAGTACAGTTAGACATTCAGAAGAATCTGGGTATGGTTGATGCCAAGGTCTTCAAATCTTCATTCAACCGTGAAAATTTGTACTACGAGGTTCGTCCGAAAGTCAATGTTGGAAAACAAATTATTCAATTCGTAAAAGGGAATGCAGGGAAGAGTGGAATTGTGTATTGCTTGTCGCGCAAGAAAACGGAAGAAATTGCCGAGCTGCTTGTCGCCAATGGAATAAAAGCACTCTCTTATCACGCAGGTATGGATAGCCATCAGCGGAACGATGTACAAGACAAATTCCTTATGCAGGATGTTGATGTCATTGTTGCAACCATTGCATTCGGAATGGGAATAGATAAACCCGATGTGCGTTTCGTTATTCACCACGATATTCCAAAAAGTTTAGAGAGCTATTACCAAGAAACAGGTAGGGCGGGTAGAGATGGTGGAGAGGGACATTGCTTGGCTTTTTACTCGCCAAAGGATGTAGAGAAATTGGAAAAATTTCTGCACGGAAAACCAGTTGCAGAGCAAGAAATAGGAATGCTTCTGCTTCAGGAAGTGATGGCATACGCTGAAACAGCGATGAGTCGCAGAAAATATTTGCTTCACTACTTTGGTGAAGAGTGGGATGAAGTGACAGGTGAAGGTGCGGGCATGGACGACAACTCGCGAAAGCCGAAAGAAATTTTCGATGCAACGCAAGACGTGAAGTTGGTGTTAGAGTGCATTAAAGCCTTCAAGGAAACCCACAAAGCGAAATTTATTGCGAATGTCTTGGGCGGAATTAACAACGCTGAGGTTTCTACTTACAAGGCCGATAAACACAAATTATTTGGCGCAGGAAAAGAAGAGTCCGACAAGCACTGGAATGCAATTATGCGTCAGCTTCTTGTGAAAAATTTAATTCGCAAGGAAATTGAAACCTACGGAACACTTAAGCTAACCGCTGAAGGATTAGAGTTTTTGAAATCACCTTTCCAAATGGATTTGGTGAAAGAGGAAGAAATAGGCGAAACAGATGATGACGGTGAATTGATTCACGCAGTGAAAGCAAGCGGATCCGGAGCATCGGATGAAACCTTATTTTTAATGCTGAAGGAATTGCGTCAGAAGGTTTCAAAAGAAAAAGGTCTGCCGCCGTATGTTATTTTCTCTGAGCCTTCGCTTGAAGAAATGGCCACTCAATACCCGATTACCATTGATGAACTTTCGCACATTGGTGGTGTAGGTAAGGGAAAGGCTATGAAGTTCGGTTCTCCTTTTTTAGCACTCATTAAAAAATATGTTGAAGACAACGACATTGAACGTCCAGAGGATTTTGTTTTGAAAAGTGCTCACGCGAAGAGCAGTCACAAGATTAAGATCATTCAAAACGTAGACAAGCGAATTCCTCTTTTCGATATTGCAAAGGGAATAGGTAAGACCTATTCAGATTTGATAGATGAAATAGAAACCATTGTTCATGCTGGAACCCGCTTAGATATTCAGTATTTCATAGACGATGAAATAGATGAAGATGCGCAAGATGAAATAATGGAATACTTCATGCAGTCTGAAACGGATGATATTGTTGAAGCCGAAGAATATTTCGACGGCGATTATGAAGAAGAAATTTTGCGTTTGATGCGCATTAAGTTTCATTCAGAAATAGGGAATTAATTCCCTATTTCTTTTTCCATCAGAAGCAATATTTTCCTGAAGCAATTAATTCTGCTGCAATTACTCGACGACCTTCTTTGGTGTTGAAAGGCTCTGTCTTGGTGAATCGGCGCAAGCCCATCATCATCATGCGCTGCTCATCTCCTTCAACAAATGCGTTCAACGCATCTTTTCCAGCTTTGTTTATGAAGTCTGCCAGATCAGTAACCAGCGTTTGCATCATTGCAATTTGACTTGCGGAATTTTCTATTCCTTTCAGCTGAACTCTTTTCTGAGTTCTGAGAACTGTGCTTTCAGCAACGTAGGTCCAGATAGCCATGTCTGCTACATTCATTAAAATTTCTTGCTCTTTCGATAACTGCATCATGAGTTTTTGCGCGGCACTTCCCGCAATCATGAGCACTGCTTTTTTGAAATTTTCAATGCAGGCTAAGTAGCGTTCGAAGATGTCTTCGCTGGGCTCTGCGAAATCTGGAATAGACATTAATTCGTTGGCTACATTCATAGCTGGAGTCATTAAATCTAATTCGCCTTTCATGGCTTTTTTCAATAACATATCTACAATGAGCATGCGATTGATTTCGTTGGTTCCTTCAAAAATGCGGTTGATGCGCGAATCGCGGTAAGCACGTTCTACGCGTGATTCAGCGCTATAGCCCATTCCTCCGAAAATCTGAACGGCTTCGTCTACAACGTAGTCTAATGACTCACTTCCGTATACTTTCAAGATGGCACACTCAGGTGCGAAAGCTGCAATTCCTTTTAACACAGCCGTTCCTTTTTCTAGGCCTGATTCAGTTAAACCAACGATTGCATCGTCTATGTTTTGGGTTGCGCGGTATAGCGCTGATTCCGTGGCATAGCAACGAATAGCCATTTCAGCGAGCTTGTGTCTTATTGCGCCGTACTTCGAAATAGATCTTCCGAATTGTTCGCGTGCAATGGCGTATTCTAAAGCATCTGTAACGGTTGCTTTCGCACCGCCCATAACCGCTCCGGCTAATTTAATTCGCCCGATATTCAAAATGTTTACAGCGATTTTGAATCCATTCTGACGCTCGCTTAGCATGTTTTCCACAGGAACCAACACATCGTTAAAAAACACTTGACGCGTGGAAGATCCTTTAATACCCATTTTCTTTTCTTCCGGATTCAACGAAATGCCAGGCATGTCTTTGTGAAGAATGAAGGCTGTGAGATTTTCGTCGTCTTCAATTTTTGCGAAGACCGTAAAAACATCTGCGAAACCGGCATTGGTGATCCACATTTTTTGTCCGGAAATTTTATAGTGCTTTCCGTCTTCCGTTAAGGTCGCTTTTGTTTTTCCTGAATTGGCGTCACTTCCCGAGTTTGGTTCAGTTAAACAATAACACGCGAACCACTCGCCAGTAGCTAATTTCGAAACGAAGTGCTTTTTCTGTTCGGTATTTCCATAATACAGCGTGGGCAAAGTTCCAATGCCGGTATGCGCTCCGTAGGCAACAGAAAAGGAATGGCCAGCGCCCAATGTTTCTGTGCAGAGCATGGTGGTTTTAAAATCCATTCC
The DNA here is from genome assembly GCA_947452685.1 of Flavobacteriales bacterium. GTDB lineage: Bacteria > Bacteroidota > Bacteroidia > Flavobacteriales_D > Sanyastnellaceae > CAIZGX01. The sequence goes on along the minus strand of CANGEF010000002.1, from coordinate 7,322 downwards.
CATACCATTCAGTTCTTCTGGAACTGAAAGACCAAGCAGACCTAATTCTCCGGCCTTGTGAAGAACAGATTGCATGAGTCCTTCTTCCATATGGTCGAGACGATCAAGGATTGGCGTGATTTCGTTGTTCACGAAGTCTTCACACATTTTTTTCATCATCTGTTGTTCTTCGTTCCATTCTTCCGGAATGAAAATTTCTGATGATGTTGTTTTGCGAATTAAAAATTCCCCTCCTGTAATTGGTTTCATAATGTGATGTTTTATTAAAATCTTTCGAATACTCCAGCAGCGCCCTGACCTGTTCCTACGCACATGGTCACTACACCGTATTTTTCATTTCTTCTTTTCAAGTCGTTCAACAATTGAACGGTTAGTTTTCCTCCCGTGCAACCAAGCGGATGTCCCAATGCAATGGCACCGCCGTTGATGTTTGTGCGTGAAGGATCTAATTCCAAGTGATTGATTACTGCAACACTTTGCGAAGCAAAGGCTTCATTCAATTCGAATAAACTGATGTCGCTTTGTTTGAGCCCGGCTGCTTGAAGTGCTTTTGGAATCGCATAGATTGGACCCACGCCCATGATTCGTGGAGCGAGCGCTGCAACTGAATAACTTTTCAATTGGGCAATAGGAGTGAGGTTGTGTTTCTTCATGAAGTCTTCTGAACACACCATGACGAAAGCCGCGCCGTCTGACGTTTGTGAAGCGTTTCCTGCGGTAACAGTTCCGTCTAACGCAAACACAGGTTTCAATTTTGAAAGTGCTTCAATAGTAGTTCCTGCTCGAGGTCCTTCGTCTATGGTAACGGTTGTATTTCGAACTTGTCTTTTCTCTTTTTCATCTAGAAAAATTTCTTCCACTTCAATGGGCGCAATGCCATTTGCGAAATGTCCGTTTGCAATGGCTTCCAACGCTTTTCGATGTGAATGAAAAGCGAATTCGTCTTGCTGCTCGCGCGAGACGTTGTATTCTTTTGCTACCGCTTCAGCGGTTAATCCCATTCCCCAATACCAGTCTGGATGAGACTTTGCAACTTTCGGATGCGGAACAATGCGCCAGCCTCCGAACGGAATCGGCGACATGGTTTCAACACCACCGGCAATAATGCAATCGGCCATGCCTGCATGAATCTTGGCGCTAGCAATCGCAATGGTTTCCAATCCGCTTGAACAATATCTGTTCACAGTCATGCCCGGAACTTTTTCCGTATTCAATCCCATTAAAGAAATCATACGACCAATGTTCAACCCTTGCTCTGCTTCGGGCGTGGCGTTTCCAACAATGACATCGCTAATTTCATCTTTGTCTATTTGCGGAAAGTCTGTCATTAAATGTTGAATGACTTGCGCCGCAAGTTCGTCGGCGCGCATGGACTTGAACATTCCCTTTTGCGCTTTGCCAACAGCAGATCTGTAACCCCCAACTATGTATGCGTTCATGGAATTAGTTTCTTAAAATTTTTCCTGATTTAATAAGGCTTTGCATGCGCTCCAACGATTTGCGTTGCATGCACAATTCGAGAAATGCTTTGCGTTCGAGATCGAGCAAGTATTGCTCACTCACTTTTGTGGGTGAAGAAAGATCACCACCACACATGACGTATCCCAATTTTTCGCTAATCAATTGATCGTGTTCTGAAATGTAATTTCCAGATTTCATGGAAGAGGCTCCGGCGTAAACAATACCTAATCCTTCATTTCCTAAAACTGTAATGTCTTTGCGTTCTTGGGGTGCCGAGTATCCGGCATGATGAAGATTCAAACACACTTCTTTCGCACGCATGAGTTGATGGGCGCGGCTTACACAAACCTCATCTTTTTCTTTGCTTAAGTATCCCAATTCGAATGCTTCTTCTGCCGAGGTTGCCACCTTCGCTTGTCCTACTGTTAAAAATCTATTTCGAAGAACATTCAAACGAATGTCTCCATCTTTCATTTCATCAGATGCGCGCAGCGCGAATTCTTTCGTGCCCGCTCCACCAGGAATTACTCCCACACCCATTTCAACCAAACCCATGTAGGTTTCTGCATGTGCAACGGTTGCGTCTGAGTGCATGGACATTTCGCATGCACCACCAAGGGCTAGTCCATGCGGAGCAACCACAACGGGTATGTTCGAATAGCGCAGGCGCATAACGGTTTTTTGGAAATAGCGAATGGCCATGTCGAGCTCTTCATATTCTTGCTCTACAGCGAACATGAAGATCATTCCTACGTTCGCACCAGCAGAGAAATTGTCTCCTTGGTTGTAGATGACAAGTCCGTTGTATTTTTCTTCCGCAAGATCAATGGCTTTGTTAATACCCGCAAGCACTTCGCCACCAATGGTATTCATTTTAGATTTCCATGAAAGAGAAAGAATACCGTCTCCAATGTGTCTCACGGTGCAGGCACTGTTCGTCCAAATTATTTCTTGAAACGAATCCAACGAACGCGCTTGTTCGCTTCGTTGAATGACGCCGTATTTATTTTCTGTTGGAAGGAATTGCTCTGGGCTTTCTGAATTTTTATAGAAGGAAGTGAATCCAGATTTTTTCATTTCATGAACCCAAGGTGCTACTTCATAACCCTCGTTGATCATGTTCGTTAAACAGGCTTCGAATCCGAGTGTGTCCCACAATTCGAAGGGACCTAATTCCCAACCGAATCCTGCACGCAGAGCAGCGTCTACATCTTTCAACTCATCTGCAATTTCATTCATTCTGAAACTCACATAAGAGAAAAGTGAATGAAACATTTTCTTGTAGAACAGTCCCGCTTTATCGTTTGCGTTGTATAAATGTATTAATCTGGAAGGAAGATCGTCGATGAGTTTAGCGGCTTCGTATGAAACGAATTTCACTTTGTTTTGTTTGCGGTATTCCAGTGTGTTTAAATCGAGCACGAGGATTTCTTTCTCTCCGTTTTCACCCTTGGTTTTTTTATAGAATCCCTGCTTCGTTTTGTCTCCGAACCATTGATTGGTAATCATAGTCTGAATGAATTCGGGCAAGGCGAACAATGCATGTTGTTCATCTGATTTCGCAACAGCGAAAAGTCCGTTTGCAACATGAACGAGCGTGTCTAATCCAACAACGTCGCATGTTCGAAAGGTTGCAGATTTCGGTCTGCCCATAATGGTTCCGCTAAGCTTATCTACTTCTTCAACGGTAAGATCCAATTCTTTCATGCTGTGAAGCAAGGCTTGAATACTGAACACACCAATCCGGTTGGCTATAAAGGCAGGAGTGTCTTTGCACAGCACGACTTCCTTTCCTAGTTTAAGACTTCCAAATTCTTTCAGAAAAGAAATAAGTTCGGGATTGGTTTCAGCTATGGGAATTATTTCCAACAAACGCAAATAGCGTGGCGGATTGAAGAAGTGTGTTCCAATAAAATTCTTTTTGAAATCTTCGCTTCTTCCTTCAGCAATGAGATGAATGGGAATGCCGCTGGTATTTGTTGAAACAATACTTCCAGGCTTTCTGAATTGTTCTACTTTTTCGAAGAGCGTTTGTTTGGGCTCGAGCTTTTCAATAATGACTTCCATAACCCAATCGCAATTGGAAATGTCTTTCAAGTTGTCATCGAAATTTCCGGTAATAATGCGCGAAGCGAATTTTTTTGAATAGATAGGAGAAGGTGAGGATTGCAAAGCGTTTTTCAACGAGTCGTTGACAATCTTGTTTTTATCCTTTTCGTCTTCCGATGCGCGGTCTAACAGAAGCACTGGAATTCCGCACTGTGCAAAGTGACAGGCGATGCGTGAACCCATGATTCCCGAACCTAAAACGGCAATTCTCTTTATCGTTTTCATGTAGTAAAATTAGCAGATTGAAGGTAAGTGTTCTTTCCTTCCATTTGAATTAAATAAATATGATTTCTTTCATGTAGAAACCAAACAATGATTGGTTTTCTGTTTCAACGATGAGTTTCCCATCAGCTTCCACTCGAGTTATTTTCCCCGAGAAAACGGATTGATCTTTTGCAATAAGATATTCCCTTTTTTCATCTTTTTGAAAAAGTATTTCATGGTATTGGACATCTATTTCCTCCCATTGTTTTTCTTCCAATAGAAAAAAATGGTTTCCCATTTCTCTTCTGAGCGTTTGAAGAAACGAGTGAGTTGAAGGAATGTTTTTGGAGTGCTTGGAAAAATTGGTAGCTTTTTCGTAGGGACTGTTTGTGAGGTTAATTCCAATTCCAACCAACGAATAATGAAGGTGGTGTTCATTCCAAGAGTTTTCAATCAGAATTCCACCCAGTTTTTTTCCTTCAACAAAAATGTCATTGGGCCATTTGATTGATCCATCTTGAATACCAAGCTGCGCAAGGGTGTTGGCTACTTGAAGGGCCGCCCATTTACTTAAATAAAAGATCTCTTCGGGCTTAATTTTGAGTTTTAAAATAATGGTCCCGAGGAACGAACTTCCCTGTTCTGCTAGCCACGAGTTGTCACGCTGCCCTCTACCTTCACGTTGAAAATCGGCAGTAATGGCAGTCCCGTTTTGGGTTTCTGGCAGTTTTGCAATTGTGGAAGCATAGTTGTTTGTGCTGTCGAGCTGCTCGAAATGGAAATGTGGGGAATATTCAAACATGGAGTCTTTCAATGCAGAAAACTTAAAGTTTACAACGAAATTACGCCGTAGCGGAATACCTTTGCTACAGAAGATAAAAAAATGAAGAAAAAAGAAACGACGACAGGTAATGATGATGCATTGTTACTTTCCATTATCGAAGGAATTGAAGAAGTAAAAGGACACGATATTAAGATTCTTGATTTACGAAATATAGAAGCTGCCATAGCCGATTATTTTATCGTATGCACAGGAACGAGTACAACGCAAGTTGAAGCAATAGCGCGGAGTGCTGAGAATTTCACAAGAAAGCAATTGGATGAGAGACCTCGCAGAGTAGAGGGTGTGCGTAATGCGCAATGGGTTTTGATGGATTATTTTTCCATTATTGTGCATGTGTTTTACGAACCTATGCGTGAGCATTATGACATTGAGGGCTTGTGGGCCGATGCCAATGAAATGGCGTTGCCAAAGAAAGCTAAACCGGAAGCGAAAGTAAAAGCAGAGGCCAAGCCGAAGGCGGAACCAAAAGTAAAGGCTGCAGCTAAGCCAAAGGCAGAGCCAAAAGCAAAGGCTGCGGCAAAACCGAAAGCGGAACCAAAGACAAAGGCCGCAGCGAAGCCAAAAGTGGTAACCAAGAAAATAGTAAAGAAAAAAGATGAGTGATCAGAATACTAAAAAGCCAGGTGGTCCGAACAATCCGATGAAAGGTGGTTTCAGTTTTTATTGGATTTACGCAATTATTGCGATTGTATTGATTGGATTAATGATCTTCAACGGAAGTTCGGACGGTTCTGAAACGAACTATGCGCAGGTTAAATCTTGGGCTGAAAGCAATTACATTGCACGTGTTGAATACAACGGTTCAATGGGAAAGGTGTATTTAGATTCACTTGGAAAAGCGAATTTGAAAGGGCAATATCCAGAACAGAAAGGTGTCATGGGAACTCGTCAGGGGAGTGACTTCTGGTTTAACATTCCGCCGAGTGAGCATTTCATTGATGAGTTGCATGAGTTGGGTCCCGTTCACAATTTCGAAGTGAAGTTTGAACCGCCAAATGAAACTGCGCAGAGTTTGTTGTGGTGGTTAATTGCTTTAGGGGTCATGATTGCCGCATGGACATTCATTATGCGTCGCATGGGTGGCGGCGGTGGTGCTGGTGGTGGACAGATTTTCAATATTGGAAAAAGCAAAGCACAGTTGTTTGAGAAGGGCAAAGGAACCGATGTGACTTTTGCAGATGTAGCCGGATTGGAAGGTGCAAAAGAAGAAGTAGAAGAGATTGTAGATTTCTTGAAGCATCCTAAAAAATACACCGAATTAGGAGCGAAGATTCCGAAAGGAGCCTTACTTGTAGGACCTCCAGGAACAGGAAAAACGCTTTTGGCAAAAGCGGTAGCTGGTGAAGCACAAGTTCCATTTTTCTCGCTTTCAGGTTCTGATTTTGTGGAAATGTTTGTAGGTGTAGGAGCCAGCCGTGTTCGTGATTTATTCCGTCAGGCAAAGGAGAAAGCTCCTGCCATTATTTTCATTGATGAAATTGATGCCATTGGTCGAGCAAGAAGTAAGAATGTAAATTTTGGTGGAAACGATGAGCGTGAGAACACGTTGAATCAGTTGTTGACTGAAATGGATGGTTTCGGTACGAATTCAGGAATTATTATTCTTGCCGCGACGAATCGTGCCGATATTTTAGATAAGGCCTTGATGAGAGCGGGTCGTTTTGACCGTCAGATTTACGTAGACATGCCCGACGTGAAAGAGCGTGTGCAGATATTTAATGTTCATTTGAAGAATGTTAAAACGGATCCGGCTGTTGATGTAGACTTTTTAGCTCGTCAGACTCCTGGTTTTTCGGGTGCCGATATTGCAAACATTTGCAATGAAGCTGCACTTATTGCTGCGCGTCATGGTGCCGCTACTGTTGTTCAAAAGGATTTCTTAGCTGCCGTTGACCGCATTATTGGTGGATTAGAGAAGAAAAACAAGATTATTACTCCAGATGAAAAGCGTTCTATTGCTTTCCACGAGGCTGGTCACGCTGTTACATCTTGGTTGTTGGAATACGCATCGCCTTTGGTGAAAGTGACTATTGTTCCAAGAGGAAGATCTTTAGGAGCTGCATGGTATTTACCAGAGGAAAGACAAATTACCACAACAGATCAGATATTAGATGAGATGTGTGCAACGTTGGGTGGTCGTGCCGCAGAGCAAGTTATTTTCGGTAAAATTTCTACTGGTGCACTTTCCGATTTGGAAAAAGTAACTAAGCAAGCCTATGCGATGGTTGGAATTTACGGATTGAACGATCGTATTGGAAACTTGAGTTACTATGACTCTTCCGGGGAAAATCAGTTTACCAAACCATACAGTGACGTTACTGCACGAACCATGGATGAAGAAGTAAGTAAATTGGTGGAAGCGGCTTATCAGCGCGCACTTCATTTACTCACAGAAAACCGTGAGAAATTGGAGGAGTTGGCTCAGTTGCTTTTGGATAAAGAAGTTATCTTCAAGGAAGATCTTGAACGAGTACTTGGTGTTCGTCCATATATAGATCGCCAAACCCAAATAGACGAAGCCGAAACGACAGCGCAAATTGAAAAAAATCGTATTGATGCTGCAAACGGATCTGTATCTGAAGTAACAGTTGATACAACTGCTAGTGAAGGAAGTTCACAAGAAGAACAGGCATCTGATTCCAGTGAAACCTCAACAACCGAAGAGAAATAGTCGTGAGTAATTTGCTGTTAAGAACATTGGTTG
>CANGEF010000001.1 GCA_947452685.1 Flavobacteriales bacterium | reverse complement strand
GGAGAAATAGAACCACCGCTCATGCTCACACTCAATTGACTTGCATCTACACCTGGAACAGAAATCTCAACTGGATTCTCTACACGCTCATAGAACACCATCATAGCAGTTGGAGAAACAACCAAAGCTGCTTCACCCACCGTGAACGGAGGAATAATAAAAGGAATGGCTTTATCTGAACCATCGGCATCTTGATATACAATTACCCCTTTGTGTGAGTGAGACCCAAGTGCGCTTTCATTAATCTTGAATTTACACTTACCGTCCATTCCAGACATAATCGCTTCTTTTCCAGAGTAATCAAAAACTTCAGCTTTTGCACCTTCACTCACTTCACCACCCATGTACACTTTGGTTTTACTCGCTTTGTTGTAGGCAGCTAAATAAATTTCTGCTACAAACGAGTCTCCCTTCAAAATGTAACTTTGTTTTGGAACAACAGCTACCGTTACATCCGAGAATTTCAAATCGGAAGCGTTGATAGAAGAAGCCAAGAAGTTTAACACGGTGTTCTTCACCAAGATAACATCAGACTCAATTTTACTTAAGTGCGCAATTACCGCAGCCAATGGGGTGTGATAGAACAAAGCAGTTTCCCACTTTTCATCTGGCTCACCTTTTTCACTGTTTGGAATATCTGCAAAAGCAAATGTGTTCGCAATAAGCGCCTTCGCCTCTGGGGCTCTATCCGCTAGCGTGTGAACGTTTCCTTTCAAGTCAGTTACCGATAGATTTTGACATTCTTCCGAGAAGGCTGTCAATTTCTCACGTAATTCAACTGCCGACCAAGCACCACCCTTTGGAGCTGCTGGTTCGTCTCCGATTAACATGTGAGTGGTATTTTGATTTTCATCTGGCTTAGAAACTTTCTCTTTGTCTCCGATGTCAATCAAATGTCCGTCTACAATGTACTCTTCGAATCCTTCACCTTCTGGACTACCCTTTGCAGAGCTAGCCAAAACGTGAGCTTTCAATTCAATGATGTGTTTTACCAAAGCATCGGCCTTTTCAACCATTTCGTGTGCTTTGTCTTGGAAAGGACGAGCCTTTTCCTTGTCACTCCAATTGTCTAATAATCCTAACGTCGCATCAGCACGCTCCTCAGAGTTAGCGCTGTTTTTAACCAATCCGCGGTTGATTTGAATGAAGGCGTTCAAAACGTCCTTCGAAATATTCATGGCTAGAAGTGCGGTAAGAACGAGATACATCATCCCGATCATCTTCTGCCGTGGGGTTTCTTTTCCACCTGCCATTTTAGTTCCTCCTGTTTATTATTACAACAATTTTAATTTGGAACTTATGCTTGACGGCCAGAGCCCATTGCATTCAACATGTTCGCATAGATCGTGTTCAACGATTTCAAGTTATGCGCAAGCTCAGAAATATTTTCTTTGTACAACTTGGTATCTTCAACTGAGTCTGCAAGGTTTTTAACCAATGCGCCCATATCGCCGAACATAACGCGTGTTTTCTCTAATTCTGATAATTGTAGTTCGTACATTCCATTCAATGCAGCAAGGTTTTGCGACATCTTTTGTAAATGCTCTCCAGCGTTTGCACCTTGCTCTGAATGAGCTGCAAGACCGGTCAATTGTTCTGACGCAGCTTCATAGGTCGAAGCCAATTTAGCAACTTTCACAGATGCATCTTGCAATGAAGAAGCATAGTTTGAACTTGCCATTGCTGCATCGGTTGAGTCTGCCATTTGACGAGCATTCGAGCTAAATGTTCTCATTCCGTCTCCAAGACTAGAAATCAAATCACCATCAATTTTTGCTTCACTCAAAAGAGCATCTAACTGTTGAGAAACACCCTTGTTAACAGCTGGCTTTTTAGATCCATGCCCGTGCTCACCATCTTCTGGTGTAGCCAATTCTGGATAAACCAAAGACCAATCTGGTTCTTCGTGTAAAGGTTCAAATGCAGAGAAGAAGAAGATAACAGCTTCAGTACTCAATCCCACAACAAGTAGCAAAGACGCAAACGGCCAGTGCTGAATTTTAAACATCGCTCCAACGATTACGACAGCTGCTCCGATTCCGTACAGTTTTGCCATAAAATTTTTCCAAGCTTTACTTCCAGGTTTCATTGATTTAAAAATTTAAGTTATTTATGAGGTTTAATTGGTTTCTGTGAATTATTCGCCACCTGAAGGACTGTTCCAGTCTTCAGAAGGACCACTCTTTCCGCGACCGAGATAAGTCATTACACAACGGAAGCCGATGTATGACTTAGCGGTGTCTTGGAACTCGTATGAACGAGATCCGCACTGGATGAAATAGGAAATGTCTTTCCATGATCCTCCGCGAATTACCTTACGCTTTTGTGTTGTAGCATCGTCTTCTTTCGCACGGTAATCATACTCCGGATTCAAGTCGTGCATAATCTCATACGCTGCTTCATCATAAGCCGTGTTGCACCATTCTGCTACGTTTCCAGCCATGTTGTATAATCCCCATCCATTCGGAGAGTATGATCCAATTGGAACAGTGTGAACTCCGTTATCGTCCGGATAATCACCACGCATAGGCTTGAAGTTAGCTAATGGACAACCTAGGTAGTTACGTGTGTAAGGACCTCCCCATGGATACTCCTCGTTTGAAAGTCCACCGCGAGAAGCATATTCCCACTCTGCCTCTGAAGGCAAGCGGAAACGTTGAACGAATGTCTCACCGTTTTGCTGCTTCCACTCATTCAAGATTTGAGTTCTCCATGCGCAGAAAGCTTGACACTGACCCCAAGTAACTCCTACCACTGGATAGTCGTCATAGGCCGGATGCCAGAAATAGGTTTCAGTTAAATGCGTGTTGTTCGAGTATGTGAAATCATGTGCCCAAACCAAAGTGTCGGGATATACATTGATTTGTTCTTCGATTACAAACTTAGTTCTGTCTGAGTTTATTTTAATTGAGTGCAATTGATCCAAGGAGTTCTTCTCGCCAGTTTCTTCATCGCGATTCCCTTTTTTCTTTGCAGCACCCTCGAAGTCAATCCACCAGTAACGGTACTTCAATTTACGAGAATCTATTTCCTTACGATCGTAATACTTATCGGCACCTTGAAGATAGAACTCGTCATAAACGATGTCAAATATCTCATCGTTTTCCATATCGATTTCTGTTTCCCAATCGAGCTTGTAACCTTTGTTGATGAAACGATCCATTTCACGACCATCTTCACGTTCAGAAATTCCGAATCCTTCGATTTCGTTTTGTGCCAATTGGTCTCTCATTAAAGAGTCACGCACCCAATAAACGAACTGGCGGTATTCATTGTTTGAAATTTCATGTTGATCCATGTAAAAAGCAGAAACGGTAACTGTCTTTGCTTTTACCGTCATACCTCCTGCAAGATCACGGTCATTGTTTCCCATTGTGAAGGAACCGAAGTGAATGTAATTCATTCCGTATGGATTCACTTGAACCCACTCCTCGCGAGGGTAAACACCTACTAGCTCTCCGGCTGGTCCAGGATAACATCCTACAAGCATCGAAGACACTATTGCGAAAAACAAAATTGATTTTTTCATGACTTCCTAAATTAATGAGCTAAACTCTGTTGGGTTAAGTTTAACGTAATTATAACTGCGTTGGGTTTCATTTTATTGTTACAATAATCGAGGATCACCCGAAATTCTTCGTATTGGTGTTTTTCCAAGATTAAATTCGTAGGTCAAAAAGAGTTCATGTGATCCAGCACTGTAGTTCTTAATAGCACTAAGTGTTACATCATATGCATATCCCATTTTAAATCCATGCGTATATGTATAACGTCCCTGTTGAACGGTATTCAAAGTCATTTGCAATCCAGCCATTGGTACAATTGCATCTCCAACGCGATATGCAACACCTCCCCAAAGAAGGTTATTCCACAAGACATTCGCGTTGATGTCAATTGCCGGAGACGCTTTCATGTCGGTTTTAATTAACGCATTGGTACGAATGACTAATCCATTGTTTAAATCGTGGTTGTATCCACCCATTATATATAGGTGACGAGCAGTGGTGAATCCTAAATTTGATAAATCGGTAGCTGGTAAATGTGTTGCACTTACTCCCGCATAGTATTTGTTTTTTCTGTAAAACATCAAACCAACGTTCGCATCGAACCCACCTTGTGACATTCCAGTTGTTGGAATATTTGGATCTGTTGGATCGATAGCCACCCAATTTGTCCCCAATGTTTTTGAAAGCATTCCAATTTGAACTCCTGCTGAAAGGATGTTGTTTCCGATTGGCAAGTGGTAAGCTCCAGACAAACGAACGAATTTGTTTGTTTCCTGACCTAGAACTTCAGTCATTGCAGAAAGCCCCAAACCAACAGTTCTACCTCCAGCTTTCACATATCCATTGTAGTTGAACAAATATGTTTTCGGATCACGATTGAATCCGTCCCACTGATCACGGTGGAAAGCCTGAATTTGATGCATGTTATCAATACCCGCGGCAGCAGGATTGAATGAAATTCTGTCAAACATCCACAATGAGAATTGTGGATCTTGTTGAGCATTTACAGCACCAGCAAGAGAAAACGCTAGGAGAAGAAAATACAGTTTTTTCATCGTTTGTTCTTTCGTTTAACACTGAAAATCCCAAAATGGGAAGTTACAGAGTTTGCTAAAATAGAAAATCTATTGAAAAAAACAAAAAAAACAAACGAAATTCAATGTGAACTAAAAGATAAACCATTCATATCCTATGAATTTCAACAAGATAGCCTTGAAAAGAAGAGCCCACTATTCTTGGAAACCTAACTTAATCTAAACCAATTTTTGGAAAGTTTTCCACCATCGGTCTGGCATTTCCTGTTGGGAAGCAAGGATATAATCGGCATACGTGCATGGCACCACATGATTTCGCTCATGCTTTTCCTCTGTTCCGGCCGGATAAGCAACTTCCAACCACCATCGATTCGTCAAGTGACTTTTGTAAAAAACCAACTCATCGCCAGAATCGGTTAACAGCACTATGAACTTTTCATACTCTGAAAGAGATGCAATCGGATAATCGCCTCTACGTGCATGGTAACCATCAATAAAACACCAAATCATTTGAGCCATGAGTTTTGCAGATTGACCGCTCACATCTAATGAAGGGTTATACTCATAAAAGCCTATGCAGCTTAGCTTTTCACTCATACCCGCGTACTTACACAGTTGTGCCGCTTCATGACCGAAAAATCCATTCGGACCACTTTTCCCGGTCGACATAAACTCTGAGTATCGAATGGCACTTAAGTCAAAACTCACTAAATCGGCATTTCGAATAATGGGTTCTGCTTCTGAAATATCTTGCTGTATTTCTCCCAATCTAACCGCATCGAAATACATTTTATTGGTCAAATCAAGGAGTGCCTTGTCTGTTAAATAACGCTGATGCCCAAGGTTCGAGTAGTTGAACAAATAATTCGGACGATGAAGAATTATTCGATTGAGATACCCCTCAGATGTGGAATCATCTGGGCTCGATCCAAAGTCTAACTTTGAATCTATCGTTACCAAGTTAACCGTTTGTTCCATGGCCTCGTAAGCTTTGTAAGTGGCATACGTAAGGTCTTGCGTTCCGCCAATGACAACAGGCACAATGTTTAACTTCATGCATGCTGTGCAAACTTCCGAAAGCGCGTAATAGGTGTCCTCCGGCGTTTCCCCTGGGAGAATATTTCCTAAATCAACAATCTTCGAATAATCGTCGCAGGTTAAAAGTTTGTAAAGCTCTCTTCGAACATCATCTGGGCCATCTGCTGAGCCAGAATTACTCTCGGAATTCCGGTCTTCACATACACCAACAATGGCTATTTGCCTTTCATTCAAATCGTTTTCATCGTCGAAATAAAAACGGGTCTGAGCGCCCAACGTGTTGCTCGGAAAAGCGCGATTCGAGCTATCGTGAAATATGCTCGGAGAGAGAAATACTGACAAATCCATAGCCACGAAACTAAACGGAGGAACCGTACAATTTCAGTCAACTAAAAAATCATTTCAACAAAGGAATGTGATGATTCACATTTATTTCTTCGGCGATTTTTTCGCAGCAGCTTTCTTAGCAGGTGCCTTCTTAGCAGCAGCCTTCTTCGCTGGAGCCTTTTTCACAGGTGCTTTTTTTGGCGCCGGCTTTCTGGAAGCGGCCTTTTTAGTAGCTTGCTCCATTTGCTCTTCCATGATCTGCTGCGCATCTGCCCATGAAATTTCGTTTGGCTCTGCTCCTTTTGGAAGTTTGAAATTCAAATTTCCTGATTTCAAATATGGACCGAAACGACCTCGAATAATTTGTACATTCTCATCCTCAGCAAAAGTCTTAATGAGGTTTGCATTTACGCCATTGATTTTATCTTCCACCAACTGAATGGCTCTTGGCAAATCTATAGTGAATGGATCGTCACCCTCTTTCACACGAAGGGAAGCAAAGGTTGATTTGAATTTCACATACGGACCAAAACGACCGATACCCACAACGACTTTTTCTCCGTTCCATTCTCCAAGATCACGTGGCATCTTGAATAAATCTAACGCTTCCTCAAGCGTTATGGTATTGATGCTTTGTGTTGGACGAAGGGATGCGAATTTCTTCACTTCTTCTTCAGCCGTTCCCAGTTGAATCATAGGTCCAAACCTTCCAATGCGAGCAATGATTGGTTTTCCTGTAGCTGGATCTTCACCCAACAAACGCTCTCCGGATGCACGTGCAGCATCGTTGGTTGTGGAAACAACATTTTCATGGAAGGGACCGTAAAACTTGTTTAACATTTTCTTCCAATCCATTTTACCCTCAGCGATTGTATCGAACTCTTCTTCTACACTCGCGGTGAAATGGTAATCGAGAATTAGCGGGAAATTTTCCACCAAGAAATCGTTCACCACACGTCCAATGTCGGTTGGAAATAATTTCGATTTTTCTGCTCCGGTATTTTCAGATTTAGTTTCTGAAGTGATATTCCCTTTAGCCAACGTGTGCACAGCGTAATGGCGAGGTTTTCCTTCCAAATCTTGTTTCACAACATACGTCCGAGCTTGAATGGTGTTAATTGTTGAGGCGTAAGTTGAAGGTCTTCCGATTCCCAACTCTTCCATCTTCTTCACCAAACTTGCTTCGCTGTATCGCGCAGGTTTCTGTGTGAATTTCTCTTGGGCAACCATTGTTCTAAGATCTAGCATTTGCCCTTCATGCAACGGAGGTAGAACACCACTTTCATCTGACTCTTCATCGTCTGTTCCTTCCATATACACTTTCAAGAATCCTTCGAATTTTACAACTTGACCTTTGGCCACAAGGGTTTCACTTCGTGTTGAAATGTTTACATGCGCCGTGGTATTTTCCAATTTCGCATCGGCCATTTGGCTGGCCAACGTTCTTTTCCAAATTAATTCATAGAGTCTCCTCTCGTTGGTGTCTCCATCAATTGTTCTAACGGCCATGTCGGTAGGGCGAATGGCTTCGTGTGCTTCTTGAGCGCCTTTATTTTTTGTTTTGAAAGTTCTTGGGTGTGAATATGCCTCACCGAAACTCGAAATAATTTCGCTCTTCGCAGCATCCCTCGCGAAATCTGACAAATTCATACTGTCAGTTCTCATGTAGGTTATTTTCCCACTTTCATACAATTTCTGCGCAACGGTCATGGTTGCCTTAACAGACATTCCTAATTTTCTTCCTGCTTCTTGTTGAAGGGTTGAAGTTGTGAATGGCGCTGCCGGTGATCGTGTTCCGGGCTTCGTTTCCAAAGAGGCAATGGCAAATTCGGCATTTTTACAATCTTCTAAAAACGACTGAGCCGAAGATCCGTCAGAAATACGTGAAGGCAAATCGGCTTTCAGCGTGGCGTCTCCTAAATCGAACATGGCTCGAATTCCGAAATATGCTGAAGCATTGAATGCCTCTACCTCGCGCTCTCTTTCAACAATTAATCGAACAGCAACACTTTGAACGCGACCAGCGCTCAAAGATGGTCGCACCTTTTTCCATAATACCGGAGAAAGTTCAAAACCCACTATTCTATCTAAAATTCTTCTCGCCTGCTGGGCATTCACCAAATCCATGTCAAGGGTTCTTGGCTTTTCCATTGCCGCAAGAATTGCTTTTTTCGTGATTTCAGAAAAAACAATGCGCTTGGTTTTACTTTCATCGATTTTCATTGATTCCAACAAATGCCAAGAAATAGCTTCTCCCTCGCGGTCCTCATCCGTCGCTAACCAAACAAACTTGTTATCTTTAATTGCATCTTTTGCCAATTTCGTGAGCTCGTTAACCACCTTCTCAGAATCTGGATAGACTTCGTAAGTCACGTCAAAATTCCCGTCGGCGCTAACTGCAAAATTATTCTTTGGCAAATCGCGAACGTGTCCAATACTCGCCTTCACAACGTAGTCACTCCCCAAATATCCTTCGATGGTTTTCGCCTTTGCAGGGGACTCTACTATAACAAGATTTTTAGCCATATTTTGTGTTTGAATTGCGGCAAAGGTATATGCATTTAATCGTTAGTCTCCAAATTGGTTATGCGATTGTATGCGGTATTTCTTTAGAAATAGATTATTTTTGCACACAATCAAAACAGCCAGACACTGTGGAAGAAAAACAAATAGACGAATCTAGACAGGGCGAAATTTTGGAAGTTTCGACTCCCATAAATGCGAATGGAATGCAAAAAAAACTGTTGCTCGAGAGCTACGGTTGCCAAATGAATTTTGCAGATTCTGAAATTATTGCATCCATTATGGCGCAAGAAGGATTCACCACCACACGCGATGTTGAAGAGGCCGATTTAGTGCTCTTAAACACTTGCGCCATTCGCGATAACGCAGAGCAACGCATTCGCGGAAGACTTGAATTTTTAAATTCAGTAAAAAAACGCAAACCCGCCATGATGGTGGGCGTGCTCGGTTGTATGGCAGAGCGTTTGCGTGAAAAACTCCTCGAAGAAGAAAAGCTCGTTGACATGGTTGTTGGACCAGATGCCTACCGCGATTTACCTCGACTCGTTTCACAAGTTGAACATGGAAGCAAAGCCGTAAACGTTTTGCTAAGCCGCGACGAGACGTATGGAGAAATCACTCCGGTTAGACTCGATAGCAACGGCGTGACAGCCTTTATTTCAATCATGCGCGGATGCGATAACATGTGTTCGTTTTGTGTAGTTCCTTTTACACGCGGAAGAGAGCGCAGTCGAGACCCGAAAACAATTGTTGAAGAAGCAACTGATCTTTTCAATCGTGGATACAGAGAAGTAACCCTTCTTGGTCAAAATGTCGACAGTTATAAATGGAACATCACAGCAAAAGGAGAAATTATTGAACCGAACGAACCAACGGTGAACTTTGCTCAATTGCTTGCTGCTGTTGCTGAAATTAATCCAAAACTTCGCGTGCGCTTTTCAACCAGTCATCCGAAAGACATGACCGACGAGGTGCTCATGACCATGGCGAAATATGAGAACATTTGTGATTACATTCATTTACCTGTTCAAAGTGGAAATTCAGTTGTGCTGAAGCGCATGAATCGTGGATACACGCGCGAGTGGTACCTCGATCGCATTGCCGCCATTCGCAAGTTCATGCCTGAGTGCGCGATTAGCACAGACGTGATTGCTGGATTCAGTCATGAGACCGATGAGGAACATGCAGACACCCTTTCCCTTATGGCAGAGGTTAAATACGACATGGCCTACATGTATAAATATTCTGAACGACCTCGCACGTTAGCTGAAAGAAAATTCGAAGACGATATTTCGGAAGAAGTAAAAAGTAAGCGTCTGAATGAAATCATAGATATGCACATGTCCTGCGTTTCCGAGCGCACGGCAGCCCATGTGGGCAAGCGACATAAAGTCTTGGTTGAAGGCGTTTCGAAAAAATCTCAGGAGCATTATTTCGGACGCAACGGACAAAACGTTGTAGTTGTTTTTCCGAAAAATGAATCGAAAATAGGCCAATATGTTTGGGTAAAAGCTCTTTCTGCTACCGCAGTGACCTTAATTGGAGAAATTGACGCTTACATCGATTGATTTTTTTAATGTGACAGAATGTCACCTTGCGCTACCTTTGTTTAGTTCTTGACTAAACGGCAACTATGGAAATTCAATCAGTAAAAACACGCTATGGAATTATTGGCAATGCCCCAGCGCTTAACCGCGCCTTGGATATTGCTATGCAGGTTGCCGCCACCAACATGTCGGTTTTAATTACCGGAGAAAGTGGTGTTGGGAAGGAAAGCATCCCGAAAATTATTCATCATTTAAGTTCAAGAAAACACGGGCCTTATATCGCCGTTAACTGCGGTGCTATTCCAGAAGGGACCATTGACAGTGAATTGTTCGGACACGAAAAGGGATCTTTCACAGGTGCGCATGAAAGTCGTAAAGGCTATTTTGAAGAAGCCAATGAGGGAACAATTTTCCTTGATGAAGTTGCAGAACTTCCTTTGGGAACGCAGGTTCGACTGCTTCGTGTTTTGGAAACGGGAGAATTCATTCGCGTCGGTTCTTCTAAAGTTCAAAAAACCAACGTGCGCGTGGTTGCTGCCACCAATGTGAATTTCGCGCAAGCCATTCAAAACGGAAAATTTCGTGACGACCTTTATTATCGGTTGAATCAAGTTCCCATCTTCATGCCTTCGCTGCGTGAACGCGGATCAGACATTGAATTGTTGTTCAAGAAATTCGCAACCGATTTCGCAGAACGCTACCGAATACCCGTTCTTCAACTCACAGACTCCGCTGCGAATTCTCTGAGAGAATATCGCTGGCCAGGGAATATTCGACAATTAAAAAACATTACCGAGCAAATAAGTATTCTTGAAACCGAACGTTTGGTGACCCCTGAATTATTGATTCGCTATTTACCTCAGGACCTTGCAACCAATAAGCCTATGATCATGGGCGGAAGCAATAGCAGTGACTTCAGTGAACGAGAGATCTTGTACAAGGTGCTGTTCGATATGCGGAACGATCTTACAGATTTGAAAAAGTTAGTTTTGGAAATGATTCAAAGTGGCACTGGGTTCGTAAATTCAGATGAAAATGCAGCCTTGTTTCAAAAAGTTTTTCAGGCCGAGGAGCATCAAAATTCAGACTTACCTGTTCGCATGACGCCTGCGAGTAATATCATACATTTGGGAAGTGGAACCAGCGAAGTAGATGAAGAAGTTGAAGAATCACTTTCACTGAGTCAAACAGAGAAAGACTTGATAAGAAAAGCCCTTCAAAAACATAGAAACAGGAGAAAATACGCGGCTCAAGAACTCGGAATTTCTGAGCGCACGTTGTACCGTAAAATTAAAGAATACGATTTAGGCAAATGAAAATAAGACTCTCTATGCTGCTTGCTTTGGTGCTTTCTTTCACTTCGTGTGAAATAAGGTACTCTTTTAGTGGTGGGCAATTCAGCGGAGCCAAAACGTTTTCCGTTTCTTATTTAAAACCTCAAACTGCTCTCGCCTCCCCTACTTACTCGCAGCGATTGACGGAGGGTTTGAAAGATGTTATGCTCTCTCAAAGTCCACTTTCACTGAGTGAAACGAACGGTGATTTACAATTTGAAGGAAGTGTGACAAATTACGTTGTGGCTCCAATGGCCATTCAGAGTAATGAAACCGCTTCATTGACTCGACTTTCCATAACAGTAAAAATAAAATACACGAATACGCTCGAGCCCGATTTGAATTTTGAGAAATCATTTACGAAATTCGCAGACTTCGAAGCAACGCAAAGTTTATTTGCTGTTCAAGAAGATTTATGGAAGCAGATTAACGATCAGCTTGGACAAGAAATTTATAACGCAAGTGTAGGGAATTGGTAATGAAGAACACAAATTTCAATGAGCTTTTGAAGTCGCCACAATTGCTGGCTTCTATGCCTATTGAGGATTTGGAAAACCTTACCAAAAATTACCCGTGGTTCAGTTTAGCGCATTCTTATTTGGCGAAGGCCTACCAAGAAAATAAAAGTCACAAGACTTCCGGACAAATTGCGTTAGCCTCTACCCTTCACTCGAACAGAACCTGGTTGTATGGTTTTTTGAAGGAGCCAATTCTTCAAAATGAAAATTCAAAAGAATTGGAAGCATCGCTTCCAACCGAAATTATTCCAGAAATAATTACCGAAGCCACTCCAGTTGCGGCATCGCCTCTTTCGACTTCATTATCGGAATTAGCGGCATCTATGATGGAAGAAGAAGAGGTAAGACAAGAGGGAAGAGAAGTTAAGAGAGGGGAAGAACCGGAGGGAAGAGAAGTTAAGAGAGGGGAAGAAAAGGTAGAACAAGAGGTAAGAGAAGATAAGAGAGGGGAAGAAAAGGTAGAACAAGAGGTAAGAGAAGATAAGAGAGGGGAAGAAGAGCGAAGAGAAGATAAGAGAGGGGAAGAAGAGGGAAGAGATTTAGATTTTTTAGATAAATCAATTTTAGCGGCAGCTGTTTCGAGTTCTATCTTTCTTGAGGTGAGTGAAGATGTTGCGGAGCAAGATTCTGCGAAAGATGTGATGCAAGATTCTGCGAAAGGTGCTGCGCAAGGTCCTGCGGAAGAGGGAGAGAACGAGGCTTTGTTCACTTGGCTGAGGAGTGTGAGCGATGAAGAAGAGGGAAGAAAATCGACAGAGTCAGTGCAGCCTTCGATAGATTTAATAGAGAAGTTCATTGCCACGGAACCGCGCATTACGCCGGGTAAGGTTGAACAATATACAGGAGTGAGTTTCGCGAAAGACAGCTTGGAAGAGAATTTTGATTGGGTAACGGAGACCATGGCGAAATTGTACGCTGCCCAAGGAAAAATAGACCGTGCACGAAAGGCCTACAAGCGCTTGATTGAACTTCATCCCGAGAAAAAAATTCACTTCGAAAATCAATTGAAAGTCTTGAATCAAAGAAAATAAAGGTTCTTCCTTTGTTCCTCCTTGAATTCGTGTATCTTTGTGGACCTCAAATTTTAATAGATCATGGAATTTATCGTAACCGTTTTAATTGTCATTGCAGCACTATTGCTTGGATTAGTCGTATTAATTCAGAATCCTAAAGGCGGCGGGTTATCATCTGGCTTTGCTGGAAGCGCACAAATTGGTGGAGTTAAGCGCACAGCAGACTTCTTAGAAAAAGCAACTTGGTATTTAGGCATTGCCCTTTTTGTGCTTTGTTTAGCATCTACTAGTCTTTCAACCTCGGCACGTCCAGCGACTGAAGAGGAACAACAAACAGAACAAGCAGATGGTGGCCAACAACAAGGTGGTGACCAACAGCAACAAGGACAATAATTGTCACAATAGCATTTTTAGAATGTCAGTACTTCAAACTACTGACATTTTTTTTGTCCTTTACTGACGAAAGTTCACACAATACAAACAATATCCCGCTTGGCACAAATAGTGACTGCGACGGGCACAAACATTAAATACAAACAAACATGTCAAATAACGTTAGACCACTAGGAGATCGCGTTTTAGTAGAGCCAGCTGCTGCTGAAACCACTACTCTTTCAGGAATAATAATTCCTGAAACGGCGAAAGAAAAACCACAAAGAGGAACTGTAATCGCTGTTGGACCTGGAAAAAAAGATGAGCCAACAACGGTTCAACCGGGAGACACCATTTTATACGGCAAGTATGCTGGAACAGAGATTAGCGTAGACGGAAAAGATCTATTGATCATGCGCGAGTCGGACATTTTTGCAATTGTTTAATTATTAAATTTTAAAAATCATGGCAAAAGAAATCACATTCGACACCGTTGCGAGAGAGAAATTGAAAGCGGGTGTAGATGCATTGGCAAATGCAGTAAAAGTTACCTTAGGTCCTAAAGGACGTAACGTTGTAATTGATAAAAAATTCGGAGCACCACACATCACGAAAGATGGTGTAACTGTTGCGAAAGAAATTGAATTGGCTGACCCTATTGAAAATATGGGCGCTCAGATGCTTAAAGAAGTGGCAAGCAAGACAGCTGACCAAGCTGGAGACGGAACAACGACTGCAACAGTATTGGCACAAGCCATGGTTGGTGCTGGATTGAAGAACGTAGCTTCAGGCGCTAACCCAATGGATTTGAAACGCGGAATGGACAAAGCTGTGAAAGCTGTTGTTGCAGAGTTGCGCAGCATCTCAAGAGAAGTTGGATCTGATTATGAAAAGATTAAGCAAGTAGCTACTATTTCAGCGAATAACGACGAGACTGTAGGATCTTTAATTGCAGATGCAATGAAGAAAGTAGGTACCGAAGGTGTTATCACCGTTGAAGAAGCAAAAGGTACTGAAACAGATGTTAAAACGGTTGAAGGAATGCAATTCGATCGTGGATACCTTTCTCCGTATTTCGTTACGAATACAGAGCATATGGAAGCTGAATTAGAGAACGCTTTCATTCTTATCTACGATAAGAAAATCTCAAGTATGAAGGAATTACTTCCTGTGCTTGAGAAAACTGCTCAGTCAGGAAAACCCCTTTTGATTATTGCTGAAGACGTAGACGGAGAAGCGCTTGCAACACTTGTTGTAAACAAGATTCGCGGTGCTTTACGCGTTGCTGCTGTTAAAGCTCCTGGGTTTGGAGATCGCAGAAAAGCAATGTTACAAGACATTGCAGTTCTTACGGGCGGAACCGTTATCAGTGAAGAAACTGGATTGAAATTAGATAACGCAACGCTTGAAGACTTGGGCCGCGCAGAAAAGATTTCAATTGACAAGGACAACACAACTATTGTTAACGGTGCTGGTGTGAAAGAAAACATTCAAGCACGTGTTGCTGAAATCAAATCTCAAATTGAAAAAACAACTTCAGATTACGACCGTGAGAAATTGCAAGAGCGTTTAGCTAAATTGGCTGGTGGTGTTGCTGTTCTTTATGTAGGTGCTGCGACTGAAGTTGAAATGAAAGAGAAGAAAGACCGTGTAGACGATGCGTTACACGCTACACGCGCTGCTGTTGAAGAAGGAATTGTACCCGGTGGTGGTGTAGCTTTAATTCGTGCAAGCGCTGCGTTAGATACGCTTACAGGATTGAATGATGACGAAACTACCGGAATTCAAATTGTTCGCAGAGCCATTGAAGAACCGCTTCGTCAGATTGTTGCAAATGCTGGAGGTGAAGGAGCTGTTGTGATTCAAAAGATTCGCGAAGGAAAGGGAGATTTCGGATACAACGCTCGCAACGAACAATACGAAGACTTGTTTGCAGCAGGAGTAATTGATCCGACTAAAGTTTCTCGTGTAGCGTTAGAAAACGCTTCGTCAATTGCAGGAATGTTGTTGACTACAGAGTGCGTTATTTCTGATATTAAAGAAGACAATCCGATGCCTCAAATGCCAGGCGGTGGAATGGGCGGAATGATGTAATTCCAATCATAGACAAGCAAAAATGGCGACCAATGGTCGCCATTTTTTATTTCAACATAAAAAAAATTAAGGTGTGAATTCTGTTGCGCCTTCCAAGATGTAATTCATCTGATACACATCATCGGCATTCAAGGTTAATTTCCCTTTGAAAGTCAAACGCTCATCTGTCTTGTAATTGCGGTGCTTTCCAGAAAAACGTAAATCAACAACGGATTCAGGTCCGCCTCCTCCGCAGAAGAAGCAGTTCGCATAAGGAAATTTCGACACGACATAAAAACCTGCGTCGTAGTCTACCGGAATTAAATAACCTGTGATATACACCTCTTTTCCAGCTACTGCTTTTACTGACCCACCGAAGGTTGGCTTCCAATAATACGCATCCAATTCTTTCACGTAAATATCTTTGTAAGTCACGTCAGACAAGGTTTTCCAAGTTATTTCAATTGGCCCCTGCCCTTCTGGCAAATAAGGAACAATGGTACTTGGAACCGTTCCCAAATCAACACGTTTGTAGGCGTGCGCTTTCAATTTCTCGGTTCCTTCGGAAGCATTCAAGAATAATATTCCTGAAAAAATAAACGCTAAAAATTTGTACGACTTAATCATTTGAAAGTGTTTTTGAAATGTCCATAAAGAACGCACGCAAGGCAGGCAACAACGATGCCACCACACCTAGACCCAACGTTATTCCAACTAAATAATATTCTTGTGGAAGAAAAATCATGGCGTTGAATTCATCGTGGAAGCTATCTTTCGCCATGTCTGAAAGTAGCGTTATTCCAACTCGACTGAGCACTAAACCAATGATGAGTCCGAGTGCAACCATGAAAAAGCCTTCCAGCAAAATAAGGATAAACAATTGAATTCTTCTTCCACCTAACGTGCGAAGAATAGCCAACTCGTATTGTCTTTCACGCAGTGCATTGTACAACGAAATGAAAACACTTAATAATGAGATAATCATAATGAGAATAGCCACCGCCTTCACTACGCTCATGCCTATTCCGAAATTTTCATTCAAGCGATTGATCTCGATTGCTGGCAATGCCAATTGCATGTTCGTGTTCTTCACCAATTGCGGAAGAATCATTGGGGCCATTGGGAGACGCTTAATAAGAAGGTATGCCGTCACTTCTCGCTCTTCTTCGTGTGCGTGTTCATCTTCTGCGTGATCATGCTTTTCTTCTGCAACGTGTTCATCTGCATGATCGGTGTGGTCTGCGTGAGCAGCTTCCGCATCATGTTCTTCGGCTGAAACAATTGCTGTGTGCGCTGAGGCTTCATGATCTCCATGATTATGCACTTCCCAAATAGATTCTACTGGCGTAAGGATGAGTCGGTCGATAACCGTTCCGCTTGCTTCGTAAATTCCAACTACAGTGAAAAGTTGATCGTGCCCTTCCTCCTGCTCACCCTCCTTATCTAAACCGTGATTACTCTTGAAAGTTTGTCCCAATTTCAAGCCCAATTCTTTCGCAGCGTATGAACCAACTGTGACCTCAAAAGGAGTTTCGAAAACTTTTCCCTCTCTGAGTTTCACTTCATAAAATTCAGCATAACGCGGGGTGGTTCCTACGATTCTCCAACCTTCGTAATTATCTCCGTAAGCCAATGGAATGGCCTCTTTTACGGTTGGATTTTTAATGATTCTCTGGGCCTCTGAAACTTTGATGTTTCCTGTTGGGGCGTCTATGTGATAGACATTGGCCAGAATTAATTGCAGAGGACTACCCTTCGCGCCCAAAACGAAATCAATGTCTTTAATGTTCTTGTTGAATTTTTCACTTAACTGATTTTCCAGTAGGAGCATCATGGAAATAATTCCAACCCCAAAGGATAAAAGCAAAAGTGTTAAAGTCGTTGCCCCTGCTTTTTGCCAGCAATTTTTCCAAGCAATAAAAATTATTTTCATGTTGAATTCTGGTTATCGGTTTGAAGTGGTTAATTCAATGCGTTGCTTCACTTCATCTTTCAAACGATTGTCGTGTGTAACGATGAGCAATGCGGCTTTGAGTGCATGCGTTTGTTCGCGCAAAAGGTTGAGCACCTCTTTGGCATTTTCGTCATCGAGAGCGCTTGTGGGTTCGTCTGCAAGAATGAGCGATGGGTTATTTAACAATGCGCGAGCAATGGCTACGCGTTGTTGCTCACCAACGCTTAGGGTTGAGGTTTTTTTATTTTTTTTCGAAAGAATATTCAAGCGATCGAGCATTTTCTCGGCATCTATCTTCGAAACTTTGTTGTTCGAAAAATAAGGGGCCAAAAGAATGTTATCTATCACAGAAAGCGACTGCACGAAATGTGAAGTTTGAAAAACAACTCCAATGTTCTTTCCTCTAAAGCGATCCAAAGACGCTCCGTTCAGCGAACTCAATTTTACGCCATTCACTTCAACTTCTCCAGAAGTAGGTTTTCTTAATCCGGCGAATAAATGAAGCAAAGTTGTTTTACCTGTTCCGCTACTTCCTAAGATTAACAACTCGCTATTTTCTTCGGCTTGTAACGAAGGGAAAATCAACTTCGGTCCTTTCGAAAAGGAGTATGTTAAATTACTTGTTTGAATGATTGCCATAATTGGCCACTAAGTTAATGGCTAACTCGGAAATTTTATGCACTTTTGTGGGAATCAGAAAACCATGAAATTTCGAAGAAGACTTTTACTTTTTGCAACAGGATTAACCATTGGCTGTTTGCTTGTATTTATGATGTTCCCGAACTACGATTGGTTGGGTTGGATGCCTGGAAAACAAATCATGAAGCAGATTCAATCTTCCAAAACGTTGGTAACCAATCATGGCAAATGCCGCATGGACTGTCAGGGTATTTCAATGGAGAATTTCGAAACAGCAAAGTGGCAAGGTGAGGTGGATTTTTCCAAATCAGATGCACAGAACAACCCGAAGCGCTATTTCCTTTCACACAACAACGTGAATTATATCATACTCTGCACCGACTCAACTGTAACGGTTGCAGAGGCGAGTCGTGAAGGAGAAAAAACAAAATGTGATTGCGCGCCATGAAAGCTTTAATTCAAGAACTTTCAGAAAAATATTTCGATGAAATTGTTTCCATTCGCCGACACATTCATGCGAATCCTGAACTTTCTTATCAAGAAAAAAATACTTCGGCATATGTTGCCCAGCACCTTCGTGAGTGGGGAATTCCATTCACTGAGAATATTGGTGGATATGGTATTCGTGCAGAAATTGTTGGTGCACTTCCTTCAGAAAAAACGATTGCGCTCCGCGGAGATATGGACGCACTTCCAATTACAGAAGATAATGACTTGCCATTTAAAAGCACGGTGAATGGTGTTATGCATGCATGCGGACATGATGTGCACACCTCGTCTTTGCTGGGTGCAGCGAAAATCTTGAATGAAACAAAAGCTCAATGGGGTGGAATCATCACCTTGGTGTTTCAACCTGCTGAAGAAGTTCTTCCGGGCGGTGCTTTACTTATGTTGAAAGACGGATTGTTTCAAGACAAAAAACCAAATGGAATTTTTGGACAGCATGTCTTTCCAGAATTACCTGCTGGAAAGGTGGGGTATCGTGCAGGTGCTTACATGGCTTCTACCGATGAGCTCTATGTTACCATTAAAGGAAAAGGCGGGCATGGCGCGAAGCCCGACCAATGCATTGACCCTATTCTCATTGCTTCGCACCTGCTTATTGCATTGCAACAGGTGGTTTCCAGATGGAGCAATCCGCAAATGCCAACAGTTCTTTCCTTCGGAAAAATCATGGGCAATGGCGCCACGAATATTATTCCCAATGAAGTAAAATTGGAAGGAACCTTCCGCACATTTTCGGAATCGTGGCGAACAACTGCGCACGAAAAAATTATTGCTCTGGCTAAAGGCTTGGCTGAAGGAATGGGAGGTGAAATTGATTTCAGAATTGAAGAAGGATATCCTGTTGTGTACAACAATCCGGAATTAACAGACCGAGCGATTTCTCAAGCGAAAGAATATTTAGGCGAAGAGAATGTCATTGATTTAGACATGCGAACGACAGCAGAAGATTTCGCGTATTACTCTCAGCATATGCCCGGTTGTTTCTACCGTCTAGGGACGTCAAACGAAGATGGAACGATGAACGCTCCTGTTCACAACAGTAAATTCGCTGTCAACGAAAACGCATTAAAAATTGGAATGGGATTGCTTGCTTGGCATGCCATTCAAGAATTAAAATAAGATTATGAGCTTAACAGATTTTCTATACAACTTCGATTCAAAAAAAATCGTTCGTCCGTTTATCATTGCTGAAGCCGGTGTGAATCACGAAGGCTCGATGGACCTTGCGAAAAGACTCATTGACGAAGCGGCAGAAGGCGGCGCGAATGCCATTAAATTTCAGACCTACAAAGCTGAAACCATTGCGAGTAAAGACAGTCCGTATTACTGGGACATTACGAAAGAACCTACTCGGAGTCAGTTTGAGTTGTTTAAGAAATACGACAAATTTTGGAAGAGCGAATTCGAAAAACTGGCTCGCTATTGCGAAGAAGTTGGAATAGAATTCATGAGCACGGCGTTCGATGTTGAGAGCGCAAATTTCTTAAACGATTTAATGAACGTTTATAAGATTTCAAGTTCAGATATTACCAACCTTCCTTTCATTGAGCACCAATGCAAATTTGGCAAGCCTATCATTTTAAGCACGGGTGCTTCTTACAAATGGGAGGTTCAGCAAGCGGTTGAGACCATTGCTAAATATGGAAACAAATTGTGTTTAATGCACTGTGTGTTGAATTATCCAACACCTGATCCGAATGCGCACTTGGGCATGATTAAGGATTTGATTTCAACCTTTCCTCAAGCGGTTCCCGGATATAGCGATCACACACTTCCGAAGGATATGCATACGCTTGAAGTTGCGACTTTATTAGGTGCGGCGGTTTTGGAAAAACACTTTACTCATGATAAGACCTTGCCTGGGAACGATCATTACCACGCGATGGACAAAGAAGATCTAAAGCACTTCCATTCACGAATGGATCGCACTTTGGAATTGCTTGGAGGTTTTGAATTAACTGCGATTGATGACGAAGCTCCTGCACGTGCAAATGCGCGCAGAAGTTTAGTTGCGGCGAAATCCATGCCTGCCGGTCATGTGGTAAGTTTTGAAGATTTGACTTGGAAGCGTCCTGCCAGTGGTATTTCACCCAAAGACATTTCTCAATTGGTTGGAAAACAAACAGCGCAAGACATCGCTGAAGACGACGTATTGCGCTGGAATATGTTTAGCTAAATATGTTTATGCGTTGATGTTTCCCGAAAAGGTATCATCCATTTGGTTTCCTTGTTCGTCTTCGAAGAAGTAAATTTTGATTAGAGCTGTATCGCGAAGAAAATCGATCTTTCCTATTTCGAAACGATTTACTTTGATGCCTGTTCTGGCTTCAATGTCAGCTTTCATTTCTTCTTCCCTTCCAACTTTAATCAAATCAATGTTTTCATAAACCATGATTTTTTGCGCTTCGTGACGCAACAGCCACACACGCTCTAACCCGAAGGTGGCTCCGATGATTACTAGGTTAGCAAAAGACAATTCGATTAACGAAATTTTCTTATTTATAAGTGCATTCATGACAGACATTCCAATGACAACAAACAAGTAGGTCATTTCTTTAATTGGAATGGCGTCTGTTCGGTATCGGATAATTCCGAATACAGCAAATAAACCTAGCGCAAAACCCATTTGAAGTTTCACGCTTTCCAACATGAAGCACATGAGGAAAATGGTTATGCTGAAGAGAAGATAGGTGAATAAAAAATCTTTACGCTTGGCTATGGGGTAATAGATACCTCGAACCAAAATCATAACAAAGAGCATGTGCACTGAAAGTCGAATAATTAGACCTAGGAAGTCTTCCAGGTGAACTAATTTCATACCGCCCATTGGATCAAAGTCTGATTGTAAAAAAAACGCTTGCAGTGTATCTAACATGATATTATTTTATTGATTCTAATTTATTCAATTTTATTAGCTTTTCCTTGAAATTATTTTTTTTCACGAAGGGAACAAGCATAGCTATGCCAATGCAGTATTTACTTATGCTTATCTCTCGAACATGCTTTTTTTTAAGGGCTTGAACAAAAGGAGACAGCCGATTTCTTTTTTCTTGTTTTACTTCAACAATTACAATTTGCTTCAACGCTTTTATTTGGGCGTTCCATTCAAAGGTAAGTTCTAAGTCAATGGTAATTCTCTCTGGCAAACTGGGTTCAACAAGCGTAATGCGAGTGAATCCGTTTTTCAATTGTGGAATCAAATTCAAATCGAGGCCAGACCTCAAACCTATGAAACTCTCTTCGTCGTTATTCAAGGCTAAACTTACGTCTGGAATGGCGGTGCGTTGCTTCTGAGTTCTACCTCTGTTGGTTTTGAATTTCAATTCAAGGAAACTGATGCTACTCTCTACGTACGAACGCTTCCTGATTTTCCATCGGTTTCGTTTACCGTTGTGGTGGCGAGTATAGAAAAGGAAATCATCGGTATCGTAATACAACGTCTCGTATCGACTGAATCTCACACCGTCTATTTCCAAAATTCGATAGGTGTTCTTTACCTCTTGGAGAATTGAAATTAGCTGTTCGAGTGAGACCACGAATTTCGTGTCTGTTCGATTCATTAATTCTACCCCATCCATTTCTTGCAAGGAGATAGGAATGAATTCAGCTATTGTATTTTCAATTTCGCTCACCGGATAATATTAAAAACGAACTTAACGCCAAATTAACATTTAACCTACTCAAAACTTGTAAAACTCCATGTTTGGTTCAGCACTGCCAGGTTCTATTGGCCGCTTTGAGGTTGAGCTGTATTGGAACCACCCGATCCGTTGAGGGTAAAGCGAATGGCCAAACCTGTTGAAATATTTGAAGTTTGGAAGCTTGTAGAGATTGCGGGCTTGTTGATTTGGTGATCGTAGAAGAATCTTAGTGTAAGCTTATCGCTAATGGCCATATCGGCACTGGACTTCACGCTGAACAACGTTTGTCCTGCTGTGACTTGGTTCTGTTGTTCTTCAATTTTTCGAATTAAGGTGAAGTTATCACGTACTGTGAAATCTACACGAAGATTCAACGTTGATTTATCGAGAAGTTTAACAGGTAGCTTGCTTCCTTTTTTCCTTCCAAATGGATTTGGCACATCGGTAATCTTATACCCTAATCCAATTACAAAGCTATTGCTCTTCGTTTCTGTAATTTGATAGTTGGCCATTCCCAATGCTATGGTGCGATCACGTTTGTATTCCAACTTAATTAATGGATCGTTCACCTTTTTCGTTTTCAAGGTCATGTCAAATCCTACCAGTGGCGACATTGATTCAGTCATGGTAACTGTTCCTATCTGATGTTGTGCAAAATAGTTCTGCTGAGCACTCTGGTCTATTGCCGTTGGCATGTGGTTAAACTCTTCGTACTTCAAATTTGTGATGTAGGAAGCTGTAGCCGTCGAACGATAATTGTGTGTGATGTTGAATTGCTTAAAGTACTTTTTTATTGAAGGTAATTTAGTCAATCCGTCGTAGGTAACTTTCCAGTTCGGTTGCGCTTTCGTTGCAAAAGGGTTCAATGCCACATCGCTGGCTGAACGACCCGTGTAGGCGGCAATAAACGATGGGATAATTACATTTTGTGATAGCGAACCGAATCCACTGTAGTAGCCCGAATCATTCGGATTTGCAAGTTGGTAGGTTTCGTTGTTCCAACGACTTGAAATTTCTTTTCTGTTAGCGAGCAATTGATCGAAGATTGGACTCGCATAATTGTTCTGCTTATCGTCTTTAATGAATGCTGTATTCCAGGTAATTATTGATGCTGAGAAGTTTCCTGTTTCCATGGGAGACTGGAAGACATAATTGTCAACCGTTGGATCATAACGGAAGAATGAATTGTAATTCTTGCCCTCTTGTCTGGTTGCCGACAGCTCTATTTTGAAATAACGGAAAGGCTCTAAATTCATTTTCGCATTCCAAGTCTCGTTGAATGTTTCGTTGTATTGAATGTTCAAGGATTGTTGTTGAACCAACCAATTGTTGTTGGCCGCATCTGTTGCGAAATTTCGACCCGTTGGATTGCCCATTAAATCGGTATTTTGCTGCCCGACTAAGAATCCAATTCCGGGACCGTTAAACTGATTGTCAAAACCGAGAACATTGGTTGAATTGGCATATCCCGGAAGCAAGAGCCCTTCATTTTTAGTGTAACTTCCATTCACTGTCCTCACCATCATAATCAAGCGAAGTGCAACGTCCAAAGGATCTACTTTTTCCTTTTTATCTTTTTTCGTCAAATCGTCACCAAAACCATCTTTCTTGGTCGGGTCGTCTTTCTTACCCGCGTCCTTTTTACCTGTGTCTGGTTTCTTTCCTGTAAGGGCTTGCTTCAATCGCGGAACATTGTTGTACAACGTCTCGAAATTCCCTTGGGCATTCAATTGAATTTGTCGACTATTCTGAATGGTGTTTCCTAAGGTATCTTGGGTGAATGGCGCACGGTCCCAACGGAAAGTTCCGCCGTATCGTGCATCTGCGCTCATGAAATTCAACAAAGGAAATTTATCCAAAGGAAGCTTATAGGTAACTCCAACGTTGTGGTTGTAAGTGGTAGTCTCTCCGAAATGTTGAATGTTGCTCCAAACAGAATCTTTGTATGACTGGTACCAATCGACATTCGTCTTGTTAATTACCCCTCTCGGTTCGCCAACAAGCGCCAAATTGCTTGCGGTAAAATCTGTTTTCAAATTCTTTGTAATGTCGTATTTCACTGAATAGTTCCGCGTCCAATTCCAATTCTTTTGTGCCTGTGTTTGAATAAGCATGTCGCTGTATACACCCGTTAACTCCAATGAGTTATTACGGATACGGCTTGTTTCATAAGAACGATTCATTTCCGTTCTGAAACTCATTTGCTTAATACCCGCATAGAAGTTGAACTCTTTTAACCACTTTAAGTACTTCGAAGTTTTTATAATTGGGAGATTAGCCAAAGGCTTAAACTCTTTCGGTTTATTCGTGAAGCTGTAATCGAAAGCACCTTGATATTGTTTTTGCAATCGCCAGTCTGTATTGATGTCTCGGAAATAAGTTTCATTGTAGGCGTATGAAACCGAGAAGTTGTCAATTCCATAAAACTTAGGTTTATCGGTGCTTGGCGGTGCCGTTTGCGTTCCCGGCTTTCCTTTGTCTTCAGCACTTGGCAATCCAACTCCCTTGTCTGCCGAGGCGCCTTTTTTCGGGGCAATTTTTACATTGGTGAAGTTGATACTTCTGCGTTTGGTAAAGGTTTGTGACTTGTGCTTAAGTGGACTGTTCAAGGTTGGTAAATCAGTCATTTGAATATCGGGTTGAAGAGGGCTGTACCGTGGCGTTTGAACATTTTCAGAGAAGCCTAAATACATAGGCAATTGAACGCCCCAATCTTTCGGGAAAAATTTACCCAACTGCAAAGTGCTACTTGCATCGAGTCCCATTTTAGTTTCTTGTTGCCTTTGTTGAACACGCTGTTCAATGGCTCCCCAACCGGGTGTACTTATGTTTCCTGAAACCGCTACATTTCCAAAATCTGCAAGTTGTGCATTCAATCGCGCAATAGCTGCAGACCCTGATTTCTCGTCGAATTCAGAGAGTCTTAACTCATTCACCCAAACGATTGTGCATTTTCCTTTCCCATCATCAGGAACCCCAAACGGATTGGTATCCTTGTCGGGGTTTCGCACACCAATCATAAGGGTAGTTACATTCGCTAAGTTTGGATTTCCTTTAACTGAGAGGTGAATGTTATTGTCTAGAATTGTATCTACAACAGAAAGAACTGACGTTGTCGAAGGTCTATTGATTTTCAGGTTTTGTAAATCAGATAGTTTAATGTCGAAATTGTTCTCTACTGGCCATATCTCATTGTCGTTGTTCGTGTGCCACGGTGTAACGCTCATGGGCACTTCGTACTCGTAATAGTTCTGATCGAAGTCTGAACCCAAGCGAATAAACACAGTAACATCGTCGTCTTTTAAATCCGATTGAATGCCAGCCGCTTCGGCGTGAGCGAACATGCGCAGACGTTTGTACTGACGTAAATCGTATTTAACATTTCTGTAGGTTGCACGTGCATCGCCATCTTTTAAGTTGCACACGCTTAACGAGAGGGCCTGTTCATTTAAGTTTCTCAAGTTTGCTGAAGCTACGTCTTGTTCGCGAATGATTCCTGGTGGAACGACATAAGGCACCGGCTCGCGATTTCCGTTTTCTTCAATGTTCACAGCCGCAATACTGAAGGTCGTTTGCGGATCATCGTTTATTTCTTGCTCTTGATTTCCAGCTAAAGTGTAGTCGTATTTTCTCCATTCACCTCTTACCAATTCTAATCGCGCGAAACGCAAGGTTACGGGTTCTTCCCAGCCCTTTAGGAACATTCGAATGTATCTGATTGAACGAAAATCTGGAATACTTCCCACCCGTTTTTCAAATTCTTTAATTGGAATTTTAAATTGATACCAGCGAATTTGTCGTTCCTCGTTGTTCGCTGTAGTCTTGGTTGTTACGAAGGTGTCGGTAATGTAATTCCTTCCCAAATTCGCATCTCCTAAATCACCTGGACGAAGACTTACTTTGTATTGGAAGTAACTCTCAATGGTGTTCAGGGTAATGTCTTGGTTTATATCCTCCGAGTTCGGAATGGTGGTGGCTGCGATAGGGTAACCATCAGGAGTATCTGTATTTGAATTCCCTTCGTAGCGGTTGTAATTCTTGTAGCGTTGAAGTGTATTCAAATCTGCAGCATCTGCCTGAGAACTTCTGAAGTAGCTGAAGTTGTCTGCAGAGGGGTCTTGCAAATATTTAGCATAGGCATCCGGTGTAAGAAATCCCTGAAGCTGCAACAGCCATGTTGAGAAATAAGATTGTTCATCTGCTGAATTCAATCCGTCTATTCCGATATCTTGGTTGTGATAATTTCCGGAAGTGTAATCAAAGGCGTTCACAACGTTGAAGGTTGTTGGCGAAGGATAATTTCCCCATGTGCCTTGTTCAATGGGTAAATTGTTGGTGGCAGATGGAAAACCATTCTCGAAGCTCATGTGCGAGTCGTTCATGACATCTTCCGAAACGTTTCCTAAGTTAAAATAGAGATCTCCACCTTGTGTGTTTTCTGAATCTTCGTTGAACGGATCCATTACCCAAAATTGAATGAATTGAACGTTTGAAGTCTCGAAGTCAGTTGTTGTTAATGCACGCTGAATTCCTCCCCAACGAGAGGCCGGATCTTTAAGCGTCCCGTTGTCGTTCAATCCAGCGCTTCGACCAGCATAACCGTTTGGCATTTCGAAATTGTACATTCCCCTTTCTTCAGGATAATAAGTCAAATCGAGACACGTAATATTCGGAGGGGTTCCAGATGGTAACTGTCTGTTCGGAAACACTTCAGATTCTAACACTTCGCGCATGCGGTGATCGCTTTGCATGTCGGCAGTAATGTTCGGCGGGGTGTAAGAACTGTTTCTGTAGAACAACGGGTCAATGATATACCAGGACAATTGTGCGCGATTCGCTCCGTAAACCAAACTGTCTTCAAAATCTCCTTCTGGGAAAAGTGACGATTGTAATTTGGGTGTAGAGGCCATGAACCATTGGTTTAACGAGCGCAAATCGATTACACTTTGGCTTCCTTCAAAATCATCTACGTAGGCATTTCCATCTTTCGAAATGGCCTTAGAGTGACCTGGGAAAATTTTTGCTGCTTCAAGGCTAAAGTTTACGGTAGATTTTTCTTTGGTTTGAATTCCTGGAATTCGATCAATCCATTTCGTGATGATTGGAACTTCCTTTTGGAAATTCATATCGAAACCGATCATGGCGTTGTTCACGGGATCATCTCCTGCATTTACCTTTTGTGTCAAAGGTCTTTCTTTCAAATTCATTAAGGTGGCCCCCATAGCCAAGTTGTCTGAGAACTTGTAATCGAATCTACTTCCCAACAACGTTTTATATTGAAGGTTGAACATGGAGTTACTTTCTACCGAAACTTTTATGGGCTGCCCGGAGCTCATGATACTTTCGTTGAGAATGGTAACCTTACCCAAGTTGTAGTTCACTGTAAAGTCGGTTCCCTCTGTAAGTCTCATTCCGCCTGCTGTTACAGTAACGGCACCTTGTGGAATATTCAACGCATTCAAGGAAATTTCTGAACCTGAAGCGCTTTGGTATTCTCCTTTAATTCGAAAGCGATTCAACTGCGGGAATCCGATTTGCGCTGCGGTTTTTGTTGAATCATACAACGCTTGAAAAACCACTTGCGAAACGACTTGCGCTGCTTGCGGAGTGTTTCCTAGGCCTTCATAAATTTTATCGGACAAGTGTGTTCCGAATGGTTCTACTACCGGGAAGAAAACCCTTCCGGAAGATGCGTCTATTAATCCGCCTGAAGTAGCCGCGTTAGGCACGAAGTCAAAGAATCCATCGCTCCCCAGCATCTGCTGCGCATCAATTCTATCGAGATTCATGACCTGCAACAAGAGCTTTCCACTGAGAGGTTCTCGCGGAATGTAATTCATGTTTACGCCGGTTGCTGGGTTGTTATACCACACTTCCAATCTGAATTTTTCAGGAGAAATACCGAAAGATTCGAGGTTGTAGACGTTCTTCATCATGTTTCTCCAAAGCGGAGAAGGGTCACCATTGGTAAGCTTAACGAGCGTAATGGAAGACTTCAACATTTTCAACATTAAGGCTTGAGGTGCTGCGATACCGTCTTGTGAGAGTGTTCCCACTTGATAGGTTTGACCATTGAGGGTATATTCATAAGACACTGCCAATACCTCAGCATTATTCAAAGACTGCTTCAGCGAGATAAATCCAAGTCGTGCATTGTATGTGTATTCCGAAGGGGTCAATTTCCGAGCATTTCCTACGCGTTCGTAGTGAATACCTTGACGCATTCCATATCCTAAAGATTGAATGGCCGCGTTCGCATTGGAGAAATCAAGAATATTTTGGTTGTTTGTAACGACGTTAAAAAGGTTGTTGTTTTCGTTATCTGGATTTTCCAATTGCCCTGGGCTCATGAGGGTTGAATTGTTGTAATCCGTTGCCATGTATTGGGAATTTTCACCCAAATCGGTGAATGCTAAAATGTTCCTTACATCTTGTGTATTGGCCTGTTGATTCACTACCCAAACTTCAATACGGGTAATATTCACTCCGCTGTTTACAACGGGCAACGCAGAAAGGGCCTTATCATAATTCGCGCGGAAATATCCCGAAAGGAAGTAGTGTCTGTTCGCCTCGTAGTTGTCTCCGGCAATATCGAAACGCGTGGTCTGTGCGCCACCTTGTACGGTAATTTCTTTCCGCTCTCCCTTTTGTTGCGTAAGTATGGTGGTGTTTTTTAATCTACCCCATTGTGTTTCCACCTTCGCTCCGAAAAGTCCTAAACTTCCTGGCATTAAGCTTCCTTTGAGCGGCAGCGCAACGGTTCCCAACTCAATTTTACGCATGATCTGATCTTCGTCGCCGGTGTATTCCACCTTCATGTTGTTCTCGAATTCAAACGTACTCTCGGTGTTGTAATTCACCTTCAATTTCATTTTGGTACCAATGTTACCAATAACATTCATTTGAATCTTCTGATCGAAATTGAAGTTGGTGTTTTTCCGCTGGCGTTCGGGAATACGAGGGTTCTCGGTACGTTGCGTGTTTAGCCCGAACGTTATTTCTGCAGAACCTTGCGGACGAATTTCGATTTCATTCGAACCAAAAATATGTTCAAAGTTATCTCCGCCCACTTTAATAACTGGGGCGAACTCTTTGTTTGCGGCAGCCTTGTCGTCCTTTATTTTGTTCCAGTATTTCGAAACGTTTTTATCAAGTTGAAAGTCTAAGAAATCTCCCATATCCATGGTCGTAGATCTTCGGTAATCGAACTTATCACCAACTTTTTGAATAACCTCATATCTGCCGGTGGCAGCGTTATATTCAACAGAGTAGTGAATATTATCTGGAAGTGGAATTTCTATTCCACCACTTCCTTCATTTGGGGAAGGGTTATCTTCATTTGGCCAGATGGGGGCTACAGTATCTGGGGCAAATACAAAGTTGTGATTTGATTTCGCAATAACTCTTGTCTCCACTGAAGTATTTGCCCAGGCTAGCCAACCAGAAACACAAAGGGCCATTACGAAAATGGCTCTTGATAGGAGGCGGAGGACAACTTCTTTCACAATTCTATATCTGTTTCAATACCTGCTTAATAAGTTCTTCCAACGGCAAATCACCATTGGTTAGAAGAATCTTATCTAACATTTTTTCAGTTTTGGTTTTGTCTAGGCCCAGTTGGGACAGTGCCACTAACGCGTCTTGTCGAGTGGTATTGTGTATTCCTCCAATTTTTTCTACAAAAGTTCCATCGGTCTTTCCCACTTTGTTGTGCAAGTCTACTAGAATGCGCTCTGCCGTTTTTTCACCAATACCCTTAATTCGTTTTAATGAAGGAAGGTCTTTGCTTGCAATTACGTGAATAAGCTCATTCACATTGAGGCTAGAAAGGACCATTCGTGCGGTATTCGGACCAACACCGCTTACACTTACCAATTTTTTAAATAACTCCTTTTCCTGATCTGAATAAAAGCCATAAAGCACCAGCGAAAAGTCGTTTCCATTGACATGCAGATGCGTGTATAACATAACCTCTCCGTTATTTGGAAGGGCCGAGTAGGTAGCCAAGCTAATATTCAGAAAATAACCTACACCGTTACAGTCTATAACTGCATGAACGGGTGATTTCTCTTGAAGTTGTCCTCTTAATGAATAAAGCATATGTTATCTGTTTAGGGTTCCTTTTGCCTGAGCATCAACAACCGCAATGCGAACCATGTTTACGATTTCACGCACGGAACAACCCATTTGCAAAATGTGGTAACTACGCTTCATTCCTAATAAGATGGGGCCTATTACTTCCATACCCGCAACTTCTTGAAGAATTTTATAACTGATATTTCCGGAAGATAGATTCGGGAAAATAAGTGTGTTCACTTTAGCATCGGCCAGTTTTGAAAATGGAAAATTCTCTTTTCTCATTTCTGGATTCAGTGCGAAATTGGCTTGAATCTCTCCGTCTACAATTAAGTGCGGATGATTTTGATGAAGCATGGATACTGCTTTCGCAACTTTTTCAGGATCAGACCCCGTGGAAGATCCGAAATTTGAATAACTCAACATAGCCATACGTGGAGCAATTTTCATTTTTGTCACCGCGTCGGCTACAAGAAGCGCAATGTCTACCAATTGTTCTGCTGTAGGATCACGGTTCACCGTTGTGTCGGCGAAAAACATAGGACCTTTAGGCGTTTGTACGATATACATTCCACAAACCGTTTTAACATCTTTAGCTGTTCCAATGGTCTCTAACCCTGGACGAATAACTTTGGCATAATTGCGCGTCATTCCAGAAATCATAGCATCTGCAACACCCGTTTCAACCATCATTGCGCCAAAATAATTGCGTTCGCGCATGATGCGAGAAGCTTCTGTTTTGGTAATTCCTTTGCGCATTCTTTTTTGGTAAAAGAACTCTCCATATTTCTCTCTCTCAGCTCTGTGAGATTCGAGGCGTGGATCAATGATCTCAACATCGGCCAAATCCAAATCGAATTCGCTAATAAGTTCGCGTATTTTCGATTCCTCTCCCAAAAGAATTGGAATAGCAATACCGTCGTCTTTGGCTTGTTCTGCGGCTTTCAGTATTTTCGGATTATCTCCTTCGGCAAAAACAACACGTTTTTTATCCTTTCTTGCACGTTCTGAAATACCTCTGGTTAGTGCATTGTCTCTTCCCATTCTTCCAAGAAGCTCACTAGCGTAGGCATCCCAGTCGGTGATTGGGTTTTTAGCCACCCCACTTTCTATGGCAGCCTTGGCTACCGCAGTAGAAACGGCAACTAGCAAACGTGGGTCGTTTGGTTTTGGAATGATATAATCTTTACCGAAAGACAAGCTGGTAATGTGATAGGCTTCCATAACTTCTTCAGGAACGGTTGCCTTGGCCAATTCTGCTAAAGCCTTAACGGCCGCCAACTTCATGGCGTCGTTAATCTTCGTAGCGCGAACGTCTAAAGCCCCTCTGAAGATAAATGGAAAACCAAGCACGTTATTCACTTGGTTCGGATGGTCACTTCTACCCGTTGCCATAATAACATCTGGACGAGCGGCCATGGCCTCCTCATACGGAATTTCAGGATCTGGATTTGCCAAAGCGAACACAACCGGATTGCTTGCCATGGATACTATCATCTCTTGCGAAACAATATTTCCTTGCGAAAGTCCAAGGAACACATCTGCATCCACTAAAGCCTCTGCTAACGATTTCTCGTTCGAGTCTACTGCAAATCTTTTCTTTCTGTGGTCTATGTCTTCACGTGAGGTATTGATAAGCCCCTTCGAATCGAACATGCGAATATTCGCAGGATTTAAACCGAGACCTATCATGGTGTTTAAGCAACTCAACGCAGCTGCACCGGCGCCACTAACAACTATTTTAATATCACCTAATTTCTTTCCAGCTATTTCCAATGCATTCAACAAAGCGGCACTTGAAATAATTGCTGTTCCGTGCTGATCGTCGTGCATGATTGGAATATCAAGCGCTTCCTTCAGTCGTTCTTCAATTTCGAAAGCCTCTGGCGCTTTAATATCTTCCAGGTTAATTCCGCCAAAGGTTGGGCTAATATTGATGACGGTGTTCACGAAATCATCTACTTCGGTTGCCTTCATTTCAATATCAATTGAATCGATATCTGCGAATATTTTGAAGAGCATACCTTTTCCTTCCATGACAGGTTTGCTTGCTTCAGGACCAAGATTCCCAAGACCTAGAATGGCGGTTCCGTTGGAAATAACCGCAACCAAATTTCCTTTACCTGTATACTTGTATACATCGTCTATGTTTTCAGCAATAGCCTTAACCGGTTCTGCAACTCCTGGTGAATACGCCAAAGCTAAATCGCGCTGAGTACTGTAGGGTTTTGTTGGTACAATTTCCAACTTTCCTTTCCTTCCTAACTCGTGGTAATCGAGTGCTTCTTTCCTCTTAATTTGCTTCATGTTCTTTGTTTGGGTTTGCAAAAATAAAACAACCTCGAAAATCGAGGTTGTCCTAGCTAACATCTTTGTGGAATTATTCTACAACTATTCGGATCGTTTCTTTCCCCTTCGAAGTAATTAGGGTGAATTGATAG
Source organism: Flavobacteriales bacterium (assembly GCA_947452685.1). Lineage (GTDB taxonomy): Bacteria > Bacteroidota > Bacteroidia > Flavobacteriales_D > Sanyastnellaceae > CAIZGX01. The sequence goes on along the minus strand of CANGEF010000001.1, from coordinate 17,390 downwards.
ACGCCTGTTGCATAATCTTGTGCATTCAACAAGATACTTCCTGAATGGCCTCTCACATTCGACTTCTTCACTAATTCCCCTTGCATGTTCGTAATGAACAACTGCCCCTCGGTAACGCCTAAAGGCATTTGATAATTGATGAAACTTAAGCCTTTCAAAGGATTGCTTCCCACCAATTCAAATTTCGTTGCATTCTGTTCGGTTACCTCCATTGGACAAGTCGATTCATAGCAGAAACTAACAGTCTGACAGGCTTGATCACTCGGATTTGTTGTATTGAAGAAACAGTAGTTAATGAGTGTTTCGCCAGGGTTTCCAAGGGGCTTGTAATGCGCATAAAAAGTATGGTTCGTATCACTTGGAAGAATCGTTTGAGATACCAAAGAGATATTGGTTGTTTCTCCGAAGCAAACTCCCCAGCAAAAATAGTTGGAAGTGCCTGCAACGGCTGAAATTACCGTGCGACTGCATTTCAACGAAATGCTTGAATTCGAGATGTTGGTAACTGGCCATTCGGCAACCATTTCTCCAGCACCAGTAAGGGTTGTAGCGTCACCAATTACTTGAGCGACCGGATTAACTAAGGCCATGCTTTGTCCTGATGCGCCAATAAAAGAAAGCGCCAATCCAAAAAAGAGAAGATTTTTTTTCATTTCCCAAAGATATAAAAAGTAATTGGGCGAAATATTTCTTTATATTCGTTGCCCTAAAGTAAACCTATTAATAATTTAATCACATGAAAAAAGCTCTACTATTGATGGTTGTTGCCGTAATGTCGTCGACAATGTCTTTCGCTCAGTTGCCTGCTGGATCGTATGGTCAAGATTTCACAATCACTGACCAATTCGGTGTTTCGCACAACTTGTACAACTATTTGGATCAAGGATACACTGTATACCTTGACGTATCTGCAACATGGTGCGGACCATGTTGGAACTTCCACAACACCGGTGCATTGGATGATTTGTATGTAAACCACGGACCTGCTGGTGCTCCTGGAGTATCTGCAACTACTACTGACGAAGTAATGGTTATTTGGTTAGATGGTGATGGTGCTACTACCGATGCTGATATGGCTGGTACTGGAACGAACACACAAGGTAACTGGTTAAACCCAACAGGTTCTGCTGCTATTCAGTTCCCAATGGCTAACCCAGCTGCTGCTGTAATCAACCCAATCGATGCTAACTACTCAATTGGTTACTTCCCTACAATCTACCGCATTTGCCCTAACCGTATTGTAACTGAAGTTGGTCAATTAAATGGTGCTGGTTTGTATGCTACTCTTGCTGAGTGTCCTCCTCCAGCTTTCCAAACTAACGATCCATCTATGTTGAGCTACAACGGAGATATGGCTACTTGCGGAAACGTTGATGTTGCTGTAACAATCCAAAACAATGGTACTACTCCATTGACTGCTTGCACAATAACTGTAACTGGTGGTACTACTCCATTGACTTTCAACTGGACTGGAAACCTTGCTACGTATGCTGTTCAGACTGTAAACGTTGGTACTGCTGTATTAACTGGACCTACAACTTTGAACATTAGCATTACATCTGCTGATGACAACACTTCGAACAATGCTACTTCTGCTGCGATTGCTTTCGCTGCTGACGGTACTACTCACATGAAAATTGATGTGTTGTTTGACGGATACCCTCAAGAAAGTTCTTGGGTTGTAAACGATGATGCTGGAAACGTAGTTGCTTCTGCTGATTACAGCGTTGCTCCGGTACCTGCTGCTTACTCTAGCAAATTGGTTGATATTTTCTTGCCTGCAACTGGATGTTATACATTCTCAGCTGCTGATGCTTACGGAGATGGTTTCTACGAGTTGCAATACACAGGTGGTGTTGCAAACGGTCACATGATTGCTACTACTGTGAATGATGCCGGTGCTACTGTTTCTACTTTGTGGAACTACGACGGTACTTACAACTTCTCATCTGCTACTGCTCCTGCTAACGTAACTACTGTAGTTGGAATCGAAGAAGTAAATCTTTCTGCTGGTGTTAGCGTTTATCCTAACCCTGCTAACGATTTCATCAATGTTGCTTACGGATTAACTAACAACAGCGTTGTTACAGTTGACGTTATCAACGTTCTTGGAGAGCGTGTAATGACTCAGTATGTTGGTAGCCAAGCTGCTGGAAACTACACTTCACGTTTAGATGTTTCTAACCTTTCTGCTGGTGTTTACATGTTGAATGTAACTATCAACGGAACTGTTAACACTGTTCGTGTTTCTGTAAAATAATCTTGATTTTCAAGGAAGAAGAGCCGACGATGCGTCGGCTCTTTTTTTTTGGTACAGTCATTGGCTAAAGTTTTTTACTTTTAAAAAAAATATTTTTATGCGCCTTTCTATTTCACTCTTCTTCTTGCTTTTTTCTTTGGGTATGTCGGCACAAGAATCTTTGCCTAGTATCTCCTTGAAAGATTTAAACGGAAAAACCATTAACACAGCTAATCTTGCTCAAGATGGCAAACCCACTTTGATTTGCTTTTGGGCCACGTGGTGCAGCCCCTGTAAAAAGGAATTGAACAACTATTTGGATTTATATGAAGAGTGGCAAGCGGAAACGGGGGTAAAAATCATAGCCGTTTCCATTGATGATCAACGCTCAGTCATGCGCGTGGCACCATATGTAAGCAGCGTGATGTGGCCTTATGAAATTCTTTTAGACAGCAACAAACAATTTGCACAAGCATTGGGAGTGAACAATGTGCCTCACACATTCTTGATAGACGGAACTGGGAAAATTGTTTGGCAACATAACAATTATGCCGATGGAGATGAGGAAGAAGTGCACGAGCAACTGCTTAAATTGAAAAAGTAATTTCACTCTTTGCATTTATAAGCCCGAAAGGGCTTTTTTTATTTCCGATTGCGACGTATTTTCGAAGCTCAATGATTCGAATGAAAAAGCTACTCTTATTCTCGGTCTTAATTGTATTTGCTTATACAGTTCATGCCCAAGGCGACCCAAAAAATCCTGGACAGTTACACGGTAACTTCCAATTCCTTTCGCAACAGTACAGTGAAGACAGTTTAATTGGGGCAACCGTTCCGCCTGCCACTACAGCAATAAATGGTTTTGGAAATTTAATGTACACCCAAGGAGGTTTCAGAGCGGGCATGCGTTTCGAAACCTACAACAATGCCATTCAAGGATTCAGTGCCCAAAACCGGTATAAAGGAACTGGTATCGGAAACCGTTTCGTTCAATACCAAGACAGTATTTTCAACGTAACCATCGGAAATTTCTACGAGCAATTTGGAAATGGACTGACGCTTCGTACCTATTGGGAGCCGAACCTTGGAATTGACAATGCCCTTGATGGTGCTCGACTCATTATTACGCCGAAAAAAGGAATTACCCTCAAAGGTATTTATGGTCGTCAACGACTTGATTTCGATAGCCGATCAACCAATGCAGATGGCATTATTCGAGGCAGTGATGCCGAATTCAACATCAATTCCATCTTTAAAGGGCTTGCTGAAAAACCTACACAACTCACATTGGGCGCCAGCTTCGTTAGTCGATATCAAAATGGAGATACACGTTTTGTAGACTCACTTGTTTTTTTAACTCCAAACAACGTTTCAAATTCAGCTGTTCGCTTTCAGTTGAATCGGAAGGCTCTTGCTGTCTCCGCTGAATATGCCCAAAAAATAAATGACCCGAGTGCAGATAACGCCTATATCTACAGAAAGGGAAAAGCATTCTTCTTGAATGCTTCTTACAGTGGAAGTGGGTTTGGAATTAATTCGGCAGTGAAATTCATAGACAATATGAGTTTTCGAGGAGACCGCAATCTAAAGCTCTTCGATGTGCCAACCAACTATCTCCCTTCCATAACTAAACAGCACACCTACAACCTAGCATCTACGCTTTATCCATATGCTACTCCATTGAAGGGAGAAGTTAGTTTTATGGGTGAGATTTTTTATAGCTTTAAAAAAGGAACCAAATTCGGCGGAAAATATGGAACACAAATCTCTGTAAACTTTGCAGCCGCAAATGGATTAGACACAACAAGGCTTACCGGAATTCAAGCTTATACCGATGCCTACCAAATTAACTCTCTGAAATTCGGTCCAACGAAATATGTTCGTGATTTCAATTTCGAAGTGAAGAAAAAAATCAGCAAAAAATTCTCTTCAGCATTTACCTATTACTACTTGGAATTTAACACACTCGTTACCCCGGTTACGAATGACTTCAAAGGAATTGTTTACGCGAATATTGAAGTGGTTGAACTGAATTACAAGTTCACTCCGAAAGACAATCTTCACCTGGAATTACAAGGGCTCCAGACCAAGCAAGACAAAGGAGATTGGGCAACGGTTGTTGCCGAATTCTCTCATTCACCCCATTGGACGTTGGGATTGGTAGACCAATACAACTATGGAAATCCTTCAGAAGAAAAACGCATACACTACCTCTTTGGAACTGTAGGTTACATTAACGGTTCACACCGATTAACCTTGGGTTACGGAAAGCGCAGACAAGGTGTGTTTTGCATAGGCGGTGTTTGTCGCGCGGTTCCCGCTACGAATGGATTTGAATTAATGTACACAGCAAGTTTTTAACATGAAAAAGACTTCACTCTATCTTTTGGCTTTTGCCCTTTCATTCGCAGCATGTGACCGTCTTGAAAATCCGGTTACCGTTGCGAAAAACAAATACCGCGAAGATCTTTACGGCGCTGTTCCTAGCTTTTCAACTGTAACTGCTGCTGAAAGAAATGTGTTATTTGAAGAATTTACAGGACACCTCTGTGGATTCTGTCCACCATCTACCTACCTCGCTTTGCAATTAGACTCTGCTCTAGGCGAACGAATGGTAACTGTTGGTATTCACGCCGGCTCTTTAGCTGAAGTTGGAGGCACACTTTTTCAAACCGATTACAACACCCCAGCAGGAAACCTTTACTGGTCTCAATTGAACGGTGGATTCAACCCTACTGCTCGCATAGATCGCCTTCAAGGCCTTGCTCATTTCGAATATCTAGATCCTGCAAACCCTGGAAGTTGGCAAGACATTGTTACGAGCGAAATGAATGTATCTACTCCCGTTGCAATGCAAGCAAATTGCCAATATGTGAGCGCAGACAATGTTTTCAATATTCACATGAATGCACAGTTTTTAGAATCATACACTGGTAATGTAAACCTTGTTGTGCTTCTGGTGGAAAGCAACCTCGTTAGTGCACAAGAAGATTACAGCCAAACACCCGCAGAAATTGAAAACTATGTGCACATGCACGTGTTGCGGACGAACGTTTCTGAACCTATGGGAAATCAGATCGCAAGTAATCCTGCTGCTGGCCTCTCGACGACAACTAGTTTTACCATTCCATTAAAAAGCATCTGGACCCTTACAAACATGACCGTTATTGGATATTTAGTTGATGCCAATACCCACGCTGTATTAAACGCAATTGAGTATGAAATTAACTAAAGCCTTTTTTGTTTTTTTTGCTTTGTGCTCAATCTCTGTAAAGGCCCAACAAGCTTTTAACGCAGGTTTGGCCTTCGGCATGACAACTACTCAAATAAGCGGAGATGGTTTAGGTGGTTGGCATAAATTCGGTTTATCTGGCGGAGCTTATGTTAACGCGCCACTATCCTCAAAAAGGGCCTTGCGCATTGGATTGTATTACACGGAAAAAGGATCACGCACCAAACAAGACACCATCAATTTTGTCTCTTTCGCCTACCGCCTCAAATACATTGAAGTACCCGTGCAGCTCGCCTTCCAAGACGGACCAATAACTTTAACCACTGGGTTATATTATGGAAGGCTTATCAAGCAAGACATCCTAGCAAATAAATTACCCTATCCGGTCACCCCACCGTTCCGAAATTATGAAGTTGGACTTTGTGTTGGAGCCCTGTTGCAATTGGGCGATCATCTGTTCATTGAAGGAAAATTCTCGACGAGTGTTATCCCTACTCGACCTTCACCCAATTTCGCGAATCCAAATTCATACTACGAAAAAGGAAACTACAACCAAGTCTTGACCTTTATGATTGGCCGAAATTTTTAATTTCATGAAGGTTAGTATAATCACTGTTAGTTACAATAGCGCACGTACCATTGGAGATACCCTTGCTTCCGTGCAGAAGCAAACTTATAAAGACATTGAATATATTGTTGTAGATGGAAATTCTTCGGATGGAACCATAGAAATTGTGAAACAATTTCTAGATTCTACGAAAGATGCTTCTCAAGACCTTCCGGAGGACCTATTTCAAGATGTTTCACAAGGTCGTTCCGAAGGTGCTTCGCAAGACCTCCCGGAGGGCCTATTTCAAGATGTTTCACAAGGTCGTTCCGAAGGAGCTTCGCAAGGGGTTGTGACGAAGTTTTTGTGCGAAAAAGACAAAGGTATTTATGATGCCATGAATAAAGGGTTAGCCCTTGCAACTGGAGATATTATTGGGGTTTTGAATAGCGATGATTTTTACTGTTCGAATGATGTCATAGAGAATGTTGTACGCGCTTTCCAATCACATGAAACAGATTGCCTTTATGGTGATCTGAATTATGTAGATCCGGTTGACACATCTAAAATTGTTCGCAAATGGCGCAGTGGAGCTTATCTAAGAAAGAATTTTTTAAAAGGATGGATGCCACCGCATCCTACTTTTTTTGTGAAGAAATCTTGTTACGAAAAATTCGGACTGTTCGACACGCAATTCAAAAGTGCGGCAGATTATGAGCTCATGCTTCGCTTTCTTTTTAAAGAATCGTGCAGCGCGCAGCACCTTCCGAAAGTAATGATTCACATGCGCGCTGGCGGTGTGAGCAATGTTAGTTTGAAGAATCGCATTCGTGCGAATCGAGAGGATCGTTTGGCCTGGAAAATAAATGGCCTAAAACCAAAGTGGTTCACGCTATTGCGTAAACCACTTTCTAAATTGATTCAATATTTCTGAGGATTAGAACTTCGCTCTTGATTTTCTAACGCCTGGTTTTCCTTTCATGTAACTATACTTCGATTTGTAGAAGCTCGATCTTCCACGAACTACGCGTGTTACGGTTAACTGTGTGGTTAGGTAGCTATCGTTGTGCGTTGCATCTCCACGTGGAGCTTGTCTAACCGCACCGTCTACATAACGGAAATTATCTATGTATAAATCAGCAGACGTATACTGCGGGTTATCTGCAACCAATCCATCCAACAAGGCTTGGTAAGTTTGTCCGTTTACGAACTGCTGCGCTTTCTCGTCTTGTGGATTTGCGTAGGTGGTTGAAAGATCATCTAAATAATCTGTGAATACAGTTCTCCAACTCAGATCCCACTGCACTCTCCATTTTTTGTTATAGGTGAAGTACGCTCCGATACCTGCCGGGATAGCCATGCCGTAACGAGCATAAGGTTTTGATTGTCCCTCTGTTTTCCAATCGCGAAGAGAGAACCACTCGCCACCATATTGAACTTGACCATTGGTGTAAATCTGCCCTTTCGGATTAGAAGAATAACCAGCTAGACCCGCGAACAAAAAGACTTTAAAATCTGGATTATAATATCCTTTGTTTCCTACATCGTTGTCATACCAAATGGTTACTTCAGCACGTCCGCCCAATTCCAATAAGTCATTTCTAAAGTTCGCATTGCGCGCACGACGCGGAGCGTAGGTCGAGTATGCATCTCTGTCCGAGATTCGTATCCAATCGAAGTTTCCCGAAAAGGCTAGTCGTTTGTTGACCTTGTATCGGAAGTAAGCCCCGGTAGATACGCGGGTTGAAACCAAGTGCATATCTACAACGAAGTCGCGACGAGGTAGGTTTTTCCCACCTATGTCTCCTAAATAATTCGAGGCTCCCACTTTCAATCCGTAATCCCAACGATATTGAGCCGATGAGGTGTTGGAGAGAAGGGCTAAAACCAAGCTAAGAAAGAATATTATTTTTTTCATTTTGGGTAAAGTCGTTCGCTAAGATAATCAACAATTTCCGTCACTCAATTGTTTTTCGCATTTTTGGAGAAAATTTCAACATGAATTCAGTCAGTCAACTTTTTGGAATCAAGTACCCCATTATTCAAGGGGGAATGATTTGGTGCACGGGAGCGAATTTGGTAAGCGCCGTTTCCAATGCGGGTGGACTTGGGCTTTTGGGCGCTGGTTCCATGTATCCAGATCAACTTGAAGCGGAAATTAAGGCCTGCCTTCAGCAAACAAGCAAGCCTTTTGGTGTAAACCTTCCCTTGCTTTATCCGAACATTGAAGAGCACATTTCGTTGATTGAAAAGTATCGCATTCCCATCGTTTTTACTTCGGCAGGAAGCCCGAAAAAATACACCGAACGCCTCAAGGCTTCAGGAATAAAAGTGGCCCATGTTGTTAGCAGCAGTTCCTTCGCATTAAAATCCCAAGAAGCAGGCGTAGACGCTGTTGTAGCCGAGGGTTTCGAGGCGGGTGGACATAATGGAAGAGAGGAAACAACGACACTTTGTTTAATTCCAAATGTTGTTGAAACGGTTTCCATTCCTGTTATTGCAGCCGGTGGAATTTCTTGTGGAAAAAGTATGCTGGCAGCTATGTCTCTCGGGGCTCAAGGAGTTCAGATGGGTTCCCGGTTTGTCATGACCCATGAATCTGCTGCACACGATAATTTCAAAAACGCAATTTTGCAGGCAAAGGAAGGAGACACGAAGCTTACCCTTCATGAAATAACTCCCGTTCGCTTGCTGAACAGTCCGTTCTACCAAGAAGTGCTAGCCGCCTATGAATCGGGAGCATCCATTGAAGAATTGAAAGAACTACTTGGAAGAGGACGAGCGAAAAAAGGCATGTCTCTAGGAGATCTGGAAGAGGGAGAACTAGAGATTGGGCAGGTGAGTGCAAGAATTAAAGGAATAGTGTCTGCTCAAGAGGTTATTGAGCAAACCATTGCCGAATTTCAAGTGGCACAAAAGGCAGTAGGCAATATTTCATTTTAATTCCGTTTGAATTTGGCCATCTATGCAACCGAAGGCCTATTTTTGCACTCTTCAATAACAATGAAAGGGAAAATTATCTTAGCATGTGTGCTGTCGTTCGTTTTTCTTTGGACTGTGAACATCCAAGGGCAATCGTCTGCAACCCTTACTTGCCTTGAAGTTCAAGGAAACGCTTTAAGTATTTCTTGGTACACTTCTTCCAACCCTGCTACGTTTGTAACCAATCATATTTTTGCTTCAAATGCTGCAGGGACTTTTTCAGAAGTAACCCAATCAACTAACTTATCGGGAACTTATGTCTTCGCCGGTGCTAATGCGTTAAGCCAATCTTGTTGTGTCTACATTCAAACCGAAGACAATATTGCAGGCACTCCGACCTTTTCCAATTCATCTACCTTTTGCAGCACTTTTCTAACTGCCTCCGCGTCTGTATCTCCTCCTGGATTTGTGAACCTTCAATGGAACACACCCACAAACAATGCCGCTTGGCAGGCCGCGGTAAATGCGGAAGTCTGGCTAGAATATCCAGCAGGAGTGTGGAATAAAGTTTCAACACTTCCTGGAACAGCAACGACTTCAAATTATGAGGTGACCGTTTGTGGAGAGCAACTTAATTTTCAAATTAGATACACGGGACTTCCCAACTGCGATTTCGCAAGTAACATCGCTGGTGGAATTTTTAACGATCAGACCGCACCTGCCATTCCAACCATAACAAGTGTTACGGTTAATCCAGTGACCGGTTTAGCAGAATTAAATTGGAATGTCAATACTTCTGGTGATACCGATGGATACATTGTTTACGCCTGTAACGGCTCAACAGTGAATTTAATTGACACTGTATTTGGAATAAATAACACCTTGTTTAGCGATCTACTTTCTACACCAAGCAGTGGACCTGAATGTTATTTACTTTCAGCCATTGACACCTGCTATTCCGGAACTCCTCCTAGTCCGAACACCAGTCCAACCGGAAGCGTCTGCAACTGCACAATCTTTCTAAATCCTTCGAGCTATACTTTGTGTGACACCAGCATAGATTTTTCATGGAGCGCCTATTCGGGATGGAATTCGGGCGTTGATTATTACGTTGTTGTTCACAGCACAGATGGCGTTAATTTCACACCGGTAGACACCGTAGATGGAACACTGCTTCAGGGTGTACACGCGTTCAATACCATTTCATCGGGCATGCATTATTACGGCGTAGTCGGGTATTCAAATACCGGAGCTGTTTCATCATCGAACATTCAAACCATAAATGTATCTTACCCCAATCCGCCCGCAATAAACTACATCACTTCAGTAAGTGTAAACGCTGCAAAAAATATTGAAATAACGGTTCGAACAGAATCAACTGCGGTGCCTCATAAGTATATCCTTCAACGTAAAAATTTATATGCACCTTACGATTGGGAATACCACATGGATATTACTCTGTCTGCAACGAATGTTGTTTTTACCGATACCGACGTCAATTCAGATGACATTATTTACGATTACAGGGTTATTGTTCAAAACCCATGTGGATATTACATTGACACCACGAATACGGGTCGAAACATTCGCTTGCGTGGCGAGAACCTCTCCGATCTTCTGGTGAATAATCTGCTCTGGTCTGAATACGGCGATTGGGAAAATGGTTCGCTAGAATACTTGGTTTTGCGTGCTGTAGATGGCGGTGCTGAGACTCAAGCCTTTTCTACCAATTCAATTCATCTTGCTTTTTCAGATAATTTGGAACCGTTCATTGCGTCCAAAGGACAATTCTGTTACCGTATTCAAGCGAATTCAGAGCCGATTAGTTATTTTCCTGGAGAAACATTTTCAGCATACAGCAACAAAAAATGTTTGGATCAAGAGCCGCTCATTTGGGTTCCGAATGCCATGGTCATTAACGGCAATAACAACCTTTTTTTTCCTGTAATCTCGTTTGCCGACACCACTAAATATTCGATGAATATTTTTAGTCGTTGGGGCGATTATATTTTCGAAACAACGAAGCTTTCAGAAAAGTGGGACGGTCAAATGAATGGGGATTATGTTCATGAAAACCCATACGTCTATTACATTACTGTGAAAGATGGCCGCGGTGTTCTGCATGAAAGAAGAGGGCTGGTAACGGTTCTTAAAAACTAATTGCACCCCATGAATTGCATTGTTTTAGATCAGGGAAACACCTCTATTAAATGGGGTCTTTTCCAAAACGATATCCTGTGTGAATCTGGAAAAATTCCTGATGAAATTGCAGAAATCGTTCTTAATCAATTAAGCGCGAAACATCCTATTCCTTTTTTTTATTCTTCTGTTCGAAGCGATTCGGAGCAACAATCTTTTTTAGCTCGTTTCACTTTCTGCCAACCGCTTCCAAATGAAAACTATCCAACCTACAGTTACACCACTGGTGTTGCTGGAAAAGATCGTTTGGCTAATGTGGCCGGGGCAACATCTTTATTCGGTAAAAATGAATCGCTCGTGGTTGACTTCGGCACGTGCATCACCTATTCCATTGGAAGAAACAACGAATTACTGGGCGGCGCTATTTCCCTTGGTGCACAAGCTCGATTGCGTGCCATGCATGAATACACAGGGCAGTTGCCGTTTCTTGAATTAACCGAAACTACCAAGCAGTTTGACAACTCTACCCAAGGCGCCATGCTTAGCAGCGTGAACTTTGGAATACTCTCAGAGTTGAAGGGCTATATTGAATATGCAATGTCTGAAATGTCTGAAATTACGGTCGTATTTACCGGAACCGATGCACAGCATTTTGCGAAACAGTTGAATTACCGCATCTTTGTAGAATTGAATTTAACATTAATTGGATTGTATGCCATCTCTTGTGCGAATGAATCTTAAAGCTATTTTTCTTATTTTGATTTCGGCAATGTGCATGCGCATGCAAGCTCAAATTCCTGTAAACTCTCCGTATTCGCGATTCGGAATTGGGTTAACAGACATTGGTTTTAATCCGCGTTATTCTTCCATGGGGAACGCGTCTATTGCTCTACCGGATTTCTCTGGCGTGAATTTATCGAACCCTGCTTCGTTTGCATTGTTCGCTGAAACGACGTTTCAAGGCAGTGTTTTTGCGAAAAGTTCGCAATTACTTTCAACAAACGGACACACCAACTACTTGGGTGGTCAGGTAGGCGAAATTGCATTTGGATTTAAACGTGCAGGAAGCAAATGGGGATTTGCTATGGGCATTACTCCGGAAAGCGTTGTCGGGTATCAGTTCTCAAATGTAACAACCATTAACGACAGCCTTCGAGCAAAATATAGCTATTCGGGGGAAGGTGGAATTAACAAAGTTCAAATGGGATTTGCTCGAACGTTTATTCTTCATGCAGACAGCACGCATGCCCGAACGCACACCCTTTCCGTTGGAACGAATTTGAATTTCCGTTTCGGTTCTATTTTACAAGTAGACCGAATTATTTTCGATAACACTTCGGTGTTCAATAGCAAGTTTACCAATCGCAAGTCTATTTCAGACGCGAACTTTACTTTTGGAGCGCATTACTCCTTCCCTATTCATCAAAGAAAAGCAGCTGGAAAAGTTACTCGCTCTACTTGGTTCCATTTAGCTGGAACATACGAATTACAAAACAACATTAACCCGAAGGTTCAAGACATTCGTCAATCTACACGGACTGTTTCGGGCGTAGAGTTGGCGGTGCACACCATTTTAGACACCACGTATACTCAACTGTCGTTTGTGCTTCCTCAACGCATTCAATTGGGAGCAGCCGTAACCCATGAGTTTAAAAAATCGGGAACCCTTTCGCTTAGTGCTTCTTATCGCGAACAAGATTGGAAGTCTGTTGAAAATCTCAACTCGCTTGTTCAAGTAAATACACAAAGCTTTCACAATTCGAAAAACATTGGATTGGGACTTGAATACATACCCAATGCCAACGGTGGAGAAAACAATTACTTCGGTGCCTGCACCTATCGCGTTGGTATTAAGTCTGCTCATACCTATGTTGGAATTAACGGAAACAACATTGTTCAAGAAGCGTTTACATGCGGACTGCAAATGCCCATGCGTTCTTCCAAAACCACCAGCACGCTTTGCATTTCTGCAGAATTCGGAACTTACGGCAACGCAACTGAAATTGCAACCAAAGAGAACTACGCCGCATTCCTTATTGGTTTTAAACTTCATCCGTTCGAGCGTTGGTTCGTGCAGAGAAAGTATGATTAACCCCTTCAGGAAAATAGCTATCGCATTTGCGGTTGTGTTCGTTTTGGCAGGTTGTCAGAATGAAATTTCAGAAATCAAGGCGATTACTGACCCCAAACTTGTTCCTGTTCAAAGCACCTTCAACTCATGCTTCAGCTACTCCAGCGATGGTGTAATTCGAACTAAAATTTACGCCGTTCAATTGGATCAATACGTGAGTGACAGCTCTTATTTGATTGCTCCGAAGTCTTTCTATATTCAGTTCTTCGATTCACTTGGAGAATACACCGGCACCATGAAAGGCAACGAAGCCATCTTTTCTCAAAAAAGCAACATCCTCTGGACCAAGGGAGACCTTGTTTTAGAAAACTGGAAAAAAGAAAAATTAGAGACAACTTCGCTTACCTTTTATTTAGACTCTGACTTAGTTTACACGCCGAATTTTGTTCGAATAACTTCCGAGAACAGCGTGCTTGAAGGAACGGGGTTGCGAAGCAACGGTTCATTTTCCAATTATGAAATAAACCAAACATCGGGTAACTTTGACACCCAGAACAATGAATAATTTAAATAAAATAGTGTTAGTGGCTTGGGCCATAGTGGTGGTTGCCTCTTTTGGTTATGCCCTTTACATGATCTCGCAAGTAGGTTGGGATAAAGGTGCCGACAATTTATTTATTCCTGGAATTGCACTCATGTGGTTCCTCTTTCGTTTAGGCATGTATCGCAGAATGAACAAGAACAATGGGTAATTTAGAAGCATCTCAGATATTCATTATTCTTGGTACCCTTGTCGGATGCGCCTTTTATTCAGGTGTTGAAATTGCGTTTCTCACTTCCAACAAATTAAAAATTGAGTTAGACAAAAAGCAAGGTGTCTTTGGTGCTTCCATTCTTTCCTCGCTTGTTGGGAAACCAAAAATATTTTTAGCCATGCTCCTGGTTGGAAATAACATTTCCTTGGTTATTTATGGAATAGTTTTCGGAGATGTGTTGACCAACATTCTTGATACGAATTTCCCCCAATTAGATCAAGCCATTGGAAATTACGGAGTGCTTATTTTTCAGACCATCGTTTCCACCTTGGTGGTTTTAATTTTTGGTGAATTCATTCCGAAAGCGCTGCTTTCCTCTCAACCGAACAAGTGGCTGCTTCGTCTTTCACCGCTCATTGCTATCTGGTACGCGATCTTGTTTGTTTTCGCATACAGTGTAACGAAAGTTAGCGAGTGGATTATTTCCATGCTGTTCAGGAATTCGCCCAAAGAACAAAATGTGGTTTTCGGAAGAACAGATTTGAACCACTATTTGGAAGGCTTTACAGGAGCTAATTCTCAGCAGAAAGAGCTAGACCTTGAGATTCAGTTCTTTCAAAACGCACTTGATTTTTCTTTGTTGAAGGCGCGTGATTGCATGTTGCCTCGGAATGAAATTGTGGCCATTGACATTGCCGAAAGCATTGCGAAAGCCAAGGCTCTTTTTATTGAAACGAAACTTTCTAAAATCATTGTTTACCGTGAAAACATAGACCAACTGATCGGCTATGTTCATTTCAGCGACTTCTTTAAAAATCCGAAAGAGATCAAAGAAATTCTTCGTCCAATTGCCATTGTTCCAGAACCCATGGCGGCCAATGAGATTTTAAAGATTTTTCGGAGCCAGAAAAAAAGTGTTGCTGCGGTGGTAGATGAATTCGGTGGAACCAGCGGACTTATAACCTTTGAAGATATTATTGAAGAAATTTTTGGTGAAATTGAAGACGAGCACGACACCATAGACAACGTGGAGCGCGAAGTATCTAAAGGCTGGTATGAATTCGCTGGAAGACTTGATGTTCATTACATCAATGAAAAATACAAATTGGAACTTCCCGAAAATGAAGAACAGTACGACACGCTTGGCGGACTTATTCTAAACTTCCATCAAGGTTTTCCCGAGGTCAATCAGGAATTCGTTATTGACCGTTACCGCTTCACTATTCTCGCCGTTAATGAGCGTCAGATTAAGCTAGTTCAGCTTCAAAATATTGAAGAATTGACAAATAGCTAACCCTACCTAAAAAAAAACAAGGAATTTTCGAGCAAATTTCCGATATTCGCACTCCTAATTTTTATAGTCCATAACTATGGCAATGATTTCAACCCTTCGTAAACAAGGATGGCTAGTACTAGCCCTAGTCGGCATTGGTATTGTCGGCTTCTTAATACCGTATGATGCTGTAATGGCTATGTTCGGTGGCCCATCAGATAAAGTTGGTGTAATTAATGGCGAGAGCATTAAGCAAGACCAATGGAGAGCTATGCTTCAAGAGCAGTCTGAATTGTTCAGTTACAACAACAGCCAAGCCCACGGTTTGGAAAACGATGTATGGAACAACTTAATTGAAAACACCCTTCTTCAACCCGAGTACCAAAGCTTAGGCTTAATGGTAACTGATGAAGAGTTGGATGAAATTCTTTTCGGTAACTTCTTAAGCTCTTACGTAAAAAGCACGTTCTACCAAGGACAAGACTCGTTGCCATTCAAAGAGCAGATGCGTGAAAGTTTCAAGAAAATGGAAACTGAAAAGCCTAACCTGTTCACTGGATACAGAAGATTGGTTATTGAAAAGCGCTTGAAAGAAAAGTACGATGCTTTAGTAGGTGCAGGTGCCTATGTAAACTCTTTGGATGCAAAGAGTTTGTTCCACCAGTCGAACGACAAAGCTGCAATAGTTTACGTTGTTAAGCCTTACGCTCAAATTATGGAGAGTGAAATTTCATTCTCGAATGATGACATTGAGAACTACTACAACGAACACAAAAACGATCGCGATTTCAAACAGGAAAGAAGCCGCACGATTTCATACGTACGCATTCCTTTGGTTACGAGCGCTTCAGATAGTGCTGCTACTCTTGAGAGTCTTCAAACTATTGCTGTTGGATTCAAAGCCTCTAAAACAGCGAAAGCAGATTCTCTTTTCGCTATTGCGAACTCGGGTAATCCTGCCTTTGCAAAAGTTAAATACGCACTTGGAACTTTCCCAGAGCCATTCAATTCACAAGCCTTTACTGATAGCCTTGGACGTGTAATGGGTCCGTTTGTTTCTGGAGGTGTTGCTCGCGTTGTTAAATTAACTTCACGCGGAACTGAAATTGACTCTGTTCAAGCTCGTCACATTTTATTCAAAGAGAAAGGTGCTGCTGGAAAAGCGAAAGCCGACTCTTTGAAGAAAGTTATTCAAGGCAAAAAGAATTTTGCTGAGATGGCTACCAAGTATAGCACTGACCCGGGGTCTGCTGTTAAAGGTGGAGATCTTGGAATGTTCGGAAGAGGAGCTATGGTTCCTGAATTCGATGCAGCCTGTTTCAATGGTAAAGTAGGCGACCTTCAAATTGTAGAAACGCAATTCGGAACGCACCTGATTGAAGTAACCAAGAAAGGAGCTCCTAAAGCGGTGACTTACTACGCACAAGTTGAAAGACCTATTTCGCCAAGTGCTGCAACTAAAAAAGACACTTATCAGAAAGCCGTTGATTTCATTCAAAACCACAGCGACAGCGCAAGCTTCCGTGCAGGTGCTGTTGAAAGCTATGGTGGATTGACCTACTCTCCGAATGTTCGTCCTGAAGCCACTGCTGTAAGCGGTGTTCAAAGTGCTTCTGAAATTATTGGTTGGACCTACAATCCTGAAACCAAAGAAGGATCTATTTCGCAACCTATTTCTGTTGATGATGGAATTGTTGTTGTTTGCTTAATGGAAATCAAAGAAAAAGGAGTTCCTTCTTTGCGCAACGTTTACGATCGCGTGAAGCAAGAAGTAATTAAAGAGAAGAAAGCTGAAAAATACATGGCTATGATGACTGGCAGTTCAATGGAAGAAATTGCTGGAAAAGTTTCAGGTCAAGTCATGACTTTCGAAAACCTTTCCATGGCAATGCGTAACATTCCTACCAGTGGTGTTCAAGAAACTGAAAGTGCTGCCATTGGTGCTGCCTTCGGTTTACCAACAGGAAACATCTCTGCTCCTATCAAAGGAAAAGGTGGTGTGTATGTTATTCAACGTGCTGCAGATGTAACGCGAGTTGAAAGTCCAGACAACTACGTTTCTTTCAAAAAAGATAAATTGCGTGGACAAAAAGCGAGTGCTCCGGCGACGTTGTTTAATTCACTTCGTGAGGCAGCTGAAATTGAAGATTACCGTTTCTTCCCAGAAGATTGATTTTTATAATCGAAATTATTGAAAAGGATGCTTCGGCAT